>JAACFO010000021.1 GCA_009937425.1 Gammaproteobacteria bacterium
CAGCGCCGCCGCCACCGCCGCCGCCGCCGCCACCGCCGCCACCGCCACCGCCCTTCGCAGCGGCGATGTTGTCACTGACGGAAAGCCCGTTCTCGCTGAACTCCACGGATTGGCCCATCCATATGCTGCCGATCAAGACGATCACGGCGAGCCAAATGATCCGCTTCATCGGCAGACGGCAGATTCTGGTGTGGTCAGCCATCGATACGGCGTCGAATTGCACGGGGCATTCTCCTGAAAGTCGTAACCATCATTCTAGAGGAATTCGTGATCGGAATGCGATCTGCGCGTTACCTCGCCGCACGCTCCGGCAACTGAACGCACTGAAAAAGAGGCCCGCACCAGGCGGGCCAATTGAGTCCTTAACTATGATCCGGTGTTAGTTTATTTCCTAATATGAAAAACATAATTGCCTGGATGGGCTTAGACATCAAAGCACGTGCATCGTCGTCTCCATTCCGGAGGCAGCATGCACGGAATTAGCGCACCCGAACTTATAGGTGCCCTCCGTCACCGGCATCAGGTACCACTCCACCCTCTCACCCGGGCGCATCACTACGCCACTCACGATATTCGTGGATGCGAGATCCGAGATGAGCACCTTTCCCGCAAGCTTGGGAGCCGACAGGGAATGTTTGACGCCTGAATCATTAACAATGACGAACCGATAGAGCTCGCCCGCCCTTAAATTGAACTCACCGGGCTGAACAACCAACTCGCCCCTTGCCGTGGCCAATCGAACGGATACGTCCACCGCATCCCAACTCGTGACAACGGGCCAGGTATCAGCGGCCTGCGCGCCCGGGAACCCCAGCAACATGCCACAAACTGCGGCTGCCAAGACTCCAAATCGCCTGTTCATGGGAATCTCCTTTTCTGCACTTCCCAATCGTAAAACTTCTCCTTGTTTTGTACCCACATAACACAACCACCTATGCGCTTTCCTGATCCAAATCAGGCTTGCACGAGAAAGGGAGCTACCCAATGTTGACGGTCTCGTCGGCACTTCCAGCTACGGCACCGGGGGGCGGCGATGGAAGCGATAAGGGCGGAAATCCACCCGAATTCGGGAAAATGGTGATCGCAAAACGGACTCTAACTATCTGAAACTATTATGATTCGAGCATCCTGTTTTTCCCTTCGTCTACCTGAGCAGAAAAAAGCCTTGGAAGAAATTTGTATACTGTCGTCGGAATTGCTTTGCGGATTCAACGCCGGACCAGGGGAAGAACTACAGCCATGGCGATCGTCGACTTCAAAGAACGCCTTCATCCACAGATGATCGCTGTGCTGGAGAAGCAGGCGGAGATCGTCCCGGACGCCAGGAAAGTCCACGAGCTGAGCGCGGACGACGCGCGGCGGCAATACGCCACGGGACGCCGATACTGGAACGCCGATGCACCGGATATAGATGAGATCATCAATACGTCTGTCGAAGGGCCCGCCGGAAGCATTCCCGTTCGTATTTACCGGCCGGACGGTGAGCGCCCCCTGCCGGCGCTGGTCTACATTCACGGGGGTGGTTGGGTCGTGGGAAACCTCGATACCCACGACAAGATCATGCGCTTGCTCGCTCTGCGTTCGGGCGCGGCGGTAGTCGGCGTGGATTACCGCCTGGCGCCGGAGCACAAGTTCCCCATCGCCATCGACGAGTGCTGCGCGGTTGTCGCGCATCTGTGCAATCACGGCGCTGATTGGGGTGTCGATCCCCGGCGGCTCGCAATCGGCGGCGACTCCGCCGGTGCGAATCTGTCCGTGGCCGTCGCACAATCGCTGCGGGATACGCAGCCCACGCTGTTTTCCCTGCTGCTGCTCGTGTATGGCGTCTTCGGGCTTCGGGATTCATCCTCCCGGCGCCTCTTTGGTGAGCGCGAACTGGGTTTGAGCTGTAAGGACCTCAACTATTACTTCGACTGCTACGCACGTGGACCCGATGATCTACACGACAGCCGCTTCGACAACCTCTCGTCAGATCTGCGTGGACTGCCGCCGGCATTCATCGCTGCCGCCGGATTGGACCCCCTCCTGGACGACAGCATTGCCATGCAGGAACTTATGGACGATGCCGGCGTCTCGAGCCAGTTGAAGATCTACGAAGGCGTCCTCCACGGCTTCTTGCACTACACACGCGTTCTGGATGCAGCCCACGAGGCCATCGACGACGCAGCCGAAGCGATACGCACGAGCTTCGCCCATGAAAGCATTGAACAATGACCGACAACGACGAAACCAATCTGCCCATGGACTCCGTAACCAAGAGAACCGAGCCCATCACTATTTTGCTCAAACGGCACGAGGTAGGGCTGTCGGCAGCCAAGGCAAACCGGCTCCTGCTTGCGAAAGGGATCCTGGAAGAAAAAACCCGGCCAAGCGAGACCGAACCCGGAAAGTTGAGAACCTACAAAGCACTGACCGACACGGGACTGCAATACGGTATCAACAAAGAACAGAAAATGATCAACGAAACTTCACCCCGCTACTACGAAGACTCGTTCAACGAACTCGTGTCGAAGTACCTGATCGAGTGACATGAAACCAGGAACCTTAGGCCCGTTGATGCTGAGTGTGTTTTTCGCCGGCTCCATAGCCATCGCCAACGCGGCCCCACTGGAATTCCGCTTGGTGGCGACGAGCGCAGAGAACCTGGCCAAACCCCACGACATCGTTCTGTCTCCGGATGGCAAGCATCTGTTTGTCGCCGATAACGAGAACGACCGAATCGTCGTGCTCAATGCGGCGACACTCGCCGAGGTCGGCATGTTCGGGAACGACGAGCTCGCCGCCCCCCACGATGTGGCCTTCGATGGCCAGGGGCGATTGCTGGTCGCCGATACACGCAACCATCGCATTGCCATCTACGCTATCAACGGCGCCGATGGGCAACTGGCCGGCTCACTCCAAGGGCGAATTCGCGCGCCGGAGGGAGTCGGCGTGCACGCCGATGGGCGGGTATTCGCCACCGGCGCAGGGTCCGGTAACCTGGTCGTATTCGGCGGTGGAAAGGTGATCAGTGAGATCCATGGGTTCTCATCGCCCCACGACGTGGAGTTCGATCCGTCGGGGCGCGCCTGGGTAGCGGATGCGTCTAACGATCGGGTCGTGCGGTTGAACGCTTCGCTGGAGATCGACCTGGTTCGATCCGGTCGTTCTTACGCATTCAACGGACCGCGTTACATGGATTTCGACGCAGATGGCCGCCTCTATGTGGCCGACAAGTACAGCAATCAGATCAAGATCATCGCAGCCGATGGCACGCTGCTGCAGGTGCTCGGCACTGACCGTGCCGGTAAGGGCGAAGGGGTATTCCGCCACCCGGAAGGCGTCGAGATCCGCGGGCCGGATGTGTGGATCTCCGATACCTACAACGACCGCGTCGTCCGTTACCGTATGACGAGTCCCTGAATCGACACTTTTCGGGGCGCTCAGTCGGCGACCGGAACCGTGTAGTTGAGCCCCAGGCGTCCACCGTCAACGTAGATGGTCTCGCCGGTAACGTAGCTCGACTCGTCGCTGGCGAGAAAGACAGCCACGGACGCGACTTCCGATGGGTTCCCGAGCCGCCCCAGCGGCGTGCGCGACAGCAGTTTCCTGCGCGCGGCATCGTCAACCATCAATTGCTTCACCATGTCGGTGGCGATGCTGCCGGGCCCGATGGCGTTGACTCTAACGCCTTTGTCGGCAAGCGCGAGCGCCATGCTGGTGGTTAGTGACTTAACCCCGCCTTTGCAGATGGAGTAGGTGAGGATATTCGGTAAGGTGATGACGGCCTGAATCGACGACATATTGATGATCGAACCGCCGCCGCCCTGGGCCACCATCTGCCGCGCCGCCGCCTGGCCGGAGAGGAAAAAGCCTTTCAGGTTGACCCTTAGCACCCGATCATAGTCCTCCTCTTCCAGATCCAGAATGTCCGCGATGTGCAGGACCGCGGCGTTCGCAATCATCACATCGATCCGGCCATGACGCTCTACGGCCTTCTCCACCAGGGACACCACCTGTGCTTTGTCGCCCACGTCGCAGGCGACGAACATGGCATCCCCACCTGCAGAGCGAATACTTTCCGCCGCCGCCTCGCCTTTCTCGGCGTTGATATCGGCCAGGACGACCCGTGCACCATCGCTGGCAAAGCGTTGACCGCAGGCGAGGCCTATGCCTTGCGCTGCCCCGGTGATGATAGTGACCTTGTTTTCAATGGACATGTGCTGGACCTCCCTTATCAGGGGAATACTAAGACCCTCGCGCAGCGGGCGGCAAGCAGGTTAAGCTTTTGACAACCCTCAAAATCGGTGGACAGCCCATGGGCAGAGGACGAGAGTTTCTGGACAGAATCTACGCGCTGGAGGACCAAGGCGACGTGCGGTCCTTCTACGATGAGACCGCCGGAGACTACGATGAGATCCTGCTGGCACAGGTGGGCTACGTCAGTCCCACCATTTGCGCCCGAACCATGGCGCGATTTCTTCCCGGCAGGCAAGAGCCATTAATGGATCTGGGGTGCGGCACCGGGCTCGCGGGGGAGGCGTTGACGGCTCTTGGCTACGCGCACATCGATGGTGTCGATTTTTCTGCCGAAATGCTCGCGGTGGCGAGGACGCGAGGCTGCTACGTGCAGCTCGCCCTCGCCGACCTCAACGCGGGCACCAACATCCCCGCAGGCAGCTACGCCGCGGCCGTGAGCGTCGGTGTGTTCGGCCAGCACGTTCTTCCCGAGGCCCTGGACCACGCAATTTCCATCGTCGAAGCAGGTGGGCTTTTCTGCTTCTCGGTCAACGAACGTGCCTTCGACGACTACGGATTCCGAGACAAAGTCGAGACCCTGAGTGCCGAGGGCCGGACCACATGCCTGTCTCTGACCAAGGAGCCCTATCACGTCAAGGAATCAATCGACGGGTGGGTATGTTGTCTGCGCATCACATGACGCAATCTTCTTGTCTATCCCGCGCCGACACGGCTCAGTTAGAATGCCGAATATAATTCGCCCAGAGGAACAAGGGAGATACTTATTGTCATGAAAGCCATCGCCGATGTATGCATTGTGCCGATTGGTGTCGGTGTTTCCGTGTCTGAATACGTTGTCGTCTGTGAGAAGACTTTCCGCGAAGCCGGTCTCGATCCGCGGCTTCATGCCTATGGCACCAATGTCGAGGGAGAGTGGGACGAAGTCATGGATGCGGTCAGACGATGCCACGAGCGGATTCACGAAATGGGCGCCCCGCGAGTCAGTACATCCATAAGAATTGGAACGCGTACCGACAGAGATCAGACCATGCAGGATAAGATCGACAGCGTCACTTCCAAGATCGACGATTGACCACCCTGAAGGAAGCGCCCATGTTATCTCTCGCCGCCTATGCTGACCGACTCTCCGTGCGCCCGGGCGAGACCATCTCGTTTAAAGTCGCCAACGCCACCGGGCACCCCGTATCAGCAAATATTGTTCGCGTAATCTCCTCGGATGCAAATCCAGCTGGTCTGGGGATTCGAGTGCAGGAAATCGAAGCGCGGGTTTCCAAGCTGGCCGAGCCCGGGCCGTTCCAGGTGCCGAGCGGGTCCTACGCCATCGTGGACGACCTCGAAGCGTGGCCATCCGGTGATAGTTTTACACTTTGCTGCCGCGTATTCCCTACTCTCCTCAACGGCCGCCGACAGGGCTTGATTACACGCTCGAACGACACACGCAATCGCGGTTTCGGCCTGATGATCAGTGAAGATGGGTGCGTGCTGGGTACGATGGGCAACGGCAGTGCGTTCGAGGGCGCGCAGACACGGGAGCCCCTGAAAGAACGTCGTTGGCAGGTCGTCTGGCTGCGCTTCGACGCCGGTTCGCGGGAGTTTCACATCGGTCACGCGCCCTTCGGTTCCCCTGCCACCACGGTCGCAAACTGCGCACTGAGCACCGAGGCGTCTCCCATGGCGGACGGCCCTCTGCTCATGGCTGCGGCCAATCACGATGCCCCGAACGCCCACTTCAACGGCAAACTCGAACGCCCGACGCTCTACGACCGTGCATTGTCGGACGAAGAAATCCAGTCGGCCATCCATGGTGAGGAACCGCCCGGTGCTTCAGTCTGTTGGGACTTCGCCCAGGCAGTGTCCACCAGCCGTATCGTCGACGTGGAATCGAAAGCGGTTCACGGACGATTGGTCAATACGCCCGCGCGGGCCATGACCGGTGCCGGCTGGAGCGGCTACGAGATGTGCTTTCGCCATGCACCCGATGAATACGGTGCGATTCATTTTCACGAGGACGACATCGACGATTGCGAGTGGCCAACGGCATTCCAGTGGACCGTGCCCGATGACACACGTTCCTCTGTATACGCCCTCATGCTGTCCGCCGGCGACTCCGAGGAGAATGTACCCTTCCACGTGGTACCCCCCAAGGGTCGCGCCACTGCCCGCATCGCGGTACTAGCCTCGACCTTCACCTATACGATTTATGCCAATCACGCGCGTCCCGAATGGGATCGGGATCCAGAGTGGCAGGCAAGCTGGCGTAAACAGTCGTCGGACTGGGGCGGGTATCCGCACAATCCCGGCGAGCACCTGGACTACGGGCTGTCGACCTACAATTATCACAGCGATGGAAGCGGAATATCCATTGCCTCGTGGCGGCGCCCGATGCTGAATGTCCGGCTCGGGTATCTCACCTATCCTTACGAAGAGATCCGCGCCTCGGGCCTGCGCCACTTTCCGGCGGATTCACACTTGAATGCCTGGCTGGAAGACAAAAAGTACGACTACGACATCATCACGGACTGGGAGCTGCATCAAGAAGGCGTCGATCTATTGAAACAGTACTCCGTGGTGCTGACCGGCTCGCATCCCGAGTACCATACCCGAGAGATGATCGATGCCCTGGAGGCTTACCGCGACGGCGGCGGACGCTTCTGCTACCTGGGAGGCAATGGTTTTTACTGGAAAATTGCGCTCTCGCCGGAGAAGGATGGTGTCATCGAGATCCGGCGCGGCGAAGGCGGAATTCGCGCCTGGGCCGCGGAACCGGGGGAGTACTACAACCAATTCGACGGCGAATACGGGGGTTTGTGGCGACGCAACGGCCGTCCACCACAGCATCTCTGCGGGATCGGCTTCACCGCCCAGGGCAACTTCCTTGGTTCGTACTATCGAAAGCATTCCGAGGCTGTCGATCCACGGGTCGCGTGGATGTTCGACGGGGTCGACGAAGAAATATTCGGCAACCATGGTCTGTCCGGGCACGGCGCGGCGGGTTTTGAACTGGATCGCGCCGACAAGCGCCTTGGCACGCCGGAGCACGCGATGGTCGTCGCGAGCTCGGAGAATCACCCGGCGGATGCGCCCTGGGTGCTGGTACCGGAGGAGATGCTCACCCATATCGTTACCTGGTCAGGAGAGCCCGCAAAAGATTTGATCCGCGCCGATATGACCTTCTTCGAATGCCCCAATGGCGGTGCGGTGTTCTCCACCGGCTCCATCACTTTTTGCGGCAGCCTGGTCACGAACAACTTCGACAACGATGTGTCCCGCCTGCTCGGAAATGTGCTGACCCGGTTCCTGAACCCGGAGCCATTCCAGATGCCGAGCTAGTCGCTTAGCAATGCAGCCGGAGAAAAGTTTATCTCTCCCTGAAAGCGAGCCCGATGTTCTCCGTCAGCGGAGACAGCATGTAGCCTAGCGCGGTGCGGCTTCCGGTCTTGATCAGTGCCTCCACGGGCATGCCGGGCTGAAGCTGGAGATCCCCCAGGGTGGCAAGCTCTTCTTTGGACACCTCGATGCGCGCAAGGTAGTACGGCGTACCGCTGTGCTCGTCCACGAGTCTGTCTGCGGATAGATTAATGAGCGTACCGACGATGATGGGTGTGGATCGCAACTTGAAGGCGGTAAGGCGCACGGTCGCCTGTTGGCCTACTGCCACATCGTCGATATCGATGGGATCCACCTGCGCTTCGATAACCAGGCGATCACCCACCGGCACCACCTGCAGGATCTCCTGTGCCGGGGCGATCACGCCACCAGTTGTGTGTGCCTGCATGCCCATGATGATGCCCGTGGCCGGCGCGCGGATCTCGGTGCGGCCAAGCACGTCGACGGCGGCGACCAGACGCTCTTCGAGACCGAACATGCGTTCCTGGACTTCGCGCAACTCCG
Source organism: Gammaproteobacteria bacterium (assembly GCA_009937425.1). Classification (GTDB taxonomy): domain Bacteria; phylum Pseudomonadota; class Gammaproteobacteria; order HK1; family HK1; genus JAABYT01. Next base: position 8,131 of record JAACFO010000021.1, read on the forward strand.
CCACCACTTGCTCGCGGGCAGCCTTGCGAATCTGGCTGATGCGAAGCCGCGCTTCGCCGATGCCCTGCTCGGCCCGTGCCACGTCCGACTTGAAGCGCCCCTTCTCACCGCCCAATTCGGCGAGCTTGCGCTCATAGGCGAGAACTTCGTTGCGCGGCACATTGCCCTGTTTGAGCAGCTTGCGCAGCCCCTTGAGTTCGTCACCGAGTATCGTCAGTTGCTGTTCGCGCGCTGCCTGCTCGGCCTTGAGCCCTTCGATCTCTTCGCGAAACTGGTCGATGCTCTTCTCCAGTATGGCGACCTGCCCCTGCAACGCGTTGCGCCGGGCGGTAAACAGGTGGCGTTGTCCCTGCACCGCTTTAGCCACCTTGGAAACGTGAGATCGCGCCAGCAGTTCGCGGGGGAACACGACACTGTCCCGGCTATCGCGTTCGGCGACCAGGCGTGATTCCTCGGCCAGTGCCGCGTCGAGTTCGCCGCGGACAATATCGTGCATTGCTCTGGCGTGGGTATCTTCGAGCCGAATGAGCACATCGTTATGTTCGACCCTGTCGCCATCGCGCACGAGTATCTCCTTGACCAACCCACCCTCCAGATGCTGAATGCTCTTTCGATCGGACTCTACGACCACCACACCCGAAGCGATTGCGGCGCTATCCAATGAAGCCAAGGCGGCCCAGGCGCCGAATCCCCCGAAGGCGACAACGATGGTCGTCATTCCCGCGACTATCCAGCCCCGCGAATCCGAGGGCGGCGGCGGATCACGGCCATTGTCCCGCGCTCTGGCCCTGGAGGGTGATCTGCTCACTATGCCGACTTCCTTTTGTCCGCGATTGACACGATACGCCCTGGCTCGGGGGGCGGGAGCGAAGGCGGCGGCAGCGTGAACCTGGCGATTACCTCGTCGCGGCTTCCCAACATATCCATGAATCCTTCGTTCAAACAGAGGATCTGATCGACGCTGGCGAGAATATTTGGTCGGTGGGCGATGATGACCAGGGTTTTACCCGCCTGCTTGAGTTCGGCGATGGTCGCGAGTAACGCACGCTCCCCCGGTTGATCGAGGTTCGTATTGGGCTCGTCGAGCACGATCAAGGACGGATCACCATATAGGGCGCGGGCAAGCCCGATGCGCTGCCGCTGACCACCGGACAGGGTGTGACCGTAGGCGCCGATGAGCGTGTCGTAGCCGCCGGGTAGACGCAGAATCAGTTCGTGTGCAGCCGCCTTGCGCGCTGCCGCGACCACCGCTTCCGCATCCACCTTACCGAAGCGCGCGATATTCTCGGCGACGGTGCCGTCGAATAATGTCACTTCCTGGGGCTGATAGCCGATATGGCTACCGAGATCGGCGCGGCTCCACTCGAAAACATCCGCGCCGTCGAGGCGTACCGTGCCCCGTGTCGCCCGCCAGATACCGACCAGAAGACGGGCCAGCGTCGATTTTCCGGCGGCGGTCGGTCCTATGATTCCCAGGGCGCCTCCGGGCATTAGCTGGAAGCTGACGCCCTTGAGGATCGGCGTTCCGGGATCACCGCCGGGAGCCGCCGCGATGACCTGCTCGAACTGGACGCGTCCCTCGGGCCGCGGCAGACGCATGCTTGGTTTGTCCACGGGAACCGCATCCAGGAGTTCCTTCAGCCTGCCAAGAGCGGCGCGGGCGGCCACGAATCCCCGCCAGTTGCCCACCGCCTGTTCCACCGGTGCCAGCGCACGGCCCAGAAGAATGGCCGCGGCAATCATGGACCCGGGTGTGATGAGCTGCTGCATGGTGAGATAAGCACCAATTCCCAGCAACAGCACTTGAATGTAAAGCCGGACAACTTTGGTGCTCGCAACAACCAGTCCGGCTCGGTCGCTGGCCCGCGCCTGGTGACTCACGGCTGCCAGCCGGTGCTGATACCAGCGAGCGCGGATGCCGCCGAGCATCCCCATGGCCTTGAGGACTTCCGCGTTATTGAGACTGGTCTCGGCGAAATTGTTGGCTTTGATGGCGCGCTCAGAGGCGGCTTTGAGTGGACGGCTGGTCAGCGTTTCATTGAGCAACGCCAGGGTAAACAACACCAGCGCACCGACCAACGACGCTATGCCCAGCCACGGATGAAGAAGAAAAATCACACCGATGAAAATCGGCGCCCAGGGCGCATCCAGAAGAGCAAACAGTCCCGAGCCGGTAAGAAACTGCCGCAGCACGTCCAGATCCTGCAAGGCCTGCGTGCGAGTCGCCCCCGGCGCGCCGACGCTGCGCTCGAAAACCGCGGCGAACACCCGGTCCTTCAGCAGTCCTTCGAACCTGACACCCGTGCGCACCAGCACCCGGGCGCGTACAGCCTCGAGAATACCGAGAACCAACAGCATGAAGCCGGCCAAAATCGTCAGCATCAGCAAAGTCGATTCGCTACGGCTGGAAAGCACCCGGTCAAAGACCTGAAGCATATAGAGCGGAACCACGAGCATCAGCAGATTGAGGAAAAAGCTGAATACCCCGGTCGCTATGAATGCGGGACTACACGCAATAAACGTTCGACGAATGTCCACGCTTTTTGTTTTCACGCCACGGCACCTTCCCTCGTTGGCACGCACGAGAGCTGACTGGAATGGACTAACGTCGTACTCAGGCGAGCAGATCGTTGATGTCGGTAACCCCGGATACCCCAACGAGCAATACCGAATCTCCCGCGTCGACATTAACGAGAGTGTCGTTGCCCTGCGCCTGTACATTGGGAGTCGACATGACATCCGTAAACGCCAGGACGTCGCTACCCAGTTGAAAATCCGCGATGGTGTCGTTACCTGATCCCGTGGAAAAGGTGAATGTGTTACTTCCGCCGCCACCGGTGAGCAGATCGTTGCCAGAGGTGCTGAAAAGAACATCATCCGACGAGGATCCGACGACCGCATTACCGTTTACGGTGACGGTGGCCGTGGATTCGCCACCCGCGCTATCACTGATCGTATATTCGAACGACGCCGGTGAATCCGAATTGAGTTTGAGAAGAATTTCGCCGGTCGTCGTCAATTCCACGCTGCCGTTGATAGCGTTCCCGACGCCGATGATGGCAAATGAATCAGCTTCGGCGTCTGAGTCATTACTCAGCAACGTCTCCGAAGAAATAACAAAGGCGCCAAGATCGGCGCTGGCGTTGTCGATGCTGACATTGAGAACGTAGTCGCCGGACATTATGCCCCCGTCGTTGAAATAGCCCGGCGTGTCGGGATCGTTGTTCCACGCCGAAACCGCAACGTAGTAGGTGCCACCGGACCCGGAATCCGTAAATTCCAGATAAGGATCGAAGGGGGATACCGACCCGGTGCCTCCGGCATCTACGGGCGCGTTATCGTTCTCGGCGAGCACGGTCCCGCTGGCATCCATCAGGAACAACTGGGCGTTCATCTGACTTCCCGGGACGAAGGCAAAATCGATGTCCAGTATGAGCTTCTCGCCGGGATCGAGGCTTATGGCATACAGGTCCACATCGTTCGCCGCCGGGCCGAATATGGGAATGCTCGCCGCAATGTTCCCCTCGATGGACACCCTGGGCAGAGATGGGTCCCCCACGTCGTCATCAGGTGCGGTTCGGAAGCTCGAACGCTCGATGACTTGCGCACTTGCCGACAAAGGAAGGCCGTCCGGGTCATTCGTCTCGACCTCCAGGATGGGGCCTGCACTGGCGTCCACAAAAATCGTGTCATTACCGGCAACGGGCGCTGAATTCGGGGGAATGGATCTTGCGGCGTCCGTATACTGGATCTCGTAACTCTCCCAACCCTTTACTTTCAGGTCGAATGCCTGAAACTTGAAGGGGTGGTGACTCCAGGTATTCGTGTGCCGAGCGAGAAACGCATCGAAGGCTTGAAGATCTGCTTGTACTTCCGCCGAGTTGAATTCCGCGTGGGTCATCTGGAGGATCAACACGTCATTGCCGCGGCCGCCATGATAGTAATCCGTGGAGTCGCGATTCTCTTCCACCGAGTAGATGCCGGTATCGTTACCCCGGCCGGCATAAACCCGGTCGTTACCGGCTCCGCCGTTCACAACGTCGTCACCACCGCCACTTCTGATGAAATCGTTGCCGTCGCCGCCATCGATTTCGTCGTCACCACGGCGGCTCCAGATGAAGTCGTTACCACCGCGGCCGTCGATGGTGTTATTGCCCCGGCCACCGAACAGCCAGTCTCTACCGGAAGTCCCCGTCAGGTTGTCATCACCTCTGCGCCACCATCTCTTGCACGACATCGTTGCTCTCCCCCTGGTCCACAAAACACGATGGACGACTCGGATGCCCCTGAACATCCGACTCGCCGCATACGGCCTCTTAGAAAAACTATAGGAATGTGTCTAATCTGTGACGAGTGCACATTTTTGTTTTGTGACCTGGTGTGCAAACCAGACTCGATGCGCCGGTTACATAGGAAATTCAGTCGCCGACAAGACCACCAAAGAGTACCCGCGTTCTTAATCGGGCAGACCGAGAGCGCAGTTAATAGAGTTTATTTTTTCCCAGTTTCCTGTAATAAAAGCATGCGGATATTTTTTTGAATTATCGAGCTCCCCGGACACGTTCCCGGTGGAAGACATACAGTCCGCTGGCGGCAATTAATGCGGCGCCGAGAAGTGTTGTCATGTCGGGCAGATCACCGAAAAGCACAAAACCGAAACCGATGGACCAAATAAGGCTCGCATAGGTCAGTGGCGCTACCACTACCGGGGATGCGTAGCTCAGAGCCTTGATCAGGGCGAGATGGCCCGCCGCGCCGAAGAAACCCAACAGCGCCATCAGCAACCAGCCGGACAGATCCGGCGTGATCCAGAAAAACGGCACAATCGCCGTGGTCACCACGGCGCCGAGGGCGGCTGTATAGAACAGTGTCGTCATGGGCAGATCGTGGTTTGCGAGCTGCCGGGTCGTGATCGTGTACAGCGCATGTGAAAACGCGGCGAGCACGGGCAACACGGCGAGACCGTGCACCAAGCCGCTTCCCGGACGCACGATTACCAACGCGCCCAGGAAGCCGAAGCCGACGGCAGCCCATCGGCGTGGCCCGACATAATCCCCGAGCAACGGTACGGAGAGCGCAGTCATGAACAACGGCCCCACGAACATGATTGCGACGACGTCGGCGAGAGGCAACGCGCTCACGGCAAGGAAGAACATCCCGGTGGTCAGCAGCATGAGCACCGAGCGAATAAACTGCAGCCCCAGGCGCTGACTGCGAAGGCTGACGCTGAGACGGGTGCCCAGAATCGCGCCAACGAACAACAAGTGAAAGGAGAACCGTGCCCAAAGCACCTGTGGCACGGGATAGTCCTGGGCAAGATACTTGGCCGTGGCATCCAGGCTCGAGAACAAACCGGTCGTCAACAATATCCAGTAAATGCCTCGACGATTGTCCCGCAATCGGTGGACCAGCGAGCTTTCATCGTTCACCCGCGGGGATCCGATTCAGCCGGCTTTGCGCATGGGCCAGGAATTACGGATTCGGCGGGATCCGGAATGCAGGGGATGCCGCTTGAAAAAGCGCCACATGAGATCGGAAATGTCCGGTGCCGCCGGATAGCTGAAGTTACCGGGATTCCCGCCGTACCAACCGTGCCCACGGCCTTCGATGAACAAGGTCTCGATAGCGGAGCGCTTTCTGGATTCCCGGTATCCCGCGTGCACCCATGGCGCATCACCCGTGGTGCCGGAGCGTTCCAGTGCCGGCCGCGTCACGTCGATACCATAACACTCGGCCCACGAATCGCGTATGTTCCTGGCGGCCTGGATATTGACGACAGGGTCGTCATGGGAGTGGACGATGAATATCGGGCTCGGGCGCCCATGCTCACCCATGACCGATTTCATGGCAGACACCAATTGCTCTGTTGGTTTGAACGTAACAGCATGTGGCGCGCCGTAGGCAACCGCCCGAGGCGTTTCGGAATAGGCGACCCCGGCCACGGCCGCGCCCGAGGCAATTTTGTCATGATGTGCCACCATGGCCGCTACCGCCATGCCGCCACCGGAAGACAGTCCGGCGATATGTATCCGCCGGTCATCGATTCTGACTTCTCTCCGGACTTGCTCGATGATTTGCCAGAGATCTTCAACCTCTCCGGCACCTGGTCGAATTTCCCTCTCGACCCACCAGCCCCAGCAATTGCGGATGCGCATTCCGGAATAGCCGGTGACGAAGGGATACACGACGATGAATCCCTCGCGATCGGCTACAGCCTCGAAATTGGAAATGCGCCGGATATCCGCGCTGTTCTGGCGGCAACCATGTAGAACCATGAGCAACGGCATGGAAGAATCGCCACGGTAACCGCGAGGCAGGTAGAGTTCGAAACGCCTGGTCCGCGAACCGGAATAGGATTGCCTGCGGAAAATTCTTCTGGATTCAGGGGCGCCCTCGCCCGCCTCTTCCATGTGCAACGACTGGCGGATCCGTCCTATGAAGCCGGCAATCCGGCGACCAATTGCCAGCCCCGCGCTCGCGAGCCTGCGCCGGACGAGATTCAGAAATGCCTTCACGAAACGAACTCCCGAGATGAGGCCGGATTAACCGGGCGAGATTGCCGCAAAAGTGGTTCCCGGTGCAATATTCTTCACAGCGCTTGGCTTCTTAACCGACGAGTTGCCCCAATATGACGCAGAATTACCATGTCACAGACGCGACGCGTCCACCGGTCGATGCAGCACTTAACGACATCGCCGAGTATGTGCTCGATTTTCAGGTCGACGGTGACGAGGCCAGGACGACCGCCCGCCTGGCGCTGATGGACGCCCTGGGCTGCGCATTCTACTCCCTGGGAAATCCGCAATGCACTCGCGCCCTGGGGCCGGTGGTCCCCGGCGCAAGCCTGAAAGGCGGCGCGCGGGTTCCGGGAACCCGTTACGAGCTCGATCCCGTCACCGCGGCATTCAACATAGGAGCCTGTGTGCGCTGGCTGGATTTCAATGACACCTGGCTGGCTGCGGAGTGGGGCCACCCGTCGGACAATCTTGGCGCCATTCTCGCCTCGGCGGACTATGAATGCCGGCGTCGCCGCAGTTCGGCGGATCAACCATTACAGATGCAGGTGGTTCTCGATGCATTGGTCAAAGCATACGAAATTCAAGGCGTAATCGCGTTGGAGAATGCATTTAACCGACTCGGTATCGATCACGTCATTCTGGTTCGGGTGGCGAGCGCCGCCCTGGCCACCGCGATCCTCGGCGGCAACCACGAGCAGGTGATCGCGGCCGTTTCTAACGCCTGGCTGGATGGCGGCGCCCTCAGAACCTATCGGCACGCACCCAATACCGGCTCACGCAAGAGTTGGGCGGCACCCGACGCGAGCAGCCGGGGTGTGTGGTTGGCTCTCATGGCATTACGCGGAGAAATGGCCTATCCATCGGCGCTCACCGCGCCGGGCTGGGGGGTGCAAGACACGCTGTTGCGCGGCGAGCCACTTCGAATCTCGCGCTCCTACGCAAGTTACGTCATGGAAAACCTGTTGTTCAAAGTCGCTTTTCCTGCCGAGTTTCATGGTCAAACGGCGTGCGAGGCAGCGATGATTCTGCACCCGGCCGTCGCTCTCCGGATCGACGAGATCGCGGACATCGAGATCGAAACCCAGGAAGCGGGCAGCCGAATCATAGACAAAACCGGAGCACTGGATAATCCGGCGGATCGTGATCACTGCCTGCAGTACATGGTCGCCATTGCGTTGATGAAGGGCGCGATAACATCCTCGGACTACGAGGACGAGGCGGCTCGCGATCCACACATCGATAGTTTGCGCTCGAAGATGCAGGTGCGGGAAAACCCGGACTTTACCCGGGACTATCACGATCCGGACAAGCGCGCCATCGCGAACGCGGTGCGAGTCCATTTCCAGGATGGCAGCAGCACCGATCGCGTCGAGATCGCCTATCCCCTCGGTCACCGGCGGCGGCGAGTCGAAGCGATGGCGCCACTGGAGGAAAAATGCCGCCGTGGCCTGAGAACCTTACTGCCGGCGGATCGATGCGATGAAACCATGGCACTGCTGCTGGATGCCGAACGGCTCTCGAGCATGCCCGTGGACGACTTCGTGTCCCGGTTGGTGATCTGAAGATATCAGACTGGATCGCAAGCCTCGACTCATGAACTCCTTTATCATGTCGGCGTGAACTCGCACTCCGATCAAAACGAACGCCAGGATACCCCCGACATCGCCGGACTGATGCGCGACGGCGACGACCACCTGCGCAATGGCCGCGGGAGCCGGGCAGATGCATGCTTTCGAGAGGTCCTCGCCCATCAACCCGATAATCTCGATGCGCTGCACCGGTGCGGCGCCATCGCTTTTCTGCGCGGCAACCCCCATGAGGCCGTGGAGCTTCTGCGCCGGGTAGTGCCCACTCGAGGCGACGATGCAACCGTCTGCGGACATCTCGCCAGCGCCCTCATGGCCTGCGGCCAGCTGGATGAGGCCATCGCCTACTGGCAGCAAACCCTTGCGTGCGCCCCCGGCTACGCCGCTGCCTACGGAAAGCTCGGGGATGCGTATCTGGCCAAGGGCGACATAGAAGCCTCGGAGACCGCCTACCGGAAATACACCGAATTGGCTGCGGATGACCCCAGGGCATATGTGGGCCTGGGTCGCTTGCTGCACTTCAGCAATCGAAACCAGGAGGCCGAAGATGCCCTGCACAGGGCCCTGGAGCTCGGCAAGGGCGCATCCGACGTGTGCCTGCTGGTTGGCACGGTGTTGCTCGAAGCAGGTGGACTCGATGCAGCCCTCGAGTTATTCGAAACAGCCGTACGCGCCGAACCCCATGAAGCGCAAGGGCACGCGAGCTCAGGGCTCGCCCTGCACTGGCTCGGCAGATCCGACGCCGCGGAAGATGCCTACAGACGCGCATTGGCCATCGATCCGCGCTCGGCCCTCGCCCTGAAGCACCTGGGCGTTCTTCTCCAGGAACGCGACCAACTCGATGCCGCCGCAGAGTGCTTTGAAAAGCTGTTGGAAACGAACCCGAATGACGCGGTCGCACGTCACATGCTGGCTGCGACCACCGGCGACACCACCGCGAGTGCGCCGGCAGAATATGTGACCAGGCTGTTCGATGATTATGCCGATCGCTTCGACGAACACCTGGGCACGATTTCCTATCACGTTCCGAATCTCATTCGCGATGCGGTACTGGAGGTGGCTGGCAGAGACCGGCTTGCGTGGCGAATCCTGGATCTCGGCTGCGGCACGGGCCTGTGTGGCGAAGTGATGCGGTCACTTGCGGCCGACCTCGCGGGGATCGACCTGTCTGCGCGAATGATTGCCAAGGCCCGCGAGCGAAAAGTTTACGATTCCCTGACCGTGGGAAGCATCGACGACGCGCTCGAAGGCCGGGACGAGTCCTTGGACTTAATCATTGCCGGGGATGTATTCACCTACGTCGGCGAACTGTCCAGTGTGCTCACGGGATGCGCTCGCGCCCTGCCCGCGGGCGGGTTGCTGGCATTCTCCATTGAGAGCAGCGACGGCGGCAACTACCAGCTGCGCCCTACCGGCCGTTACGCACACTCCATGGAATATATCGAGGCCACTGCCGGCGCATCGGGTATGTCTGTGGTTTACCGCCTGGACATCACTTTACGAAATGACCCGGTACCAATTGCAGGTCATATCGTCGTGCTTTCGAAGACGGCGTGAGGAAGACGAGCGACCGGGCGGTTACTTCAAGCCTGCCGTTGCCCGCTTGACAATGGCCGGCATTGCACCCGATACAGCGCCCAGAAGCGCCGATGGTCCATTGGGATACTTAGCGGACCAATGTCGTTCGATGACCAGGGTCGCGCCGACGGTCAGCGTCGCAACACCGGAATCAGGGAGACCGGCTTCGAGGTTTTTGTAAAAGCCTTTGGGAATATGCCGGGTCTCGTACAAGGTTGCCGCACCGAACTCGGCATTTCGCAGCACGTCCTCTGTTATGGGAACCAGCCGCAGGCCTTTTCCGCGCTGGTCTACGCGCTTTCCGAATTCCGATCCCAATCCCGAAACGAAGAACAAACACTGCGCCTGATCATTGAGGACCCGACCGAGGGCATCCTCGCCACCAATCTGCTCTGCCGAGAGCTGAGCATAACGCGAATCCAGTAGCGTAAATGCGTGCCAGGTAAGTGCGCTTCCGCTGTCGCCGGCGCCCACCAGAATCTTATGGCGCCCAGGGTACTTGAGTAGATCATCGGTAGTCGCCACCTTCGCATCCCGGCGGCAGACCAGATGCGCAAACTCCGCATACAAGAACCGGTTCCTGGCGATCTCCACGGGTTTATTTCGATGCTTCGCCTGATAGACCAGGTAAGCGTCGGATTGCACGATGGCCGCGCCGCATTCAAGCCGCGCCAGCCTCTGCATGTTGTCCATGGAGCCGGATGTTTGCGCCACCAGTACCTTCAGATACCTGGGGTTCGCGTGGGCTGCTATGTCACGCCCGGTAGCGAAGTAGTTACCGTCAGGGCCGGCCGTGCAGAGATTGAGTGGGGCCTCCGACGCGAGCGTGACTGTACACGAGACGGCGATCAAGAATCCCGTGACGAACAATGCAGATAAGCGTATCAACGGATTGCGCCCCCTTTGGCGGATGGCAGGGAAATGACACATCCAATAGTAGACCATCTGGATGGGCCCATCGAGCCATCCCCGCCGGGGGTTTAGCGCCACGCATTAACACTCAGTAGGTCCAGCGCGAACGGCGCGTCCCTGTGAAAGTGGGGTTTTCAGCCGCCGCCCTGGCAACGGCCGGGATCTCTGATGGGGCGACACCGATGTCCACGAGAGTCGCGTTGTCGAGGCGAAGAAGGGCCGCTCTGGTGGTTCTCTCCCATCGCCACCTCTGGACAGCAGTAGTAAATCGTTTGAGCGTGTTGAACGCCCCCGAGAGCACCGTCGTAACACCCTCACCGGCGTGCAGTGTGGGCGCGACAAAATCGTAGAAAGGAACATCGGAGGTTCCACCGCCCGCGTTAGCGGTCTCTCGATAGTATTGATTCGTTTTCATGTTTCCGTCTCCAAATCAGACTTTCTATTGCGTTAACAGAAGCGCTGGCTCCTGCTGTTGGAGAAGGAATATACGGGGTCAATGTTTCAGCTCGAATACACCGATTCGACGAGTTTGTATCATTTGTAACAAGCGTCAGCTGGCAAATTAGTCTTCATCAAGGGAAGAGCTGAGCCCTGCGACGCGGGTCTGGTGCATTCTGCGCCTGTAGCGATCCGCGTCGTAGGGCATTCCACGATGCAACACGCAGCGGTTGTCCCAGATAAGCAAGTCACCGATCTGCCAACTGTGCTGATAGCGGTGCTCGGGAGTCGTGGCCCGGGCAACAAGATCGTCTAGAAGCACACGCGCGTCTTCGTCACGCCAGCCTTCGATAGAGCGCGCGTGGGACCCCACGTAGTAGTTCTTCGCGCCGGTCGCTTGATTCGTGCGCACGAGCTTCTGTGGTACGGGCGGCAAAGATGCAGCGAGAGAGGCCGACACCACATCTTCGCCGACTTTGCTGCGTGAGTACGTGTAATCGTGGATGGCGACAAGATTTGCGAGGGTTTCTTTCAGATCCGGAGGAAGCCTCGCGTACGCTGGGCGGGTGCTGACGAACTCGAGTTCGCCGCCGTCGGGCGTGACCTCATGGGCATAGGAGATGGAGAGGCGCGCCGGAACTTCACGAAACGAAGAATCCGAGTGCCACATCTCGTTGCCGGTGGAGAACACCACCTTCTTGTGCTTCGATGGCAGCTGCTTGCCGTTTTTATCGATGTTACCGATACGACCAACGTACTCGATGCTCCCGTCGCGGCCATACGCGACGTGACCATACTCGAGCGCGCCGAATCGGCGGCTGAATGCGAGCTGGCTATCGTCATCGAAGGATTGACCGCGAAACAGCACTACCGAGTAGTGCTCCACGGCCCGTTCGATCTGGGCGAATCGCTCATACTCCAACGGCATCGAGAGATCGACAGAGAGGATTTCTACACCGAAATCGGGATGCAGGGGTCGAACTTCGAGTTCCATCATGAGATCCACAGGTGGGCTGGTGCTGCGCTCGAGACTGAGAATCATGCCGGATCGAGCCGATATTGACGAGCGCCTTTTTTCTCCTTCGCGTTGGCACGCTGTCGGCCTTTCACTACACTCGTGCGCTTCCCGAATGAACCAGGCACTTCGGCTCGGAGTGGGTGTAGCGGCAAGCGAGGCACGTGGTGAATACGACTGACAAGTGGGATTTCTGGATCGATCGTGGCGGCACCTTCACCGACGTGGTGGCACGAACCCCCGACGGTGAGATCCTGAGCCATAAGCTGCTTTCGGAGAATCCCGAGGCGTACCCGGACGCGGCGGTACAGGGGATCCGGGATCTGATGGGCATCGACAAGCAAGCCCGCATCCCCATGGAGCATATCGGCGCCGTCAAAATGGGCACTACGGTGGCCACCAACGCGCTGCTGGAGCGCAAAGGCGACCGCGTCGTTCTGATTACCAACGCGGGCTTCGCCGACGCCCTGCGCATCGGTTATCAGACCCGGCCGGAGCTGTTCAACCGCCACATCGTCAAACCCACGATGCTCTTCGAGCAGGTTCACGAGGTCACTGGCCGTATCACTGCCGATGGCCGCGAAGAGCAAGCACTGGATGAAGCCGCCGTGCGTGAGGGACTCACCCGGGCCAGGGATGCCGGCATCGATGCCGTCGCCATCGTGTTCCTGCACAACTTCCGCTACCCGGACCACGAGCGTCGCGCGGCGGCGATGGCGCGGGACATGGGTTTCAGCCAGGTATCGCCCAGCCACGAGATCAGTGGCCTCATCAAGTTCATCAGCCGCGGCGATACCACAGTGGTGGATGCCTACCTCTCGCCGATCCTCGGCCGTTATGTGCAGCAAGTGGCCGCGGAACTGGACCTGGCCAACAGCGATGCGCGCTTGATGTTCATGATGTCCTCCGGCGGCCTTACGGATGCAAGCCTGTTCAAGGGTAAGGACGCCATCCTCTCAGGGCCGGCGGGCGGCGTAGTGGGAATGATCGAGACTTCGGCACTGGCGGGCCATGACCGGGTCGTAGGTTTCGACATGGGCGGCACATCCACCGACGTTTCCCACTACGCGGGGGAACTGGAGCGCACCTTCGAGACCGAGGTGGCGGGGGTACGCATGCGCGCGCCGATGATGCAGATCCACACCATTGCCGCCGGCGGTGGCTCGGTGCTCACCTACGATGGCGCGCGTTTTCGCGTCGGTCCGGAGTCCGCCGGTGCTAATCCGGGACCGCGCTGCTACCGCAGGAACGGCCCGCTGGCGGTAACCGATGCCAACCTCATGGTAGGCAAGCTGCTGCCGCAACATTTCCCGCGCATTTTCGGCGTCGACCAGGACCAGCCTCTGGACGCCGACGCGGTCCGCGAGGGCTTCCGCGCGCTGGCCGAGCGCGTCGGCGATGGTAGGAGTCCGGAACAGGTGGCGGAAGGGTTCCTGCGCATCGCCGTGGATGGCATGGCCAACGCCATCAAGAAAATTTCCACCCAGCGTGGCTACGATGTCACCCGCTACGCCTTGAACTGTTTCGGCGGCGCCGGCGGCCAGCATGCCTGCCTGGTGGCCGACGCGCTGGGCATCGAGACCGTGCTGCTGCACCCGCTGGCCGGTGTGCTGTCCGCTTACGGTATGGGGCTCGCCGATATCCGTGCCAATCGACAGATGGCGGTGGAAGAGCCCTTCGAGGGGGATGTGGTTGAGCGACTCGCCGAACGCTTCGAAAGTATCGCCACCTCATCCGACGCCGAGGTCGAGGGCCAGGGCGTGCCGCCGTCGAAGGTTGATACCCAGCACAGGCTTCACCTGCGTTACGCCGGGACCGATACGGCCCTGGTGATCACCCATGGAAGCCAGAGCGAGATTCTGCAACGCTTCGAGGACCATCACCGCTCGCAGTTCGGGTTCGTGTCACCGGAAAAGCCCATCGTCATCGAGGCCATCGAGGTCGAGAGCATCGGCGGCGGCGCCAGCGCTCACGAGCCGAGCTTTGAGACCCGGGACGCCGATGCTCTTGTGCACGAACGTTCCCGGCTGTTTTCCGGCAACCAGTTCCATGACGTGCCGGTTGTGTTACGCGACCAGATGCAACCCGGCCAGCGGGTCGTGGGCCCCGCGTTGGTCAGCGAGTCCATCGGCACCATCGTAGTGGAGCCGGGCTGGACGGCGCGCATGAACGCGCGCAAGCACATCGTGCTGAACCGGCACGAAAAACTCGAGCGCGGGGAGTCCGTCGGCACCCAAGCCGATCCGGTGATGCTGGAAATATTCAATAACCTGTTCATGTCCATCGCCGAGCAGATGGGCGTAACACTGCAAGCCACCGCCGACTCGGTGAACATCAAGGAGCGTCTGGATTTCTCCTGCGCCATATTCGACGCCGAGGGTGAACTCGTCGCGAACGCCCCCCATTTACCCGTTCATCTCGGCTCCATGGATAAGAGCGTCGAGAGTGTCATCAGGCGGCGCGAAGGCAAAGTTGCGGCGGGAGACGTTTTTGTCATCAATGCACCCTACGATGGCGGGACCCACCTCCCGGACATCACCGTGGTCACTCCGGTATTCGATGACGCAGGAGAAAGCCTGCTGTTCTTCGCCGCAAGTCGCGGTCACCACGCCGACATCGGCGGGCTGACACCCGGCTCCGCGTCTCCCGATGCCACCCGGGTAGACCAGGAAGGCGTGCTCATCGAGTGCTTTCAGATGATCGATGGGGGTCAGTTTCGGGAGCAGGCGTTATGGGATTTATTGACCACCGGTGAATACCCGGCGCGTAATCCGAAGCAGAACATCGCCGATCTCAAAGCGCAGGCCGCGGCCAATGAGAAAGGCGCACAACAACTCTACGCCATGGTGGAGCAATTCGGTCTAGACGTAGTGTACGCCTATATGGGCCATGTCAAAGAGAACGCGGCGGAGGCCGTCCGCGGCGCCATCGACGCCCTCACCGATTCCAGCTTCACTCTCGAGATGGACGGCGGGCGGTGTATCCAGGTCGCGATCCGTTGCGATCGGCAACGGCGCCGGGCGACGGTGGACTTCACCGGCACCAGTGCGCAACAGCCGGACAACTTCAATGCACCGCGACCGGTTACCAACGCGGCGGTGCTGTACTCCTTTCGTACAATCGTGGATGCCGACATTCCCATGAACGCGGGATGCCTGGAGCCCATCGACATCGTGTTGCCGAATGCGACCATGCTGTCACCGGAGTATCCGGCCGCGGTGGTTGCGGGGAACACCGAGGTCAGTCAGGCGGTTACCAACGCCCTGCTCGGAGCCCTCGGTGTTAACGCCGCCGCCCAGGGCACTATGAACAACTTCATCTGGGGCAACGATCGCTACCAGAACTACGAAACCATTTGCGGCGGTGCCGGCGCCGGCATCGACAACCGGGGACACGGATTCCAGGGCGCCGACGCAGTTCAGTGCCACATGACCAACACACGGCTGACGGATCCGGAAGTGCTGGAAACTCGTTTTCCGGTGCTCCTGGAACGCTTCGCGATCCGGCCCGACTCCGGCGGCGCGGGGCGCTTCCGGGGGGGCAACGGGGCAACCCGGGTTCTGCGCTTCGACACCCCGATGGAGATCAATCTGATCACCGGACACAGGGAAATCCCACCATTCGGTCTCGCCGGCGGCGAGCCGGGCGCCTGCGGTATCAATGAGCTGCGCCGGGCAGACGGGCGCGTGGAACGGCTCGAGGGCCGGGACCGAGTATTCCTCCAGGTGGGCGATGCCATCATCATGCACACACCGGGCGGCGGGGGATTTGGCAAGCCGGAAGCGGGCGAATGAGCGCAGCGCAGGAACAAGGGTTCGCCATGTGCCCGGGGCACTCAGTGCTGGTCACCCAGCAGGGAGTAGAACCCCTGAGCCGCCACCCCCTGAACCTGCTGGAGCTCTAACAACCTGACCGGCACCGGTGTTGAATAAGTCAAGAGGTACCGGTGTTGCCTTATTTAAGTCAAGAGGTGCCCGGTACCGGTGTTGCCTTATTTGTCTTATTGAATCTTCGATCACAACCAAGCAATCTCATCGGCCCAGCGCGTTCAATAAGACAAATAAGGCAACACCGGTACCTCTTGACTATCGGGAGATGGTCAGGTCTTTGTAACGGGGCAGCAGCGTGCTTTGGTCCTGCATGGCGTCGCGGCGGAAGGGTGCGCCGAGTTCCTTGTTCACTACGACTTCCACTAACGTGGTGGTGCCGTCGTTTTGAAGCTCACACGCTTGTGAAACCGCGCTGGTGAGTTCCGCCATGGTTTCCACCCGCACGCCTCGGCAACCGAAGGCCTCCGCGACCGCCGCGTAGCTGAAGGTATCGCCGAGCTCTGTTCCCACGAAACGCTCGTCGTACCACAGGATGTCGTTCTTCTTCTCCGCACCCCATTGGCCATTACGGAACACGACGATGGTCACCGGAATGTTCATGCGAATGCAGGTCGGCAACTCATTCAAACTGATGCCGAAGGCACCGTCACCCACCAGGGCCACGGCGGCCCTGTCCGGGCGCGCAAGCTTGGCACCCATGATGGACGGGAAGGCGTAACCGCAGTTGCCGAACATACCCGGCGCGAGAAAACTGCGCGGCTCTTCGAAAGGCAGGTAGCTGTTGGCCATTGCGCAGATGTTGCCGATATCGGTGGAGACCATGGCATTCTGCGGCAGGCCATCCTGAATCGCGCGCAGAACCTGACGCGGCGCCATCTTCTCCGGCTCGTCCGCCTTGGCCCGTGCATTCCAGGTGCTGCCCTCGTCATCCTCCTCGTGATCCCAGCCGGCGAGCTTCTGAAGCCACGCGGATTTCTGGGTCGCGATCTGGTCCTTCCTCTCCTGGCCGGCGGCACCGGCGGAATGATTGCCGAGCGCCTCCAGGAGCTGCACCGCCACCGCCCGGGCATCGCCGCAGATGCCGATGTCGATGGGTTTCGCCAGGCCCAGCATGTCGGGATTCGCGTCCACCTGGATAATCTTCGCCTTGCCGGTCCAGTACTCGATATCGTGCTGCGGGAGAGTACTGAAGGGGTTGAGCCGCGTGCCCAGGGCCAGAATGACATCGGCCTGCTGCACGAGCTTCATCGCCGATTCCCAACCCTGGTAGCCGAGAGGGCCCACCGCCAGGGGGTGGCTGGCGGGAAAACTGTCGTTGTGCAGATAGCTGTTGGCAACCGGCGCGCCCAGGCATTCCGCCAGGCGGCGGCACTCGTCGACGGCATCACTCAATACGACGCCGGCACCGGAAACGATGACCGGGAACTTGGCGGACTTGAGAAGCTCCGCCGCGGTGTCCACGGCGGCCTTATCCCCCATCTGCCTGCCCGGCAGGATGGGCTCCGGGATCTCCACGTCGATTACCTGGGTGAACATGTCCCGGGGAATATTGAACTGCACAGGCGCCGAATGCTGGCGTGCGCGCTGGAAGCAGCGGGCCAGGGATTCCACCATCCGCGAGGGATGCGCAAGGGTCTCCTGATGGCAGGTTATCTCCTCGAAATAGGGCAGTTGCCGGGTTTCCTGAAACCCACCCAATCCCTGGGTCTTGGTAGCGGTTTCCGGAGTAATCACGATCATCGGCGTGTGATTCCAGTAAGCCGCCGCCACCGCGGTCACGAAATTGGTGATGCCCGGCCCATTCTGGGCGATGCAAACGGCAATTTCCCCATTGGCGCGGGTATACCCGTCGGCCATATGGGCAGCGCCCTGCTCATGGGCAACGTCGACGAAGCGGATCCCCCCCCGTTCGAAGACATCGAGACCCGGCATGAATGCGGAGCCGACGATACCGAAGGCGACCTTGACCCCTTGAACCCGCAGCGCCTCTACGAACGCCTCGTGTGATGTCATTTGCATTTTCCGCTTCCCTCTAGATCTCTGGGTGACCGAACAGATTCTTGTGCCAACAGCCCATTCTAGCGGTCAACCCCCCGGCCCATAGGGGGCCAACCGGCGGATATTTATGGTGACAACCGGCCGTCGCGCAAACTCTCGGGGGCAATCTGGCCCAATCGGGCCCGCATTACTCCACCGTTTCCGCGAACTGCAGAATCTCCACGGAGGGAAACATGTTGAGTTTTTTCGCCGTGGTCATATTGACCACGTAGGCATATTGGTCGACGGAAAGAACCGGAAGATCCCCGGGTTTCTTGCCGTCGACGAGAATGGACTTCGCCTGCCGGCCCGCGAGCGCTCCCACGTCCTGATAGCGGGCGGCGATGGACATGAGCGCGTGGGAGTCCCGCACCAGCCGCTCGTAAGGAGACAACACCGGCATGCCGTGGTCGACGGCGGACTTGGTGAAGATATCCCTGTGGACGTCGAGGAAAGAGCTGGATCCCAGGTAGATAAAATCGACACCGGCGGCCCGGAGGTCCGCCATGCGCACGGGGATAGATTCGGACCTCGGCTTCCCGTCTTCACCGAGTTCGAGCTCCAGTGCGACCAGCTCGAAGTCCATCTTCTTCGCGAGGGCCGCGACCTCCTTCACCTTCACCACGGAGTTGTTCTCGTTCGTGTTGTAGAGAATGCCGAGCCGCTTGAATGCAGGATAATAGGATCGGATGGTCATGATGTTCACGCTTTCAGGCACGCGGTTGCGGGTCCCGGTGACATTGTCCCGTCCGGTCTTCTCGTAGCTCTCGATAATCTTCGAGCCGATGGGGTCCGCCACGACCATGAAGACCAGCGGGGTGTCGTTGATGAATCGGGAATCACCCCTATCGGAGAGCGTGCCGGCGATACCGCGAGTGACACTCGTGCCCCATGTGATCACGAGATCCGCATGGAGGGACCGCGCTTCCTCCACAAATCCCGGCAACTTGCTCTTGTCACGGTTCGCATTGCGGATGACCAGGTTGGCGTCGATGCCTTTCTCGCCGATGTACTCCTTGAAACCGTTGCAGGCTTCCTCACAGCCGCGCCACATAACCATGTAGATAATGAAGGTCTTTTTCGCCTGAGCATCCGCATGCGCCAGTGGCCAGAACAGAACGCTTGCCACGACCGCAATGAGCCCGATTCTTTTCAAGCGCGTCATTGTTGTTCTCCGCTTCGATCCCTTACCGGACCGCGGCTCAAGATCAGAACTACAACAAAGGCAGCCGCGCCGGCCAGTACCCAGACGCCGACCACACCGATGGCAGCGGCATAGCCGGTAAAGCCGCTGAGTAGCGCGATCGATACCAAGCCGATGATACTCCCTATGCGCTCCAATGTGCGCAAGGATCCGAGCACGGCGTTGGAGCCCAGATGGGCGAGATCCGTCTCAGCGATGGACATGGCGATGGAGACCTGGGGTACTCTGCCCATTCCGTAACCCACGCCTGCGCCCCAGACGGCGATTAGCACTCCCAGCTGCGTCTCCCAGGCGGCGCCCACCAGCAGTATGACGCCGGCGAGTACAGCACCGAAAACGCTCACCAATGCGGGCTCGAATCGGCCATCGGTGACCCGCGCCGTCGCCGGCGCCATCAAGGCGATCATCAGAAAGAAACCCATCAGAACTCTGCCGGTGTCCGCGGCCGAGGCCCCCAGGTCGTTCAAGTGGAGGGGCACCAGGTAGCTGACGAAGGCCTGCATGAGTACGTTGAACGGGATGGCGACGCCGAAAAGCAGGGCCGAGAAGCGATGACTGCGCAATGGCGCCAAGATGGACGCGGACGTCTCACCCACAGCGGCGACCCCGGCACTCCGCGGTGATCTGCGCCCTGGAAGCAGCCGATAAACGAACAGCGCGCACACCAGAACCAGGGCGGCGCTCACCAGAAACACGGTATCCTGGCCGAGACGATCGGCAAGTACACCGCCCATGGCGGTACCGCAAAAGATCCCCGCGAACAGAACACCGGAGTAAATGCCCAGTGAACGCGTCCTCTGCTGCTTCGACACCACGTCGAGCACGTAATCCTGGCAGGCGAGGATCACGATGGCGTAACCGAATCCGGCAATGCTTCGATAAATCACGATTTCGATGATGTTGGTGGCGAGATAAAGACCCACGTGAGCCACTATGGTTGGCACGGCCGCCAGCAGTATGAGGTTGCGATGGCCGAATCGATCCGCAAGTGGTCTTGCGTAGGGAGAGCCGACCAATATCGCAATCAGATAACCGGCTATTGGAAGGCTGATTACCACGCCTGCATCCAGCCACCCGAAAGGATTGTCGGCCGCCCGCGCATACAAAGGAAAGAACGCCAGCGGCAACTCGTCGGCCGCGGCAAACAGAAAAAGCGGCAGACGAATATCGTTGAGGTAAGAAAATACCATCAGCTTCGGGCGTCGGGCGGAGAGACCGAAACGCGATTGCAACTCGTTCAGGGAATGCGCGCGATCGCCGCGCTCTCCCGGCGTCATCGCCTCCCAGGCGCGTGCGAACGCGCGATGCAGCGCCTCCGCGCGCTCCGAGAGCAAGATACCGATCCGATCGAACGCATGTTTTCCTCGGGACTCAACGCGATTCGAGAAATCGCCGCCGGCCTGCAGCGTGACCAGATGCTGCAGCCTATTGAAGGGTGCCGTCAGCGACACACTCATCATGACCACCAGCACTTCGAAGGCCAGCAATATGGCAACCAGGGCGACGACGGCGAGATCCAGGAGCACGTTCTCGAATTCTCTGGCGATGTAGCCGGTATCCACATCGATGATGATGTAGCCGATCTGCTCGTCGTCCGATTTGATTGGATAAGCCACCACGTCCTTGCTGGAACGGCGCGGCCCGTAGACGTCCACCTGCCTTTGGCCTGCCTCGAGAATGATGCGCCCGGTGGCAACGCCGATGTAGGCAACTTCCGGAAACTCGTGCAGAAAATTGCCGAAATACTGCTCCGCGCCCACCAGCTTGCCGAGCGGCACACCGGCGTTCACCGCACGCTGAATGTTCTGGTTGATGACGGTACCCATCAGGGTCGTGCGGTTGGCGATCTCCGGCTCGATGGACCGGTTCACTGTGCGAATGGTAAACAACCCTAGAATCAGCGCGGACCCGATGATCAGCAGCCCGGCCCAAGGCATGAGTTTTCGGGCAATCAAGTTCGCCAACGAAGTTCCGGGAGGCGATGTCAAGACGACTGACGGCTGCTCATCACTGAGTTCACGGACAGGCAGCGGATCAGCTTCTGCATCATCAGTGTCGCCGAGGCCGTTGCTGGCGGTCTCGAAGTTTTCCGTGGCCTGGTGAAGATTGTTTTCCAGCGTTTCGAAATCGGAGCGGAGAAAGCCCAGATTTGCACCTTCGGCTTCCGTCATGGGTGGAACTTCTCCACCACCGCCACCCTCTCGCCGGATGCTCGACAGGACCAGATCGAGACGCGACAAGCCGCGTACGGCGCCGGCCAGCCTCAACCGCAGCAGCAGGTAAGCCGCGGCGGAAAATATGATCAGAAGAGCGAACGTGATGGTCGCGATGTTCTTGACGACCGCCGCGGTGTGCGCATCGAATTCTTCCTTCGGGTAGACAACGACGATGTTTGCCACCGTGGTGCCCACGGCATTGTGAATACTGATGCCGCTGAACAGCTCCGTCGCGCTCTCGACACTCCACTGGACGTCGTCGGCAAGCGACTGGGCGAGCTTGACCTCGTCCGGAACGTTGTCCGGATCGGCCGGGTGCGTCGTCTGAACGATAATGCCGGTTGGATTGAATGCATGGATGGCGATGATTTTGGGGTCGGTCTGTTGTGTGCGTACCAATACCTCGCGTGCATTGCGAACCATGGATATGGGCAGGCCGAGGTTCACCACCGGCTGAAAGGCATCCGCCGTGGTTTGTGCGACCACGGAAAGGCGCTGGCGAATCAGCTCGGAATAGAGCGCGTTGTGTTGCAGGCTCGAGAGCACCGCCAGGACAATAAGAACCGTGGCGATAATCGCAGTAAAGGTAATCCAGCTACGCCACAGAATCGACATCGGTTGAAACCCCTGACCATCCGTGGCGCGATTGTCTTTGTTGTTCTACCAAGGGGTGACAAGCCCCTTGTCTCGTGTACTAGATGAGCGCCTACGAGCGCATTCTCCCACCGTTGGCATCGTAGAGCGGCCCGCTCAGTATCTCCGCCGGATAGCGCTGCCCCATGATCTCGATCTCGACCCGCCCGCCGGCTGCCGCCAGTTCCGTCGGCACGTAGCCGAGGGCTACGGACTTGCCCACGTGGTGGGCGTAGCCACCCGATGATACATAACCGATAGCCTCGCCGCCCTCCATAATGGCCTCGTCGTTACACACATCGATGTCGTCAGTCTCCACTACCATAGTGACGAGCTTTTTCCTTGCTCCAGTCCCGGATTCGGCGAGTGCCGCCGGTTTACCGACGAAGTCCTTGTCCCAGTTGATGAAGGCATCGAGGCCGCTTTCGGCCGCGCTGAAGTCGGGGCGAAAATCTAGCGTCCAAGCGCCCCACCCCTTCTCGAGGCGCAGGCTCATCAATGCCCGCGAGCCGTACCAGCGCAGGCCGAGATCGGCGCCGGCTTCCTCGATAGCTTCCGCGAGCTTGAGTTGGAACGTGGGCTCTACGTATATCTCGTATCCCAATTCCCCGGAGAACGAGATGCGGGCAAGAATTGCGGGCACATCTGCGACGAAAGTCCTGCGGATATCGCGGAATTTGAGCCCCTGGGCGGAAACGTCTTCGCGGGTGATGCGTTGCAGCAGCGTGCGCGAGCGCGGGCCGGAAATGGCAATGCCGTGCAGGCGACTCGACAGGTTTTCGTAGCGCACGCCGGCATCAGGCAGGTAGTGCTCGAACCAGCGCCGGTGGGCTGCCTGCATGGCGCCGGATCCCAGCAAGAGAAAGTGGTCTTCGGCCAGGCAAGCAACGCTCAAGTCGCCATAGAGCTTGCCTTTGGGCGTCAGCATGGGCGTCAGGGAGATGCGTCCGGGTTTTGGCAAGCGGCCCGCGAGCACGTAATCGAGATAAGCACGTGCGCCCTGACCCTGGAATTCATGCTTGGCGAAGTTGGCGATCTCGATAGCGCCCACCGCCTCGCGCACGGCCTTTACCTCTCTTCCCACATAGTCATGGGCCCGGGAGCGCCGGAAGGTCGGCTCCTCGTGAGCGTCTTGCGGATCATCGGCAAACCAGAGAACATTTTCCAAGCCGAAGCTCTGTCCCCACACCGCCCCCTTCGCCGTCAGTCGATCGTAGAGCGCAGTGGTTTCCTGGCGCCGGCCCTTGGGCAATGTCTCGTTCGGGAATGTCATGACGAAGCGGCGTTCGTAGTTCTCCGCCGATTTGATGGTGCCCCAGTCCGGCGTCGCGAAACGGCCGAAGCGGGCTATGTCCATGGCCCACACGTCGATGGAGGGCTCGCCGTCGATCATCCACTCGGCCATGCACAAGCCCACGCCGCCGCCCTGGCAGAAACCCGCCATGACGCCCACGGCTACCCAATAGTTACGCATGCCGGGTACCGGGCCGATCATCGGATTGCCGTCGGGTCCGAAGGTGAAAGGACCGTTGACGATGTTCTTGATGCCGGCGCGCTCTAGGGCGGGGATACGCTCGAATCCGAGCGCCAGACGCTCCTCGATGTGCTCGAGCTTCGGTTCCAGGAGTTCATGGCCGAAGTCGCCGGGCGTACCGCCGATCGACCACGGTGTCGCGCGGGGCTCGTAGGTGCCGAGCAACATACCGTCGCGCTCCTGGCGGAAGTACATATTGCCTTCGTAATCGATACCGGCGGGCAGGCGTTCTTCGCCACGCTCGGCGATCTCCGGGATCGTCTCGGTGATGAGATAATGATGCTCCATGGGTTGGACGGGCAGATGCAATCCCGCGAGATGACCCACCTCGCGCGCCCACAGACCGCCCGCGTTGACGATCATCTCGGCATTGATGGTGCCCTCGGGCGTCACCACGTCCCAACTGCCGTCCGCACGCTGATTGGTTTCCAACACCGGTGTGTTGGTGTGATAGGTGGCGCCGTGCACACGTGCGGACTTCGCATAAGCGTATGTGACACCCGATGGGTCGATATCCCCGTCCAACGGATCCCACAATGCCGCGATGTAACGCGACGGATCGATCAGCGGGTGCCGGCGGGCGGCCTCTTCCACCGAGATGAATTCCTGATCGAGCCCCATGTAGCGTGCCTTCGATCGCTCGCGCTTGAGGTAGTCGTGCCAATCCTCATTCGACGCCAGATAAAAACCGCCGGTGGCATGCATACCCACCGACTGTCCCGACGTCTCTTCGATCTCCTTGTACAGATTGATGGTGTAGCCCTGCAGCCTGGAAATATTGGGATCGGAGCTGATGGTGTGTATTTGTCCGGCTGCGTGCCAACTCGACCCGGACGTGAGCTCGGAGCGCTCCAGGAGCACGACGTCCTTCCAACCGAACTTCGCCAGGTGAAAAAGAATCGAACAGCCGACCACACCGCCGCCGATAATGACTACCTTTGCGTGAGATTCCATAATCAAACTCCGTCAATACCAGGCATCGGGCAACTCGGTTTTGCGCCGCGCGACATAATCCTTGAGGGCTTCGTCCACTGCCGGGTCCATGGGCGGGGCTTCGTAATCGTTCAACAACTGATTCCAGCGTTCGAAGGCACGCGTTTCTGCATCTTTGGATCCACGCTCCTCCCAGTTCTCGACATTGTCGCTGTCCGACATGACCGCGTCGTAGAAGGCATGCTCGTAGTTACGCATGGTGTGCCCGCAACCGAGAAAGTGACCCGCGGGCTCGACCTCTTCGTAAGCGTCACGCGCCAGGGCATTGGCGTCGAGCGGCATTCCGGATAACAGAACTTGATAGGACCCCAACCGATCCGCGTCGAGAATGAGCTTTTCATAGCCGGTGCAAAGCCCTCCCTCGAGCCATCCGGCGGCGTGCAGCACGAAGTTCGCTCCGCCGAGCACGGTCGAGAGCATCGAGTCGGCGCTTTCACAAGCGGCTTGATAGTCGGTTACCTTCGATGCCGTTAGCGCACCCCCGCAACGCAACGGCATACCGAGCCTGCGCGCGAGCTGACCGATGATGAAGTTCGACATGACGGGTTCCGGCATGCCGAAAGTCGGAGCACCCGACTTGAGACTCATTGAAGAGAGAAAGTTACCGAGGATGAACGGTGCGCCGGGTCGCACCAGCTGGGTAAAGGCGCAACACATCATCGCCTCGGCGAGCGCCTGAGCGATTGACGCGGCTGTCGTTACCGGCCCCATCGCACCGCTGAGAATAAACGGCACCACGATAATGCCCTGGTTGGCGCTCGAATAGACGCGAATGGCTTCAGTGACGACCTTGTCTACCAACAGCGGCGAGTTGGTGTTGACGTTGCCCATGATCACGCAATTCTCTGCCATGGTGTCTTCGCCATGAAGAATGCGCGCCATGGCGACGGAATCTTCAGCGCGGCTCATCTCAGTGATGGCACCCAGGTGCGGCTTGTCGGACCAGCGCATGTGGGCATACACCATGTCCAGGTGACGCTTGGACACCGGCACGTCGCAAGGCTCGCAGATGACCAGCCCACCGTGGTGCAGACTGGGGAGCATGTAAGTGAGCTTCACCAGCTCGATGAAATTTTCGATGGTCCCGTAGCGGCGCCCGCTCTGCAATTCGCGCACGAAGGGTGCGCCATAGATGGGAGCGAACACCTGGTTGACTCCGCCGATTCGAACGCTGCGCTCGGGATTGCGCGAGAGCTGGGTGAACTCAGAGGGAACCGTCTTGCAGAGTTCGCGAATCATGCCGCGCGGCGCCTTGACCCGGGTACCTTCGACGTCTGCGCCGGCCGCGCGCCAGATACGAAGCGCTTCCTCATCGTCGCGAAACTCGAGGCCGATCTCCTGCATAAGCCAATCGGCCTGATCCTCCAGGCTGACCAATGCCTCCTCATCGACAAAGGAGAAGAAGGGGATCTGCCGCTTTACGTAGGCCGGCCCACTGGGGCGGGTGTCACGCCCTGCGCGCCGCGCCGACCCGTGGCCGCGCCTTCGCCTGCCAGAAGCTGCATGGTCCTGCATTGTTTTCTCCCCCGCTTCGGATGCCATAGGGTAGAGCCGATGGGGCTGTTTGTGACCCCCGGAACGGTTCTGTATGCGCAGATTCCTTATCTGAATGAGACATCCAGATTGTGGCAGGCGCCTTCGCTCTCCTGGAGATTGCAGGCCGCTTCGGGATGCCTGGTTCGTGGACCAGAACCTGCTGTTGTTGCACACTCAGCGGTTGGAAGGTGGAACAAGGGAAGATGGATGGGCGACCAGAGTTACGATTTCGTCGTCGTAGGTGGCGGATCAGCGGGCTGCGTGCTCGCCAACAGGCTCAGTGAGAGCGGGCGCCACCGGGTTCTACTGCTGGAAGCGGGCCCCCGCTACCACCCCCTCGAGCGCGTCCCCATCAGCTATTCGCAGTTCATCGACAATCCGGCGGTCAACTGGTGCTTCATGTCGAAGCCCGAGGAAAGCACCGGCGGGCGGCCGATCCCGGTTCCCCGGGGCCGCTTACTGGGCGGCTCCAGCGCCATCAACGGGCTGGTGTTCGTGCGTGGCCAGGCACTGGACTACGACAGCTGGGCACAGATGGGCAATCGCGGCTGGAGCTACGACGATGTGCTACCGATATTCAAGCGGCTGGAATCTTACGACGGCGGTGACGGGGAGCTGCGCGGCAGAAGCGGCCCGCTGCGCTTGACCGAAGCCTACGATCGAAGCCCGCTTTACGACGCATGGTTCGCGGCCGCCGAAGAAGTGGGTCTTAAGCGCAATCCCGACTACAACGGCGCCAGCCAGGAAGGGATTTGCCGAACCCAAACCACTATCCACAATGGCTGGCGCATGAGCACATCGCGTTGTTACATCGATCCCGCCCGGCGGCGTGCCAATCTCGATATTCAGTGCGATGCCCATGTGGAGTCGCTGCTATTAAAGGAGAAGCGCTGCACCGGGCTGCGCTACCGAGTCGGCAATGAGAGCCGCGAGGCGCAAGCGCGTTGCGAGATCGTGCTGTGCGCCGGCTCCATCAACTCACCCCAGATCCTCGAACTCTCCGGTATAGGGCGGCCCGAAGTGCTTGGCGCCCAGGGTATCGAGGTGCGCCACGCCCTCGACGGCGTCGGCGAGAATCTGCGCGATCACTACGTTCCCAGGCTGCGTTGGGATATCACGCAGAGGGGAGTGACGTTTAACGATCGCGCGCGTGGTCTCGGGCTCGCCTGGCAGATTCTGCGTTATGCGTTAACACGCCGCGGTTTTCTGGCGTTACCATCCTCGCCGATACTGGCGTTCCTGCGCACCCGACCGGAATTGGAAGCACCGGACGTGCAGCTGCACTTCATTCCCTTTGCCATCGAACACATCAAGAAGCGTAAATTAGCCCCGGAAGCCGGCATGACCATCGCCATGTGTCAGCTGCGACCCGAGAGCAAAGGGTCGATTCACATCACTGATCCCCAACCGATGACCGCACCGGAGATTCGATTCAACTTTTTGTCTGCCGCCCTCGACCGCGAAACCCTGGTCGCCGGCGTGCGCGCGGCACGCCGCTTGGTGGAGGCCAAGGCCATGGATGCGTTTCGAGGCAGAGAGATCAATCCCGGCTCCAAGGTGCAGAGTGACGAGGAGATCCTCGACTATATCCGCGGGAACGCACAGACCGCGTATCACCCGGTGGGCACATGCAAGATGGGCACCGACGAAATGGCGGTGGTCGATCCGGAACTCAAGGTATGCGGTATAGAGGGGTTGCGGATCGCCGACGGCTCGATCATGCCAACCTTGATGTCCGGCAACACCAACGGGCCAATCATCATGATCGGCGAGAAAGCCTCGGACATGATGCTCGAGGCCTGGCGCTAGATTTCGCGTACGTTATCCAGGCTCGCCTGCACCTTACGGAGCTCGACGCGTTTAACCGCGTCCACCATCGCCCTGTTCACCGAAGTCGCGATGCCGAGCTCGTTGCCTTTTGCGGCAACCAGCCCGTTGATGAAATCGACCTCCGTACGCCGGCCCTTCTGGATGTCCTGTCCCATGGAGGGACGCATGGTCTCCGCGCGCTTCGCCGCCGAAGCTTCCATTGCCGCTTCCAGCTCACTACGCGCTGCGCCACCCTCAGTTGCGCCGGCGAGCCATTTCTCCGGCATCGCCTCGTAGATTTTTTCCAGCTTGTACCCCTGGGCTAGACCGACGCTCACTGCTTCGGCGGCGGTGCGAATACAGATCCAGCGCGTTATGGCTTCGCGATCACAAGCGTTGCTGCTCATACCGGTGGATGCTGACAAGCCGTTGCGCATGGCGTTGGCGACCAGCTTCGACCACCGCTCTCCCCACAGATTGCTGGTTGTCTTGCTGCTATCGATGAGCGAAAGAAGCTCGGCGATTTCCTCCACCCTGGGGGTGATGCTGCCATGGACCTCGCCGACACGGAACACAGTGTGCTCGTTGCCGCCCCGGGGTACGCCACGGCGTACCTCACCGGGTGCGACCAGCTCGACGGCGATCTGGCTGGCGATGCAACCCAGTGTTTTGCCCCAGCCGACGATGCCGGCGATGCGATTCTCGTTGATGCAATTCTGCAGCGACACCACGTAACCCCCCGGCGCCAGGTAATCCCGGATCAGCATGGTGGCCCACTCGGTGTCGTAGGATTTCATGCATACGAAAGCAATATCCATAGGACCCGTGCGTGCGAGATCCTGCACATCGGTGACGTGCATGGCCTGGATCGGCGTGGTGAAGCATTCCTCCTCGCTGAGCCCCGACAATGAGAGACCGTCCGCGCGCATCTTTTCCACGTGGGCGGGCCAGGGGTCAATCATGGTCACATCCTGTCCGGCTCGCGCCAGATAACCACCCACGTAGGCGCCCACCGCCCCCGCGCCCACGATTACGATACGCTTTGGCATGAAGTGTCTCCGATTTGTTAGATCAGGCAAATTGGTGCCGGTGGGTCATTATCATCGAAATGGCGGTGAAAATGATCACCCGGGGGTGGGGAACTTCTCGCTGTCATTGGCCTCAGGCAAAGCGCAAGTCACACCACGACTCCCATAACTTGGCCAGGGAAGCGTAGTCCAGGTCGCCGTAACCGAGTTGCTCGGCAATTTCATAGGGCGTGTGTGCCGCCAATGTCGCGAACAGGGGCACGCCCAGATCCTGCGCCGTTTCCAGCGCAAGCATGGAATCCTTGCGCGCATTGGTAACCGACATACCCCCCGCGTAGTCGGCATTCAGCATGCGCTCCTTCATACGATGCTCCAACGGCCGCATGATGCCATCAGGACGGGCGAGTATGTCGATCATCGTCTCCATGGGGATATCGAGCTTACCGGCCATGGCACCCGCTTCAATCAATACAACCATCAACGCGTGCATTACAGCATTGTTGACCACTTTAGCGCCGCTGCCGGCACCTACAGGACCAAGGTGGTGGATACGCTTGGCTATCGGGTCGAGAACCTTTCTAGCCGCCGCGAAATTCTCCTCGGAGCCACCGACTAGAAAGGTGTTCTGGCCAGCCGCCATCGCCTGAACGCCACCGGCAATCGCGGCATCGACAAATCCGATATTCGCTGCCTCACAGATCTGCGCCATCTGCCGAGCGACTTTCGGTGTAATCGTGCTCGTCTCGATAACGAGCCGTGCTGTAGATTGGGCACTCGAAATAACTCTCACCACACCCAGGGAGATCTCCGGCCGGGGAAGTGAGAGCAAAACGATATCCGCATCGGCGACAGTGGATTCAACGGAATCCGCCCAGGCAATCTGCACATCCTCCAGCGCGGATTTTCTGTCTGGATCCACGTCGTATCCTGACAATTGGAATTGCTCGGACAATGCGTACGCCAGCGCCGCACCGGCGTTGCCTAATCCGATCATGGCCATTTTGGTTTTCATGTATCCGCACCCCTCTCGATATCCGATTGCCGCCCTCTAATGTAATCCACTTGTAAACGCAGGCACTCGCGTTGCGACAGAATAAAGTTACTCCGGATAACCAAACTAGTCAGTAACATCCTAAATTAATAGAACTTCTATTCCCCTGCGAAGGCTTTAAATTCAATGGATTACGCCATTCATCGCGAATAGCGTGCCGTTCGTCGTTTCGCGGGTAATCGCCCGTTACATTTCCTAACTAAGCGCGCCTTCCAGCCGATGACCCATGCTAAGGCTGCCGACTGTACGCGGCTCACAAAACGAGGGGTCAGGTTGGGAAAGACTGTGGTACTCGACATACGAATTTCACAGTTCTGCCAGTCTGACCATTGAAAAGATGATACGAGCATGTTTCTCCAGCCGCCCAAGTGGCGAAGTAGGAATTACGATCGTCGAGCTGGTGATTTCCCTGGCTGTGGTAGCGATCCTCGCAACCACCGGCGTCCCGGCCTTTTCGGGCTTTATTAAATCGAACAGGCTGAGTGATACGTCGTTCGATGTGTTGGGGACAATTCACCTTGCCCGCTCCGAAGCCGTAAAGCGCAGGACCCGGGTGGTGCTTTGCAGAAGCGCGGATCCCACTCTAGCCACACCGAGCTGTGGCGGGACCGCGAAAACCTGGACTACCGGCTGGTTGGTATTCGCGAGCGGCGACAGCAACAACACCTACGAAGCCGCCACGGACACGCTACTGGAGATCGGATTGGTGGATGCGCGCAATGTGAGCGTTATCACGAACAGCACGTCCAACAATAACCTCGAGTACAAATCCGACGGCACCACGAATGAAGGTGGCGACACCGCGCGCTTCGCCATCTGCGATAAACGCGGGGGCGCACACGGTCGGCAGATCAACGTCCCCGCCCATGGAAGACCGAAATTCATCAAGGGCGATGCCGGCAGCCCAATCGACTGTACTCCAGCATGATGAGCGCCAGGATCACAGGGGCGAGACGCCGCTCGTACCCGAGACGCTGCCGGGGAGCCACCTTGATGGAGGTTCTCGTATCGGTTTTCGTACTGTCCATTGGTGTCCTTGGCGTGGCCGGCCTTCAGGTAACCGCCAAGCGTTCCAACTTCGAGGCAACCCAGAGGGCCACCGCCGCGGCGCTGGTCCAGGACATCGTAGAGCGGATGCGATCGAATTCCGAGCAGCTGGGAATCTATACCGATGCCGGCGCCGGCCGCACCATTGACGGCGCATCCATGTCGCTGACCGATTGCTCGACGGACTGTGGTCCGGACATTCTCGCACAATACGACCTTTATGAACTGGAACAAGCGGCCAACGGAGTCGCGGAACAGGTAGCGGGCAACAACGTAGGCGGCCTGACACTGCCGACAACCTGCATCACCG
Organism: Gammaproteobacteria bacterium; assembly: GCA_009937425.1. Taxonomy (GTDB): domain Bacteria; phylum Pseudomonadota; class Gammaproteobacteria; order HK1; family HK1; genus JAABYT01. The sequence goes on from JAACFO010000021.1 coordinate 39,406, forward strand.
GCCCTGATGGGGGATCGGGGATTTACAGCGTCGCCATCGCGTGGCGCGGCATGACCAAGCTCAGCGATCCCGCTACCGACGCCTGTGGCAGTGGCTCCGGGAAGTACGACACCGTGGGCGCCACGGAGACGGACGTCTACCGGCGGATACTCGTCATGCAGGTTTATATTTCGGAGACCAGCTAACCGTGGTCCGTAGCAGCAAAAATCCAGGGCACGAGCGCGGCCTCACGCTGATTGAGCTGATGCTGGGCGTGACGTTGGGTTTTCTGATCAGCGGCGTCGTTCTCAGCCTGTATATCAACACCAGCAGAAGCCTTGCGCAGAACGAGCGTTACGCGTGGATGCAGGAGAACGCCCGCTTTGTGCTCAAAACCCTGTCCGACGACTTGAGCATGGCGGATTTCTGGGGGCAGGTAATCGCGACCGACGTTATCGCCACGACCCTCGCGTCACCCACGGGGGACTGTGGAGTGGACATTGATGTATTCAACAGCAACACCGCAATCCTGGTTAATAACAATCACGCCAGCCCTGTTTTATCGCAATTTACTCCCTGCGCCGCGATCACGGCCGATCTCAGGCCCAGCACCGACCTACTGGCACTGAAGCGAGTGGAAGGCTCCTCGGCGGCGAGCACATTTGTTGATGCGGCGGATATCGATGGTGACTCGGATACGACCGAAATACTGACCCTCGGTGCATCCGACCTGGTCGACGGAGACGTGTACTTGCGCAGTTCCGGAAGCGCGGGGAATTTTATTGACGACGCGTCATCGAGCAACCCACCGGGATCCGGCCAGAGTGACTGGCGCTACATACCGCGCATCTATTTCGTGCGCGACTACTACGAGACTTCCGGAGATCAGATTCCAGCATTTTGCAGGCGGGCGATTCTAGGCGTTGGTATGACCCTCACGAAATGTATTGCTGAAGGAATAGAAGATTTTCATATCCAGTTCGGCATCGATACGGATCAGAACGCCGTGGCCAACATCTATACCGCCACACCAACCGTGAGTGAAATGGAAAATGCAGTGTCTGCCCGCGTCTATCTTCTGGCGCGCAGCATCCAAGCCGACCCGCATTTCACCAACGACACCCAGTATGTTCTCGGGGACGCGATTGTCCCTGCAGCCAACGACGGATTCTACCGTCGCGTCTACAGCACGACGATTTCACTGAGAAATACCGCTGCCAGGAGCTTGATGCAATGACTTACCGCAAAGATCACATGACCAGGGAAGTTTCCGGTGGGCAGCTCCAGAAAGGAGTGGTGTTGGTCGTCGTATTGATGATGCTGATCGGCATTACCCTCATCAGCATGGCAACAGTAAATACAAGCGTTATGGAACTGCGTATGGCGCGCAACGCGGAGTCCGGTGTCAACAATTTCCAGACAGCACTGAGTGCGGTCGACTTCGTCATATCTGATCCGGTGAACCTCCCGAAAGTTGGTCCGCTGATGGAGCCTGCGGCGGTGACCCTGAGCGGATCCGTTTTCGATGTCGCGGGCAGCGACACCATCACGGCGTCCGCGGTACGTGTGGCCGAGTGTAGCCCACCGCCGAGAATGCAATCGGCGAACAGCCTGATGGCTTTCTCGGCGTTCAACTACGAGATAACAGCCAACCTGGACAAGAACGCAGGCGGCATGGGGCAAACCGGTGTCGTCCAGGGCTTTTTGCAAATAGGACCGAAGTGTTAAGCCGTTGCGCCCGCTGGAGATAAGAACATGCGAAATTTGAAACTTGTTGTCGCCAGCCTGATGGTTTGTCTGTTCTTCGGCCGCGCGGCCCTGGCGGACGATACGGACATATATTTGAGCCCGACGGTGGTATCCGGCGCGGAGCCGCTTGTGATGTTTACGCTGGACTATCGTCCCAACTTAACCGCCACGGTTTGTGGTGGGACCGAGTGCGACAGTCTTATCGCCGAAGGCTATTTGCCCGCGACAGGTCCCTATAACTTCTTTCAGCTGCTGCGCGCCGCCTTAAAGAAGGTGCTCGATCCCGTTGGCGGTGTGCGGGTTGGCTTCATGCTCAACCACGACGACAATTGCGTCGGAACACCGACTTCCGGGCCCACCAAGACCGGTTGCAGCAACGGCGCGTTCGTATTGTCCGGGTTCAAGCTCATGGGTGCCGGCAGCGACGACCCGGATACCTACCAGACCACGGGGGAGGATGCGAATAAGCTCGCATTTTT
>JAACFO010000249.1 GCA_009937425.1 Gammaproteobacteria bacterium
GGTGGGTCAAAATCACCCACAGTGGACAGTGCCTACAGCAAAGCACTGGGACTTCAGACCGGGAAAAAGCCCGGGAGTACCACGACAAGCTGAAGGCGGCCCTGTGGGAGCAGGAGCGGCTCGGCACTCGGCCGAGCCACTGCTGGAATGAAGCGGTCGTGCGCTATCTGGTGGAAACCTCGCACAAGGCCTCCCAGGTCGACGATAAGTCGCATCTGCGTTGGTTGGATGGGTACTTGAACGGGGTCGCGCTGGGTGCCATCGACCGCGGGCTGTTGGACCGGATTGCTCAGCAGAAGAAGGCCGAGGGCGTTTCCAACGCGACGGTCAACCGGATGCTGGAGGTGATTCGGGCCATTCTGCGAAAGGCGATGAATGAATGGGAGTGGATGGACAAGGCGCCGGCGATCCGGATGCTGCCCGAGCCGAGAAGACGCATCCGGTGGATCACGCGGGAGGAGGCCGACAGGCTGCTCGCGGAGCTGCCGGAGCATCTTCGCGCCATGGCGCGGTTCAGCCTGGAGACGGGAGTTCGAAAGTCCAACGTCACTGGCCTGCAGTGGTCGCAAGTGGACCTCCGCAGGCGATGCGCGTGGATTCACCCGGATCAGGCGAAGGGGCGGAAGGCGATTGCCGTGCCGCTCTCCGCTGCAGCTGTGTTGGTGCTACGCGAGCAGATTGGAAAGCATCCGGTTCACGCCTTCAGTTACCGGGGAAAGCCAGTCAAGGAGCTCAACACCAAAGCCTGGCGAAAGGCGCTGGAACGGGCCGGCATCGAGGACTTCCGCTGGCACGATCTGCGTCATACATGGGCCAGCTGGCACGTTCAGGCAGGGACGCCGCTGCACGTCCTGCAGGAACTCGGCGGGTGGGAATCGGTGGAGATGGTGCGGCGCTATGCGCACCTCTCCAGTGACCACCTGGTCGAGTATGTAGACCGCATGTCCGGCAACTTAAAGGTCGTAGATGGGAGGGAAGGAGTTACGAATCAGCTACGGGCGGCAGAATGATCGGTGCTTGCATCATCGCAAGTCGCGTGTCCATCCCGACACATAGGTAACACCTGATACCGGAGACATGGGTTACACAATCAAGCATTTGGGGGAGGGTCCCAGATGCCGTGGAAGGAGTGTAACCCGATGGATGAGCGTCTGAAGTTTGTTGCCCGCCGGCTCGATGGCGAGAAGATGGCTTCGCTGTGCCGGGAGTTCGGCATCTCGAGGAAGACCGGCTACAAGATATTCAACCGGTACAAGGACAGCGGGCTAGAGGGTCTGAACGACCAGAGCCGCCGGCCCTATCGTCAGGGCAACCGGCTGGCGTTCCAGCTTGAGCGCACGATTGTTGCCATCAAGCGCGAACGGCCCAGCTGGGGCGCGCCGAAGATCCGCGAGAAGCTCGCTCGGCAGTACCCGATGGTCAAGGCGCCGGCGAAGAGCACGGTGCACGCGGTGCTCGAGCGCCATGGGCTGGTCAAGCGGCGCAAACGCCGTCGATACAAGGCCGAGGGCACAGCGCTGAGTGATACACAGGCACCCAACGGGCTGTGGTGTGCCGACTACAAGGGCGAGTTCCGGCTCGGCAATCGCCGCTATTGCTACCCGCTGACGGTGAGCGATTACAGCTCCCGCTACCTGTTGGCCTGCGAAGGCCTCGAGTCGACGAAGGCACCCATGGCATTTACGGTTTTCGAGCGTGTATTCAAGGAATTCGGGCTGCCTCAGGCCATCCGTACCGATAACGGCACACCGTTCGCCTCGCCCCATGCGCTGTTCGGCTTGAGCCGCCTGTCGGTGTGGTGGCTACGGCTGGGTATTGCGATTGAGCGTATCAAGCCAGGCCATCCGCAGCAGAACGGGCGCCATGAGCGCATGCACCTGACGCTGAAGAAGGAAGCGACCAAGCCCGCCTCGTTCAACTTCCTCCAGCAGCAGGCGCGCTTCGACGACTTCGTCGAGGTCTACAACAACGACCGTCCGCACGAGGCGTTGGGGATGCGCTATCCGGCGGAGCTGTATACACCTTCGGCCCGGGAGTACCGCTCGCCGCACGAGCCGGAGTATCCTTTCCATGACCGTACGGTGCGCGTCACCCAGTGTGGGCGCATCTGTATTGGGCGGCGAAAGATCAATCTCAGTGTTGTCTTCGCCGGTCAGAGCGTGGGCATACGGGAGGTCAGTGACAGGATTTGGTTGGTGAGTTTCATGGACTTTGACCTGGGATTCTTCGACCAGGACGAAGACCGGGTCGAACCGGCAGGCAATCCCTTTCTGCCAAAAGTGTTACCTATGTGCCCGGTATAAACTGTTACCCATGTCTCCGGTATGGACCGCTGAATTGATGGCGCGCCCGGAGGGACTCGAACCCCCGACCACCTGGTTCGAAGCCAGGTACTCTATCCAGCTGAGCTACAGGCGCGGTGTGTGGCGTGGCACGGTGCCCAACAACTGAAACACTCCGGGAAATTCGCTTGATACATTCGATGCATAGACTGCGACGCGTGTTTCAACCGAAAGGAGTAATTCCATGTCTAAGCTGAGTTTTGCTGAGTATTTGTGGCTGGACGGTGGCCGACCGGTGCAGGCCATTCGATCCAAGACCCGTGTCGTTCAGCTGCCGACCGACGCCAAGGTGGATGACTTTCCTGTATGGAGCTTCGACGGCTCGTCGACAGAGCAGGCGTCGGGCGACGATTCCGATTGTCTGCTCGTACCGGTGAGCGTAGCGAAGGATCCGCTCCGTGGCGCGGGCCATTATCTGGTGCTGTGTGAGGTAAGGAATGCCGACGGCAGCGATCACGCCAGCAACCGGCGCGCTGCGCTGCGCTCGATTCTGACGGCCATTGACCCGAAAATCGATCCGTGGGTCGGGTTCGAGCAGGAGTACACGCTCTATCGCGACGGGCGACCTTTGGGTTTTCCGAGCAACGGTTTCCCGGGACCTCAGGGCCCCTACTACTGCGGGTCGGGTGTCGACCAGGCATTCGGTCGTGAGCTCGTCGAGGAGCACGCCCAAGCCTGTCTCGCTGCTGATCTGCAGCTCTACGGTCTCAATGCAGAAGTCATGCCCGGCCAGTGGGAGTTCCAGATCGGGTATCGAGGCTTCGAAGGTGAGGGCGGTGATCCACTGACGGTGAGCGATCATGTCTGGATTGCGCGCTGGCTGCTGCACCGTTTGGGCGAAAAGCACGGTATCGAAGTCTCCTTTGACGCCAAGCCTGTGAAGGGTGACTGGAACGGCGCAGGTATGCATACGAACCTCTCCACGTTCGATACGCGCGATCCGAGCTCCGGTCTCGTCCACATAGAAGCCTCGATCGAGCGTCTCGAGCAGAACCACGATTCGCACATCTCACACTACGGGCACAAGCTGCACGAGAGATTGACCGGTTGGCACGAGACCTGCGACATCAATACGTTCAAGTGGGGAGTCGCCCATCGTGGCGCGTCAGTCCGGGTGCCGCAGCTCGTCGCAACGAAGGGCTACGGTTACCTCGAGGATCGCCGGCCGGGAGCCAATGCTGATCCCTACATGGTCGCCGCCTGCCTGGTGGGGACCGTATGCGGGATCGAGGTCAGCTTCGGCTCGTCAGGCTCGCTAGCCGACGCCGCCTGAGCCAACCTCGCACACGTACGGGCGCCGGCTCGGTCAAATCCTCATTCTGGCCGAGCCGGCTGCGCCTCGCACGCGAGATTGGACTCGCACGCCGGGCCCATTGTTCGATGGGCGAATCTGCCATCACGCCAAATGAGAGGTCGAATCAGATGGCCCCTGACGCCGGAGACCGCGTCGAGCCACATCGTACGAGCAGGCCGACCAATCTGTTCAGTTGGTCGGGTGCCAATCACGAGCCAATAGGGATATCACGCCACACGAAGGGTCGACGTCCGAGAAGGCGCCGTGGGCTTATTAGACCTGGTGCGTCCTCCAGAACACGGACGTCGGATTGGAACCGGTCAATCGTTCGAAATGGCGCGCCCGGAGGGACTCAAACCCCCAACCACCTGGTTCGAAGACAGGTGCTCGGGGAGCTCTCGACTCCCTCATATCACTTCGTTTATTACCCTTGAACGCTTCTAGACAATTGCCGAGTCCGGGCTGATAAGCTGTTGTTTCGCCTACCCGGCAAGGGCAATGACAAAGGAAAGGTGGGGGGGCGGATCGCTTATCTGAACAAGATGGCATCTTTGAGATCATCGACCGATTTCGGATTGCTCAATGAGGATAGATCACCAACATCGCGGCCTTCGAAAACTGCAACAATGACCCGGCGGAGAACTTTCAGGTTTCTTGTCTTTGGCAGCTCTTCAACAAAT
>JAACFO010000250.1 GCA_009937425.1 Gammaproteobacteria bacterium
GGAACTATCTGGAGGCGCCTGTGGACGTAAGTGCATGACTGAGCACAACGGGGCTGGACTGATTCCGGCAAAATTCCGGCACGCCACCCAGGATTCGCAACTACGCTGCACCGCACAAATGAACTGCCGCCTTCCGCTGGGGTAATTGCTGGCCACCAACTAGTGACGACGCTAGTATCGAATAGCGCCAGCTGGAAATCACAACACAAAGGCGTCCCGATGGTGGAAGCGCCCCCACGCAAGCTCGCCGTTATACTGCACGCCGATGTAGTCGGCTCCACCTCGCTCGTCCATCAAAACGAATCCCTCGCACACGCGCGCATTCAAGGCGCATTCGAAAGGCTGTCTTCAACCATCCAATCGTATAACGGCATGACTCATGAGCTTCGAGGGGATGCGTTGGTCGCGGAGTTTGCCCGAGCGTCGGATGCAGTAGGGGCCGCACTTGCGTTTCAGGTGGGGAACACCGAACAGAATGCCCGACTCGGAGACGACATAAAACCGCAGCTGCGCGTCGGTATCAGCTTGGGCGAGGTCGTAGTTGCTGATAGGACCGTCACTGGAGCAGGTGTCGTTCTTGCACAACGGGTCGAACAGGTGGCGGAGCCTGACGGGGTGTGCATAACGGGCGCTATCAACGAGGCCGTACCTCAACACATGCCGGTCCACTACTCTGACCTTGGGAAACAGGAGGTAAAAGGATTCGATGAGCCAGTGCAAATCTACGGGGTGCAATTGGCTGCTGGGGCGGATCCTCCGAGCCCCGAGCCGGGGATTTCCATAGTCGCCAAAACACGCGGAACGAAACTATGGACGGCAAGCGCCGCGTTGCTCGTTGTCATTGTTGGCGCCCTTGGCTGGTTCTTATATAGCCAACCCGATGTGGAGTCCGCCTCTGTTGAGAAAATGGCTTTTCCGCTTCCGGAAGAGCCTTCAATCGCGGTGCTGCCATTTGACAACCTCTCGGGCGACGAAGGGCAGGATTTCCTGGCAGATGGACTCACCGAAGATATCATCACGGCACTCGCAAGGAATCCTTCTCTGTTCGTAATCGCCCGGAACTCTAGCTTTGTCTACAAGGACAAGGCCGTTTCGGTGAAGCAAGTTGCCGAAGAACTGGGTGTGCGCCATGTGCTCGAAGGCAGCATTCAGCGGGATGGCGGGCGTATTCGAATTACGGCACAGCTCATTGATGCCGTCACCGCTCGGCATATCTGGGCGGACAGCTACGATCGCGAGTTCAAAGACCTTTTGTCGTTGCAGGACGAAATCAGCGAGAGGCTCTTTGTCGAATTGGGAGCTGAAATCGTGCAAGGAGAAGATTTACGTGAGCTGCATGCGCGCGTGAGTTCGCCAGAAGCATTTAGGTACTTAATGAAGGCGAGGTCGATTTATCACAAGCACTCGAAGGAGAACAATGCAATCGGTCTGCAGCTGATAAGGAAAGCAGCTGAAATAGAGCCCAATAATCTGGAGATCTGGTTGTTTGAAGGCTATGCCCACTATAGGAACTATCGAAACTGGTGGAGCGAAGACCGTGAAGCCTCGCTCAAAAAGGCAATCGAGCTGGGAGAAAAAGCGTACGCGGTAGAACCTGACTATTCGGCCACCAACGGGTTTATGGGCGTTTTGAGCATGACGCGCCGTGACTATGACGCCGCTGTCGCGTATACACGTAAATCGGTCGAGCTTAATCCCAACAGCGCGGTCGATAGGGCAACGTTCGCGTGGATTCTGACCTACTCAGGCTATCCGGAAGAAGCTATTACACAGATGCAAAAAGCGATGCGCCTAAGTCCCCACTATCCCGTTTGGTTCACTGGAGTTTTGGGCTTAGCCTACCTCATGACGGAAGATTATGAGAACGCCATTGTGGCACATGAGCAGTTGATTGAACGTGATGCCCTCTTGCCGTTTGCGTACTCGCGTCTGGCCGGTATCCATGCCACGCTGGGGAACGAAGCAAAAGCAAATGAGTATGCTACTGAACTCTTGAAATTGAAGCCGAAGTTCAGTGTTCAGAGCTGGGCCAAGCGGTTGATTTACAAAAACACCGAAGACCTCGAACGCGAACTGAACATGCTGCGCAAGGCCGGTCTACCAGAAGGTGGTGATGCATAGATCCTGAGCGATGCCACGATCTCTGACATCGCTCAAAGGGTTGACTGGTCGGGGTGAGAGGATTTGAACCTCCGACCGCTGCCTCCCGAAGGCAGTTGGGCGTTTCTAAGTAGTTGTTTTCAAATCGCTATCTGGAGGCGCCCGTGGACGCAAGTGCATGACTGAGCACAACGGGGCTGGACTCATTCCGGCAAAATTCCGGCATGGCAGGGCAGGAAGCGCAAAGCATCCCCGCCGAATTGAGTCGTGTGGACGACTTAACCGAGCGGCTGAGGTCGACGGCCACGGTCCCGATGGCCGCCGTCCAATGCCGAGTGCCCGTTAGTCGTACTCGCAGCCCCGAACGCTTATCCCGCCAGTATGCAACCACGCTCCAAAGATAATCACCGGGAAGGGATCTAGGCGCTTGGATATACATATCGCGAGCGCATAGTCCGCAATAACACCTCAGGTATATACGGAGGTGAACTCACCGGCTTCCTCCCCCGTATGGTAAAAAATGCCGCGCCATAGTTGATCTTCGGTCCAGGTGATTGGCTCCATATCGGGCTGGGCCAGGTAGCCCAGTCCGGCAAACGTTTCGTTGCGGTTGCCGGACGGATCGAAGAAATATGTCGTGGAACCACGTGTGATCCCATGGCGTTGTGGTGTCACGTCAATCTTTACGTCATTCATCGCCATGATGTCCGCGGCTTTCAGCACGTCTGTCCATTCATCCAAGTAGAAAGCGCAATGGTGGAGTCCCATGCGCGCCCCGCCGACCAGCGCGATGTCGTGTGGGGTCGAGGTGCGAAACAACCAGGTTGCCGCCTGGATTTTGCCCTCGGGTCCGACCATCACCTGTTCGGCCAGATGGAAATCCATCGTATCCTGCAGAAAGCGCGTTGTTTCCGCGACCATATTGATGCCGGCTTCCGGGTTCAACTCGCACATCAGCAGAGCATGATCCAGCCAGTGCACTCCGGCGCCTTTCAGATCCTGAGGCCAGGGATGGGGATTGACCGTACCGACAGATTTGCCGACACGTTTCTTCTCCGCATACAGATACATTTCGTGGCCGCTCGGCATATTGAAGCGGATGGCCCGACCACAGTTATGTAGACTACCGGCGGGCACCTCCTCGACCGCGATACCCCAGTCGGAAATGCGGCGCTTCAGGACATCTAGGTCGGCGTCGTTTTCCACTTTGAAGGCGATGTGGTTCATGCCGGCGCGATCCGACTCCGACAGCATGATTGAGTACTGATCCCATTCGTCCCACCCCTTCAGGTATACGTTGCCGGCACCGTCGCGATCCGTCTTGATCAGGCCCAGCACGTTCTCGTAGTGGTGCAATGTCGCCTGCATGTCGAGCACCCGCAGATTGACATGGCCGATTCTTAGCACTCCCATGGTGATACCTCCTTCATCTTTCTGGTTATTCGAAACCGTACCGTCGGCAGGTGAGGGCTTTGGACAGGTCGCCCGGCACACTCAGGGGCTGATGTCGGTACGTGGATAGATGCGGCACACGAGCCCGATGTCGTCGTTTATGTCATGTCGGGAAACCATGTTCATGGCGTATTGCTGCAGTGCGGAAAGATCTGCCTGCAGTTCGAACCTGTGGACGCTACCTCCGTCGAACCACGGACTCACACAAATCTATGAGAACACTCGCCTATATCGTTTGTCAACCATAATATCGATATTTGTTTGTTTCAACGATATTGCATCGGGAACCATGAACCTGCCTCTACACAAATCTGGCGCCGGCGCGCACGACAACCCGCCGAGTGCCAAGACGGCCATCGAGTCGGTATACGCGGCGGTGCGCGAGGACATCCTGTCCGGGCGCCTGAAACCGGGCAGCCGGCTGCCGATAGAGCACCTGCGCAGTCACTACGAGGTCGGCTCGAGCACCGTCCGCGAGGCGCTTTCGCGACTGGTGTCCGATACCTTGGTCACGACCGAGGGACAGCGAGGCTTTCGGGTCGCACCGATCTCACTCGACGATTTCCGGGAAATCGTCGCCATGCGCAAGCTGCTCGAAGCGCAGGCCCTCGGCGAGGCGATAGCGAGAGGGGATGACGATTGGGAGGCTGGCATCGTGGCCGCCTTCCATCGTCTGAGTAAGGTCGAAGAGCAATTGCCGACCAATGCAGTCCGACTCGCGGCCGATTGGGAGGAGCGAAACCAGGCTTTTCACGACGCTTTGGTCGCCGCGTGTGGCAATCGCTGGTTGATGCATTTCCGGGCAATCTTGTTTGCCCAATCGAGTCGCTATCTGCGCATATCGTTGACCAAAAGAACCGTACCGCGCGACGTACATGCCGAACACGAAGCATTGTTCCAGGCCACACTCGCGCGCGACACCGAGCTTGCGTGTCGAATTTCCGATCAGCATATCGAGCTTACGGTTGAGGTAATCGCCGCACGGATGGCGCAGCACGGTACTGACGACATCTAGTGAATCAACGTCTTCAACCAAACCGTTAACAGAAGCAGATTAGGGGCGATGCCGTTAAGGCGTCGGCACTGCCGACCCCAGGCAGTGCTCAAGTACTTGATGCCTCGCCGGGACAGGCGATTAGGGTAGTCGTTGAACCACTGCCGGAATTGTGCCGGTAATAAATTCGACATCCGATGTAGGACAAAGTCGACAATGGGCGCTTCCGCGGAAGCGGGGGCGGACCGAACAGTTATTTGAGGGTTAATTGGTCGGGGTGAGAGGATTTGAACCTCCGACCCCTGCCTCCCGAAGGCAGTGCTCTACCAAGCTGAGCTACACCCCGACTTTACAGAAAGGATCTCAAGGGACTTGGTCCCCTTGAATCAGTACGTACGGCTGACAGAAAACTCCGCGAGTGATTCGAGGGCGTCCCGGTATGGCGAGGGCGGGATTTCGGTGAGCGCCTCGAGGGCGGAGTCCGCCTCGGCGGCGGCAGCGCGCGCAGTGTAAGTGATGGACCCGGTGGATTCAACGGCGTCGATTACGGCGTCGATGTGGTCGCGGCCGCCGTGCTCGATGGCCTGGCGGATGATTTGCGCCTGGGCCGGTGTGCCCGTGCGCATGGCGTGGATGAGGGGCAGGGTCGGCTTGCCCTCGGCCAGGTCGTCTCCCACGTTCTTGCCGATTTCCTTGGTGGACCCGTCGTAATCGAGAACATCGTCCACCAGCTGATACGCAATACCCAGGTGTAATCCGTAGCGCGCCAGAGCGTGCTCTTGCTGTGGTGGGCTCTCGCAGAGAATCGGGCCAAGCCGGGCGGCGGTTTCGAACAGGCGGGCGGTCTTGGAGCGGATCACCTGCAGGTATTGCTCCTCGCTGGTCTCCGGATCCCCGCAATTGAGAAGTTGCAACACTTCGCCTTCGGCGATGATGTTGGTGGTGTCGGCCATTACTTCCATCACGCGCATGTTGCGCACGTCCACCATCATCTGGAAGGCCCGCGAGTACAGAAAATCGCCCACCAGGACGCTGGCCTCGTTGCCGAATACCGCGTTGGCGGTTTTGCGGCCACGGCGAAGCTGGGACTCGTCCACCACGTCGTCGTGGAGCAGGGTGGCGGTATGGATGAATTCCGTGACCGCCGCCAGGTGGATGTGCTGATCGCCCCGGTAGCCGCAGGCCTGTGCGCTCAGAAGCACCAATAGTGGACGCAAACGCTTGCCGCCGCTGGAGACGATGTACTGGGCGATTTGGTTGACCAGGACCACATCCGAGTGCAGGCGGCGCTCGATGAGCCTGTCTACGGCCTTCAAATCGCCAGCAATCAGGAGCCGTATAGACTCCAGGTCGCCGACGGGGGCGACCAGGCGGTTCGAGGCTTGCACGGTGCTCATTATTCGGTATCGAGGTATTGGTCCACGGGTGGCGCGATTATACCCTGCCGGGCCGGGACATTCGCGGGCCTCTAAGCCCTTGTTCTATCGTGCGTTCGTTATTACAATTCGCGTTTCACTTGCGCAGGGTAAAACCCGGCAATCGCGCGTTGGAGACGCCTAAATGTATGCGGTAATCAAGACTGGTGGCAAGCAGTATCGCGTCCGTGAGGGTGACACCCTGCGGATCGAGAAGCTCGCCGCCGAGGCAGGCGCCAAGGTCCAGTTCGACCAGATATTGATGGTGGGCGAAGGCGATAAAGTGTCTGTGGGTACGCCTTATCTGAGCGGCAGCCAGGTATCGGCCACGGTCATCAGCCAGGGCCGCGGCGAGAAGATCAAAGTGGTCAAGTTCAAGCGCCGCAAGAATTATTTGCGCCGGAATGGCCATCGGCAGTCCTTCACCGAGGTGGAGATCACCAAGATCGGTGGGGCTACCAAGGCCGCGGCGGCCAAGCCGGAGACCAAGAGCACCCCGAAAGCCGCGCCTAAGGCCGAGTCGAAGCCCAAAGCCGAGCCAAAAGCGAAGGCTGCGGCGAAGCCGAAGCCCAAGGCGGCGGCCGATTCCAAGGCCAAGGCACCTGCCAAGAAGAAGGCCAAAGCCAAAGCCAAGACCAAGACCAAGACCAAGACAAAGGCCAAGGCGAAAGCGAAAGCCAAGACCAAGCCAAAAACCGCAAAGTAGTTATTCTTAAGGAGTCACGAGATGGCCCATAAAAAGGCAGGCGGCAGCAGTAAGAACGGCCGCGATTCCCAATCCAAGCGCTTGGGCGTCAAGCTGTTTGGCGGCCAGGTGGTGCGCGCCGGCAACATCCTCGTGCGCCAACGGGGCACCAAGTATCACGCCGGTACCAACGTCGGTGTCGGTCGCGATCACACCCTGTTCGCCAAGAGCGACGGGCACGTGCGCTTTGATAAGAAGGGGCCGAAGCAGCGTCAATTCGTGAGCGTGGTGCCGAGCTAGCAACGGGTCTCGACACCCGGTGCACTGAAACCCCGTCGCTGACGGGGTTTTTTGTATCCGGAGTCGATACGGCGCCAGGCAGATGAAATTCGTCGACGAGGTCAAAATCCGGGTTGAAGCCGGTCGCGGGGGCAATGGCTGCATGAGCTTTCGCCGTGAGAAGTATATTCCTCGCGGCGGACCGGACGGAGGTGACGGCGGCGACGGCGGCGACGTGGTGCTGGTGGCCAATGCGGACCTCAATACCCTGGTGGACTTCCGCTACAAGCGCCTGTACCGGGCGGAGCACGGCCGCCGGGGGGAGGGCAGCAACTGCACGGGCCGGCGCGGCGAGACCTTACGCATTCAGGTGCCTGTAGGCACGGTGGTCACCGAACGCGACACCAGGGAGCTCATGGGCGAGCTCATCGAACCCGGCCAGGAGTTAATCGTCGCCACCGGCGGGCGCCATGGGCTCGGCAACACCCGGTTCAAGAGCAGCACCAACCGCGCGCCCCGGAAAACCACTCCCGGCAAGCCCGGGGAGCACCGGGATCTGGATCTCGAGCTCAAGGTCCTGGCGGACATCGGGTTGCTGGGCATGCCCAATGCCGGCAAGTCCACCTTCATCCGCGCCGTGTCGGCGGCGCGGCCCAAGGTGGCCGATTATCCCTTCACGACCCTGTATCCGAACCTGGGAGTCGTCAGCCTTGGTCCGGATCGCAGCTTCGTGGTCGCCGATATTCCCGGGCTCATCGAGGGCGCTGCCGAGGGCGCGGGGCTCGGCATTCGCTTTCTGAAACATCTATCGCGCACACGTTTGCTGTTGCACCTGGTGGACGTGGCGCCGATGGACGAATCCAGCGATCCTGTCGCCAATGCCCGCGCCATCGCCGCCGAGTTGGAAAGATTCAGCCCGGAACTCGCGGCTCGGGATCGTTGGCTGGTGTTGAACAAGCTCGATCTGGTGGCGCCGGACGCACGCGCGGCGCACTGCGATGCACTAGTCGAGCGGCTTGGGTACACGGGTCCCGTGTATCATATCTCTGCCTTGAGCGGGGAGGGGTGCCAGGAACTGTGCCAGGCGATTATGAATTATTTGGAAGATAAGGCATGAAG
>JAACFO010000251.1 GCA_009937425.1 Gammaproteobacteria bacterium
GCGACTGCCACCGCTTCCTGAGCCGCATCCGTCGCGCTCTTGCCGTAGCCGATGACTGCAACCCGCCGACCTTCCAGGGGATCCCGTGTCTTGACCGCCGAGTTGTGCAGAATCGCACCTTGAAACTCACTCTCGCCCGGAAGGGAGGGCACGTTTGGTATGTCGGAGTAGAGTCCCGTCGCGATCACCACCAGGTCGAAATCTTCTTCATAGGAGTAACTGTCGACACGGATCGTCAGCGTCCAGCCTGGCTTTTCGTCGCTTCTGCGCGCGACCTTGGTAACACGCGATTGCAGGCGAATATGCTCTCTCAAGCCGAAATTATCGACATAATCCTCGAGGTATTGCTGGAAGATCGGCCCCGGCGTGAAATTCGGGGTGCCTTCCGGGAGCGGCCAGTCAGGGAATTGATACAATTCCATTGGCGCCTGTACGCCGAAGTTGGAATATCCATCGGCCCACACGCCGCCCAGTCGATCGGCCCTGTCGAACACGGTGCATTCGAGATCTTGAGCCAGCAGCGTTTTCGCCGTGGCAAGCCCGGCAACTCCCGATCCGATAATGCCAACGCGTTTGATATTCTGCAGCTGCATCGGATGCTAAGGAGCGGTCCTCGACCCCTGAATCAGTCGAACGATGGGATAGATGAGAACTCCGACGATCCAAAACACGAGAACGTATGATCCGAAGAGAGTCCACAGGAGCAGCGTCCAGAGGGCGTAATAGAGCCCCTGGAGCCTACCGGCCGGGCCGCGGCCCATGGGTGTACGGGCAGCGATGGGCCGGTAGATGTAGACGCCGTGGATGAGTCCCAGCAGTGCGCCCAGAGCGCTTCCCAGCCAAAGAAACTCGACCATGGAGAAGTTTCCCCCGAAACCTTCAACACCAAGCATCGGTAATAGAGTAGGCAGATCCGATCGGAGACTTCAACTGACCGTCGCCCGCTGAGCATCGATTGACGCCGATACTGGATTGAGTGACCATGGCGCATTATGTTGGTCTTTTTTGATCGAAAAACACATGAAAATTGAACAGGTTAAGGCGAAAACCTCGAAATCCAATGAGATGCTGCAACTCGCCAGGGAACTGGCCGAGGAAGCGGCGCAGCTGCCCGAGAGCAGCGACAAGCGGAAGTGGCTGGAAGAGCGCGCACAAAAGCTCGTCGATGATGCGCGCGCACTGACCGATACAGCCAAACAAGAAATCACCAAGTACCGCTAGCGGCGACGATTCCCGATGTCCTCACTGCTCGACCAGATCAACGAAATCCAATCCGATAACCGGGAGGTCGAGGAGAAGGCAGACGATCAGATCAAGAAGCAGCGGGCCAAGGATCAATCGCGGATCGCGTGGGTCATCATCTGGGCATTCGTGATCGCCATAGGCTCCATATTTGTGTTTGTTTTCGGCGATCTGCTGCTCTCGGGGGGGTGCAAAGAAGATCAGACCGATTGCGATCTTCAACGGTGGGAGGCGCCCGCGAAATTCCTGCTCGGGATCGTGTCGTCCGTGCTTCTACCGGTGGTGACGCTCGTGCTCGGTTATTACTTCGGCAAGGGAAAAACTGAATAACTCTCGGACAAACCCGGATTCACGGAGGGCATCATGGGAATGACGCATTGCACTGGATTTGTCGGCGCTCTTGTTTTTGGGTGCCTGCTTGCCGTTGTCCCGGTGTCGAGCGCCCAGGTGGCGAGCGACGAGCCGTCCTCTAGCGGGGGGCTTGCGCCCACGCCAGGCCTCACCCCCGGGCAGGTGGTGCAGATTCAGCTCGAGGCACTGCGTCTCAACGATTCGCGCAATCGCGGCATCGAGGTGGCGTTTCGCTTTGCATCTCCCGATAACAAACTCCACACCGGCCCGCTTCCACGCTTCATCAGCATGATCCACCAGCGGCCTTACAGTCTCATGCTGGCCTACGACAATGTTGCTTACGATCCCGTCGAGATCGTGGATGATACGGCGCGCCAGCGGGTTACGCTGATCGGGTCCGGGCTCGTGGTGGCGTACGAGTTCTATCTATCGCGCCAGACCGAAGGGGCGTGTGTTGGTTGCTGGTTAACCGATGCCGTCATCGCAAAACGCCCAACCGGACTGCAGGTTCAGTCTTAGGCGCTGTGTCCTTTACCTGGAAGTAAATTCCCCAGCCGGCAGATCGGCTTCGCCAGAGCATGGCAATCGGGTAGACTGGAGATCCTCTGGGGAGAGGAGTGGAGCTATGCAGAATTCCGATCTGGCCCGAAGGGTCCAGACCGGGCACCGTTTGTTGTTGAACGGCGGTGATCCGGCCTTTACGTTTGTCGACGTGGCCAAATTGGTCGACACCGTGGCCCTTGGTACCACGGTCAATGCCGAAGCCCTGCACGACGATTTGAATCAGCTTGCCGCACGGGTGGCGACGGCCAACGATGAAGGCCATCGTCCGGACGCCACAGAAGCAAGTCAGGCCCTGATGCGTGTGGAGACGGCCGCCGACCAGCTACTGGAAACCCTGGGCGGTGGGGAGCCGGACCCGGAGCTCTTGCGGGTATTCGACAGGGACAGCATCCAGGCCATCCTGCGCATCCGGTTCGCGGCACGGCGCGCCCAGGGCGGCGCAGCCCACGCGGGACCGGATTCCGGACGCCAGATGACCCAATGGGTGATTTCCCAGCTCAAGACCATCTACCGAGGCCATTTCCACCTGGATCCCGAGGAAGTCGGCTCCAGCGGCGGCAAGATAGCGTCCAAGCCCTTCGCGCGGTTTGCGCGCTTCATCCTCGCCAAGTTGGAGATCGACTTGAACGCGAAGAGTGTTGCCAGCTAGTTCACCTGGCCTGCTGCGTTCCGGCGCCCGTCAAACTGCCTCGATGGGGGTCCGCTCGATGTTGTCGGTGTTCTGTCCCTCGATGCGGATGAGCTTCGTCGGCGCAGCCCGGTAAGGGGCGTGGATATCACCGGCTTCGTAGACGTGGGCATCACCGGGCTCGAGGTGATAGGTGCGCACCTTCTCCACCTTTCCGGGCTGCCCACCCTCGGGCGGTGAAATCATGCGCCAATCGGTCATTTCCGTTTCCCCCGCCGCCTGACCATAGATCGCCCATGTGGGACCGTGGTCGTGGGGATGACCCTGCTTGGGTTCGCCGTAAACGTGGGCGCAGATGCAAAACCCGCTATCGGCATCCTCGTAGAGAATATCCCGCTCCTTGGTGACATCGGGCCCGAGGTGCGTGTCGAGAAAGGTTTCGTCGCGAAGGGCGCGCTGCAGGTGCTGGCGCACCATCTCACGGCCGCCGGGGCCATCGTCTGACTGCAGGGCCTTGCGGCAGTCCGCCGCAAAATCTTCGAGGGAATACGCCATGATAAAAAGCCTCCGGATCGAGCACCTAATCCGGGCAGTTTACCTCGACGGGATTAAATACCCAAAAAGGCTTCTAGGCCGCCTCATCCAATGAATAGATGACGCCATCCTCATCGAAATGCGCGGCGCTCACCACCGTGACCGGTGCCTTCGTGTCGCAGTCGACGAAGGACGGGAAGCGCAGGGGATCGTAGAACGCGCCGCGGCCCTCCATGGGCTCCATGTTGCGCGCGTCACTGGGGTGCACGTAGTCCACCAGCCGCCCGACGGCAAAGGCATGCACATTCTTTCGTTTTTCACGCAGGGCGCGCTGACGGCCCGACTCGCGAACGCGGAACTCGACTCCCGTGAGGCGTACCTGCCTGGCGGAGGCCTTGATGACACCCCGCTGCATAATGCTGTAGCAGTCGTGCTTCAAGTTCTTGAAGACCCTTACGGGCAGATTCTTGTCGATCACTTTTCGACTCTCGGCAAAAGCAAACCGCGCATTATATTGTGCGTCGCACAAATGGCAACAGCACATCCATGACAATCCCGTGACCCGTGTCTCAATCCAAGAGGTGCCCGGTACCCTTGCCTTAATGTCTTGCCTTATTGGTGCCAGGTACCGTTGCCTTGCTATCCTCGCGGGGCTTCGGAGGAGGGTGCGATGGCTAGGGTTTTGACGGATGCGGCGGTGGGGCAATACCGGGATCAGGGTTACTACTTTCCGATTCCGATCCTGGGGGAGGAGGAGGTGTCCGGGCTGCGCGCCAGGCTCGAGGCATTCGAAGCTGCCCAAGGCCAACCCATCCACGGCGCACAGCGTAGCAAGTCCCACCTGCTGTTCAAATGGTTGGACGACCTCATGCGGGATGCGCGGATTGTGGATGCCGTGGAGGATCTCATCGGCCC
Organism: Gammaproteobacteria bacterium; assembly: GCA_009937425.1. GTDB lineage: Bacteria > Pseudomonadota > Gammaproteobacteria > HK1 > HK1 > JAABYT01. The sequence goes on from JAACFO010000251.1 coordinate 4,235, forward strand.
CGACATACTGTGTTGGAACAGCATCTTCTGGATCAAAGAGGC
>JAACFO010000094.1 GCA_009937425.1 Gammaproteobacteria bacterium
CCTACATCAAAGGCAGCTGCCAGCAAAAATGGATCGCTTTTCCACTCGATGATCGAATCCGAGAATAACCGCCAATATTCAATACTCGTGTCTTGTTGGTCCGGGCCGTAATAAAGGTTTTGAGTAAATGTAGTCCGCGGTGAAAGCCGCCATGCCGCCTGGAATCCATAGCTGGGCATGTCGTTGGGATTGGCAAGATAGTTCCAGCCACTGACCACAAACGCGGACAGATCCAGTGTGTTGCTCACAGGATAGGCACCTTGGAGCCCCAAGAGGAAATAGGGCACAAAGTCCAGAATATAGCCACGGGTGTAATTGATGTTTTGAATCGCAAGGAACGATTCGTAGCCGATATAACTGTTAATCAGGCCGGCTGTTACCGCAAGCCCCTTGCCGGCGGGAAACAAATAGGTGCCATTGGCCCTATACAGGTGGCGAAGCACATCGGCATGCGAAATCGGCTCATTAGATGCTGGCGGTGGTTCGGGGACAAGGTTTTGAGTGTCGACACCGGCCTGCACCCCGAACTCAATGCCCCACCGTGATTGAGGCGTTGCCTCCTTGCTGACATAGCCCATGGCCAGATTCACCTGAGGCTCGTTAACCTTGAAGGTGGTGCCTTTGCTGCGCCAGAGATGATTGGCGGGCTGGTTAGAGTTCCAGTTATATCCAAGGTCAAGATAGAGGGCGTAGTCCCACCTCTGCGAACCAGGGACTTGAGTAAATTCATCCTCCGGCACCTTTTGGACATGCCAACGGTCTCTTGCCACACCGAATTCTATGGGGCCTTCTGTTGCCTGGACTGAACCGTAAGAAAGTAATAGGAGGCTTAGGCTCACAATGAATTGTCGGCTCCATAGTTGTCGATTGTCTGGACCGCAAGCCTTTTTCATATTGCAAACGCTAAACTGGCCAATCAAGAGAAAATGGGAGCGTAGCCCTTTTTCCTATTTACTTATCTCTTCTCCAAAATTCAAGCAAAACAAAGTCGACTCTGCGCTCATACTTAGTTTGAATCGGCGTTGTATCGTTTCTTGGGCATAATTCAGATCTTCTTCCTATGACGTTTTACCACCTAAGATCTGGACCAGAAAATCCGGGCTAGGGCACTCAGCGTTAAACGCTCGAGACACACTCCCCGACGCAGGCGCCCTCAGATTTGAGACTCGGGCGCCATACCCGAGAAGAACAGTTTGATGCTGTCCGATGCGCCAACGCCGGGCTCGGTCGCATGCCGAATCGTCTCACCGTTTTTTCGCTCGATCCACTCGATATGCTTCGTATAAACCGTAAACTCTCCCTTGCTCTCTGCGGGAGATCGAACAAGCTCGAGCTCGTAGACTTGCTCTATCCCTTTGTCTTCGAGTCGAGTTCCCCACGTCCACGCCAGCTCCGGCGAGTACATCAGAATTCCCATTTCCGTGTTTATGTCGATTGAGCGGGGATCGAGATTGAGTGAGCCGATGAAAACCGTCTCAACATCAAAGATAAATACTTTCGTATGGAGGCTGGCCAAAGAATCGTAAACCACACTGCCCTCCCGGCGCCCACCTTGGGCGGACGGCTTTAGCTCGTACAGATGAACGCCCGCAGCGAGCAGTGCCTCCCGATACGTCGAATAACCCGCGTGCACGACGCCTGAATCCGTGGATGCATACGAGTTGGTGATGACATGCACGTCCACACCTCTCTTGACGAGATCCGCGAACTTCTTGACGCCACCGTCACCCGGTACGAAATAGGGCGAGATGAGGACTACCTCGAACTCAACCTTCTCGAGATACGGTCTCATCAGATCGGCCATTGACTCGAACTCATCCGGAGATTTCCCGAGTCCCTTGTCCGGGTCATCGAACATGACGGTCGCGTCCGCCGCGTAAACGGGATACTCGCCGCCCTTCAGCGCGGCGGCAATCTCCGAGGCGCGCAGGTCATCGACATAGGGCGAGTCCAGATTGGCGTCCCGGTACGCTGTCAGACGTCTACGAAGATCATCCAGATCAGCCGTGGTCGCGGTGTTTTGCTCAAATGCACTAATCGGTACAGCAGCTTCGTGATTCCAGTACAAGTCGAAAGCGCTGGAAACATCCTCGACGATCGGCCCCGTCGCGAGAACATCCATATCGTAGAAATTAAAGCCCTCCCCGGCGTCGAAATACTCATCACCAATGTTACGTCCGCCGACGATGGTGTATTGGTTGTCCACAGTAAACGATTTGTTGTGCATTCGACGATTGATGCGTGCGGTGTCGACGAAGAAATCTACATACTTGAAGCCGCGTGTAGCAAAAGGATTGAACAGCCGCACGGAAACATCCTCATGGGTGTCCAGCGCGTACAGCTCCGGGTCAAGGTCCTGGTTGTCGAGATCGTCCAGCAATAATCGCACCCTTACACCGCGATCGGCCGCATCCAGCACGAGTTTCAGGAGAACCTGTCCGGTAAGATCCTTGTGCCAGAGAAAGTATTGCAGATCCAGGGATTGTTCGGCCAACTTAACCAACATCGCCCGCGCATAGAAAGCGTCCACGCCGTCGAGCAGCGGCACCAGTCGGGACTTCTCCGGATACTCCCAACGAACGGCAGTGGACCGCAGCCCGAGGGCGGTGTGTTCGGTATTCGTGACTGCCGTGGTTCTTTCCAGCTCGTAGTCTTTCGGTAACTGGGCGCAAGATGAGACGGCCAAAACGACCGTGCTCAGGACGAGTATCTTGAGTCGTTTCATGGCAACAAACTCCAGTCTATTCGGATAGTTGAACCAAGGGCGATTCGCTGATCCGTGTCCGGACCATGAAGACCTCGACCATTCTTACTACTTTTTGGCGTTTGTCTCATGTTCGGCTATCCGCTGCTTCCACGCCCGCTGCATCAGGCTGCTCAACACCGTGAAGAGAAAGCCCGTCGTGATACCGATCATGAGCACACCGTTCAGGGCCTCCAGGGCACCCAGGAGTCGATTTCCTTCACTCATTACCAGGTCCCCGTAGCCAAGTGTCGTGAAGTTCACGACAGAGTGGTAGAATGCCACGCGGAAGCTTTCGAACTCGCCGTGGTAGTGAAACAAGGTCGCCCACAGGGCTATCTGCAAAAGGTTGCCGATCAATAGACCCAGCATGATCGCCAGCAGTAGAAGTGAAGCGCCTGCGAGTCGCACGTTGAGGAGCTGCCGGATTTCCAGTGCGAACAGGGCCTTCATCAGGAGAGCAACGACGAGGGCCTGAATCGTGAGGCATGCCGTCATGGTCACAACGCCGACGAGTAGATCCTGGACCATAGGACGATCCGATCGGCTCAGCCGATTTGGTAGGAATACAAGTGCATGCCCAAACCCGATGGAGCTAAATCACTCAGTACACGTAACATGCTGGAGCTGATCTGAGCGCAGCAACGGTACCGAGGCTATTTCTGCTTCCGATATCAATCTAACACCAGCTCGCCGCACCGGAGACCGGTGAGCGAAGCAACTCCTTTATGTTGGCCTCAATCACGCCATAACCGACATTTCCATATAGCTTTTGACGTCCTTCATTGAGGATGAAGGTGGGGCTACCCTGAATCATCAGCGCATGCTGGTCTCGGTGATCCGCCTCGAGGTCCGCATGCGCCACGCCGCTATCAATCACGTTTTTTACACCAGCGACAAACACTCCGGCACGCTCCAATGTGCTCTCAAGCACGCTCCACGTGCCGATATCGAGGCATCGTTCAAAGAACGCGCACCGTAGTTCACGCAGTACGGCCTCACATCGGCTGCCGTCTGCCCGTTGTACGGCCTTCATCACTACGTGCGCCGGTGTAGATGATGCCGGGTGGTCGCGTCGCCAGAGCTCCGGGTGGAGGGTGATATGGTCAAATGTCGAGACAGCCTCGTGGAGATGATTCGCAAACCCAGCATAGCCGCCACGTTCCGCCCAGCCCTCGCCTATTTTGTGAGCCGTATCGCCAAAAACCGAACAGAATCGGTAGTCGATGGATACTTGACCGGAATACCGTTGTGCCACTTCGTCGACGCGGGCTTGTGATATATGTGCCCACACGCATAGCACGTCAGAGTAATATGTTAGTGAGAGATTCTTGGCCATGTATTCAAACAATACCATTCGCGTAATAATCCGCGGCTTCCAAAGCTCCTTCGTCACTCAAATCTAGAGTAACCCCGTCTCCTCGAGAGCCAGGAGACATCCTCTGAGGACTTTCAATCGTTTCGGCTGCAAGTCGCCGCAGAACTTTGATACGTCTTTCCGGCAGCTCTCATAAAGCTTCGATAGCAGTGTCTCGGCCGACCATGTCCTCTGTACGAATACCAGGAGCACGGTCGCGACAATAGAAATCATGCGGGATTTCATGGTTTCTACGCAGGCAGGGGTTTCCTGACGCGAAACAGTATGGCGTAGAGCACGGGTACGACGCCGAGAGTCAGAACCGTGCCGAATGCGAGTCCGCTGGCGATGATGAGGGCGAGGGAGTAGAAGACGGGATCGTTGCTGATGATCAGCGGCATGACACCAAGGATCGTGGTGATGGTGGTCATGCAGATAGGTCGAAAGCGAGACACTGTGGCTTCCACCACGGCGTCATAGGCATCCCGCCCGGCGTTGCGCTCACTATCGATCTTGTCGATCAGGACGATGCCGTTATTGATGATGATTCCAGCGAGGCTCAGCAGCCCGAGGATCCCGAAGAAGTCGAATGGCGCCCGCAAGGCGAGCAGGCCCATGAACGCTCCGACGAAGGCGAGCGGCAGAGTGAAGACGATGATCATCGGCCGGCGGAACGAGTTGAACTGCCAGATGAGCAGCACGACGATGAGGAAGCCGCAGTGCGGCAACCACTTGAACAGCTTGGGCAATGTCTCCGCCTGCTTCTCGATTTCGCCGCCGACCTCCCACCGGTAGTCCTCGCCGAGTCCGAGCTCCTCGATGAGGGGCGTCACCGCCGCCAACAGCTCGGGCGCCTTCAGCACCTCGTGCTTGAGCTCCACTGTCAGCGCGCGCTCCTGATTTCTGTGCGCTACCCTGCTGAACGTCCAGTCTCCACTGATGTCGGCGACCTGCATCAGGGCCACGTCTGTACCTTTGGCACCGCTGTATATCCGAACGTTATAGAGGTCGCTGCCGAGGGCGCGCTCCTTCTCGACCGATTGGACCACCACCGGGATGGCCTGGTCCTCTTCGCGATACTCGGTCGCCTTGATCCCGTCGACGTGGGCCTCCAGTGAGGTGGCAACGTCTTCCGACGAGATGCCCGCCCGGCGCGCCCGAGCCTGGTCGATGAGAATCGGCGCGCCCACTACCGTGTTCTCCCAGTTGTTACGAATATCGATGGCCCCCCGCATGGCCCGCAGCCGATCGGTCAGTTCCTGACCTTTCTCGTAGAGGTACTCTGCGTCAGGGCCGATGAGACGGAGCTCAACGAAGCCGGGCTCGGGTCCGGTCGTCCACATTCGCTTGACCCGGCCTTCGACCTCGGGGAGAGCATCGGCGATGAATGCCCGAACGCGCTCAGCGACGTCCACGACTTGGTCACCCGATTCGGTATTCACAATGATGAATGCCCGGTTCGGGTCTGGATCAAATGGGGCAAGCACCAGCACGAATCGTGGTCCGCCGGTTCCGACGTAGGCGATCGTCCCGGTTATCTCGGGGTTTGCCTCCTCGTTCGAGAGCCAGCCGGTGAGACGTTGAACAACTTGCCTGGTGGAGTTGATATTGTAGCCCGCGGGCAAATCCACGTAGACGAGGAACTGATTGCGATCGCTGTGGCCGAACATCTCGCGTACGAGCTTCGATCCTGCGTAGCCGCCCAGGAAGAGGATTGCGAAAGTTGCGGCGAGCACAACATAGCGCACCTTCAAGAGTCCGCTTAGCACCACGCGATACATCGCGTAGATTCCCCCCGAGTAAGCATCCTCGGCCTCCGATGCTGCTTCCGACTCTGCTCGTGGCTTCACCTTCATGAACCAGAAACACATGAAAGGAGTCATGTACATGGAAAGAAACCAGGAACTCAGCAACAGGATGGTGACGACAACGGGTAGCGAGTAAGCGTACTCCCCGACCTGCCCATCGAGCATGAGCATCGGTGTGAAGGCGAGGATTGTGGTAAGTGAGGAAGTGAGCAGTGGAACCGCCAGCGTCCGCGCCGTTTCGAGGCACGCCGCGCGCCTCTCCTGACCACTCTCCAATCGACCTCGGATGTCCTCCGCGATCACGATGCCGTTATCCACCAACATGCCCAGCGCGATGATGGCCGAGGCAATCGATATGCGCTCGAGTTCGATTCCGAAGAAACGCATCAGGATAAGCCCCATCAGCATCGTCATCGGGACGAACGACCCGACAATCAACCCGGTTCGCACCCCCAGGAAGAGCATTACCACGACGAGAACGATAACCAGCGTCTGATAGACGTTGGTCAGCGCGCCATTGACCGCCGCCTCGACCAGGTCCGGCTGGTAGGTCGCGAAATCGAGCACGTAGCCAATGGGAAGCCGTGACTCGAGATCGCGGACCTTCGCGGTAAGGCGTTGACCGAACTCAACCGCGTTGACACCCGGGGTGATCGAGACGCTGATGACGATCGCCCGCTTGCCGTTGAAGTAGGCGAGATCCCTGGCCGGCTCCGCGTAGCCGCGTCTCACGTGGAGGAGGTCCTTGAGGCGCACCGACTGCTCGGTGCCTGGTAGGGCAATCAGAACATCCTCGATATCCTCCACGGAGCGGAAGTTCCCGCTCGGCTCGATGATGACGTCCTGGCCCGCTACGTCGTATCGGCCACCGGGAAGTACGACATTCTGTTGGATGAGGGTCTGTATGATGTCTTGAATACTCACTCCGAGCTGGGCAAGTTTGGCGGAGGAAAATTCGAGATACACCTGTTCCTGGTGCACGCCCCAAAGCTCGACCTTGCGAATGCCATTGAGCCCGTAGAGTCCGATCCGGACGTCTTGGGCGACCTCGCGCATTTCCTCCATCGTGAACCCCTCGCTCCAGAGCGCCACCGTGGCGACCGCAGTGAGTCCGAACTCGTCGTTGACAAAGGGTCCGATAGTTCCCGTAGGGAGCCTGGGTGCAAGATCGATCATGCGGTTTCGAATGCTCTGCCACATGTTCTGGAGATCCCGCTGTGCAAGGTCGTCGGTGGTGTCGGCATGTACCACGGCGACGCCTGTCTTCGAGTCGGACCAGATGTCCTCTATCTGGGGCAGGCTGCGGAGCTCCTCCTCGATCCTTCGAGTGATGAGCTCCTCCACGTCCTCGGCCTTCATGCCGGGGAAGTGGGCACTTACGACCACCTCGCGGATCACGATCGGCGGGTCTTCCTGGCGAGGGAAGGTGAGAAACTGCCCCAGCCCCGCAAGGATGACCGCGATAATGAAGACCAGAGTAATGCGCGAGGCGTCCAGGCCGAATCGGGTAATACCAATCATGACTTTATGTCCGTGATCTCTACTGGGCCGGCTGGGTTGAACCCATCAGCTTCACTTTCTGTCCATCGCGCAGGAACGGCACGCCTGCCACGACGATGAGATCGCCCGGCTCGATGCCCGCGGTAATGATCACCTGGTCACCAATTACGCCCCTGCCTTTCACTATGGTCTTCCGCACGGTCGAGGAGCCGGGGTCGAAGACGTAGAGGTACCGCTCGTCTGTTGGCAGGCTCGGCGCCATCGACTGTAACGGGACGAGGTATGCAGCCTCTTCTCCGTGGCGCGCGAAGAGCAGCGCGAGCTCCGCCGTCATGCCCGGCCGAATATGAACGTCTGCATTCTGGATGTTGGCCTCGACGGGAAACGCGTTAGCGCTGGTGGCCGCCGACCCCACCTTCGAGACGACGGCATGGTAGACGTCGTCGGGCCTGTTCGGGAGTCGAACCTCACCCCTGAGACCGACGTGAACGTCGCCAATCATGTTCTCCGGAACACCGACCGCGACTTCCATCGCGCCATCCACGAACAAATCGAGCACGGGTTTCCCTCTGGACACTTCCTCGAAGGGCTCGATGTGACGATCGGAGACGACACCATCGAAGGGCGATCGAAGCTCGGTCTTCGCAAGGTCACGTCTCGCGAGATCGAGCTGAGCCCGGCTGTAGCTCACATTCTGCCGGGTGCTCTCATAAGCCGCGCGGGCCTGGTCGACCGCCTTCTGGGTCGTCGCGCCAGGGTCCTGGCTCTGAATTCGGCGCTCGCGATCGTAGCCGCTCTTCTTCTCTGTCAATCGGGCCTGTGCCCGTGACAGAGCCGCCTTGGCGGACTCCACGTTCAGCTCGAATGGTTTCTTGTCCAGGACGGCGAGCACCTCTCCATCCTTGACCTTGTCCCCCCGGTCGACGCCGATTTCTTGTACGAGCCCGGTCACCTCGAAGCTGATGCTCGAGGTGTCCACCGGCTGCACCGTCCCGGGAAACTTACGCAACTGACCGGAGGCACGCACCGCGACGACGATTGTCTTCACCGCCCGAATGCGTTCCGGCGGCTCAACCACTTCCTTCTCGCACGCGCTGGTAAGAGCAGCGACGAGCAGAGTAGAAACGAAGTGGGCGCTAATCCGTCGGGATTTGCTGTGTATTTTCATCTCTTCGCCCCTGACTTGGTCTCAAATACTAGGTACTACATATTCTCACAATCACCAGCCATCGGCGATCGATGTGCGCTCAGAAACTGACATAGCCGAAAACTGCCGGACCGAAGAATTTGAATTTGTAGCCGACACTCCCACCACGGGAAGTGTTGGCCTCGAGGTTCAGGTTGAAGTACTTGAGGCCGCCTCCAATTCCGAGATGCTTGGTCAGCTGATAAGCCAGGAATGCGTCCGTCTCGAAGAGAGAGCCGCTGTAATCGCCCAGGTCCAGCGCGAATACGAGCACGCTGAACTCCGCGGTAAACCTGGGCGTAAACGCATAGGTTGCGGTTCCGCCCAAATGCGGCAATGGGAAGGTCTTCGTGCTGGTCGATTCGGTCCTGCTTCCCCCGACGACGGGGGTCCCGTTCACGCTGACGTTCCCGGCTGCCGTAGCCGTCAGTTTCACAGTTGCGAAGTGGGCGCCGACGAGAAACGCAATATCGAGCTTCTCGTCCCGAAAGAACGAGTAACCGTATGTCAGACGGCCGACGTTGAGCTTCATCTCGCTCTCGATTGAGGCCCCCACGCCGATGACCGTATCGCCGATCTCCAGGGGTCTGTCTGCCGTTCGCGTGCCATCGCGGTCCAGCAGAAACCACTCGGCTTGAAACTGGTGACGGGGCTTGAACCGCCAGTTGAAGTGTATCCACGCTGAACTCAAGCTCTTGTCGAGCCCAAGGTCTTCGCCGTTGACTTCCTTGCCGAATCCCCTGGGAGATGTGAGGGTGACCGTCGATTCTATGCGCGGAAAGAACCCGCCGAAGGCCACTGTGAACTCCCGATCCATCAGTGCCGGGGGAGGGCTGTCTCCCTCGTCGGCGGCCACTGCATACTGAGGTGGCGCCCCCGCAGCGAGTGCCAGAATGATGGCGACTCCGCCCGTACTCAATCCGTTGGTGGCAAAGGTCTTCATCGTCGTCGCTATTTGTCGGTGATTCGGTTGGTTTCGCGAGGAAGTAGCTGACTCAGCACGTCCCACAATTCTTCTTGCGAATCGAAGTATTTGGCGTTTCCGGACGCGATATGCTCGACGCGGCCCGCGAATCGAGACCCTCCGGTCCTGGCTGCAGGCCGAAACTGCACGACGAAAGCGTGGTCGGCGGGCAGTGAGTTCGGAGATCGGAAGCGGTCTGACATAGTGGCGTTACCCGGGACAGCCAAATCATCAGCTGGTGCGCTTTGTGACGTTCATCTTGGGGATGGCCGCGCGTATAAGTACACACCCGTCTGTATAATTTGCGACTCCGCGACGTTAGTATTTGTACACGGACAAACAAGAAATACAGTCCCATGTCCGATCCTCAGATCTGCTTTGGCCCCTTCACTCTCGATGACGACCCCGTCCGCCTGAGGCGTGGATCCGAACCTGTCGAGCTAAGGCCTAAGAGCATAAAAGTACTGCATTATCTGGCGGCGCGGCCCGGCCAGCTCGTGACCAAGGAGGAGCTCTTCGAGCGGGTTTGGTCGGGTCGGGTGGTGAGCGATAGCGGTCTGAGGCTATGCGTACGCGAGATTCGCGCTGCACTGGAGGACGACGCTGGAGCTCCCCACTACCTCGAAACGGTCGTAGGACGCGGTTATCGCTTCCTGGAGGGACGGGATGGCAGGGCGTTGTTACCAGATGTCGCCGGTCCGATGGTCGGACGGGATTCGGAACTACTTCAGCTGGAGGATTACTATCGCTCGGTCGCGGACGGACGCAGTCGATTCGTTCTACTGGGCGGAGAGCCCGGCATCGGCAAGACGACGTTGCTCAACGCTTTCCTTGATCGAGTTTCCGAAGGGAATTCGGCCGTAATCGCACAGGGTCAGTGCATAGTCCATTACGGCAAGGAAGAGCCGTTTGGCCCTCTTTTGGAGGCTGTCGCGCGCCTATGTCACGCGGAAAACGGCACGGAAGTCATCGAGATCCTCAAGCGCTACGCACCTATGTGGCTGATGCAGCTACCTGGATTGATTGAGTCCTTCGAGCTGGAACGCATTCAGCAACAGGTGGAAGGGGCTAGTCCCGAGCGGATGAGCCGGGAGTTCTGCCACGCTATTGAGATCCTGACGGAGAAAGCGCCACTGATCCTCGTCGTCGAGGATCTGCATTGGGCGGACGTATCGACGCTCGATCTACTGGCCACACTTGCACAGTATCCCGAAGCATCTCGACTATTGCTTCTCGGAACCTATCGGCCAGCGGATGCGGTGCTGTATGCAAGCAGCCTTCGCGATATCGTTCGAGAGCTCAAAGGACACGGCGATTGTGAGGAGATGCTGCTCGAGTCACTCTCGAAAGAGGATATCGGGAAATACCTGAGCGGTCGGCTACATGGGGCCATAGCCGACGACCTCAGCACCAGGATCCATCGGCGTACCAATGGTAACCCGCTCTTCTTCGTGAACCTGGTCGAGTTTCTGATACGACACCAGATGCTCATTCGGAGAGATGATTGCTGGGCCATCAGCGAGAAGGCACAACGATTGGAGGAATCCGTTCCTGAATCATTGCGCTCATTGATACTGCGGCGCTTCGAGGCGTTAGCCGACGAGAGCAGACAGATCCTGGAGACAGCCAGCGTTGTAGGACTCGAGTTCAGCGGCGCGGCTACGTCGGCCGGACTCGACCAGGACACCTCGGAGATCGACACGAAATGTGAGGCGATGGCAGCGCAGGGTCAGTTCATCGAGGCGACGAGATTGGCGACCTGGCCGGACGGAACCATGAGCGGGGGCTATAGATTTCAGCACCCCCTGTACGTTGAAGTGCTGTACGAGCAGATCGGGGAGGCAAGACGGACACGGATCCACAAGCGCGTGGCCGAGCGGCTGGAGAAGGGTTATGGCGATCGCATTCATGAGATTGCTGCCACACTCGCCACCCACTTCGGTCGGGGTCGAGAGCCGAATCGAGAGTTTCGGTATCGAAAGCTGGCCGCAGAGCAGGCGCTTCAGTATCACGCCTATCCCGAGGTGATCGCGCAGCTCGAGCGCGGCCTCGACACGATCCCGCAGCTGCCGGAGTCCGAAGCGAAATCTGAGGACGAGCTGGAGCTCCTGATGCTCCTGGGACCGTGCTTGATCGCCACGCGGGGATATGCCGCGGAGGACGTAGAGCACACTTACAACCGTGCACAGCAGCTGTATGAGAGGCTGAAGAGGGAATCATATCGCTTTCCGGTTCTCTGGAATTTCGCGGGCTTTCGCATGGCGCGCGCAGAACTCGACCGAAGCGGTCCCCTAGTGCACCAGCTTGTCGAGCTGGCGAATGCATCGGGACAGGAAGAATTGGTTCTCATGGCCCACAGTGCACTCGGCCAGCAGTTGTTCTTCGAAGGCAGTTTCGAGCCTGCCAATCTACAATTCGACCAAGTCATATCCCGGTACGATATCGAGCAACACGGCGCGCTCGCCGATGTCTACAGTCAAGAGGACCCCGGCATCATGTGCACCAGCATGGATGCTCTGGCGCTGTGGTTCCTTGGATTTCCAGAAGAGGCGACGGCCAGGATGGAATCGGCCTTGGAAGTCGCCGAGAAGTTATCGAATCCTCACAGCTCAGCGTTAAGCTTGCTCTTCAACGGCTGGCTTTGCCAGCTCCGCCGTGACGCGAAGGCCGCGCAAGAGAATGCGGAAAACTTGATCGAGATCTGTACTCAGCACTCCATTTACTGGCTTTCTTTCGGCCGTATGCTCAGAGGATGGGCGATCGCGCAGCAGACTGCGGAGCCCGGAGGCCTCGAGCTGGTCCGACACAACTTGGACGAGTGGCGAGCGAGCGGGTCCGAACTGGGTGTTCCGTACTGCCTGGGGCTGCTGAGTGAGACGTATCGTGCACTCGGACAGATTGATGCGGCGCAGTCATCGGTTGAAGAGGCACTGTTGCTGGTTAACAGGAACAACGAACGTTGGATTGAATCGGAGTTGCATCGACTTCAGGGTGGGCTCGTGCTGGAGAGCGATAATGGCGATCAGGAATTAGCCGCGGATTGTTTCGCGCGGTCACTGCGGGTGGCTCGCGAGCAGCAGGCAAGGTCCCTCGAGCTGCGCGCAGCCCTGAGTCTCAGCCGGCTTCGGCTGCAGCAAGGCCGGTCGAGAGAGGCGCGCGACCTGCTGGAGCCGATTTCCGCGTGGTTCCCCGCATCTCTGGAGACAAGCGAGCTCGCAGATGCCAGATTACTTCTGCGTCAGCACCTGCGTGAGAGGAGGCACTGAGGTGAGAGTGAGAACGGTGAGTGTCCAGGCCGGGCAGCCTGTTTCCCTCGATACCCGACCGAATTTTACAGAGATTCGTCCGGACGACGGCGCGATTCGCTGGTTGATCGTAGAGGCTGCCACCAGCTCCGAGCTGGAGGAGCTCTTCAATCGGCTGGATTGCGACGGGAAGGAGATAGCTGATCATATCGCCGGCGAGCAGTGGACGCACTGGTTGGACCGAAAGCAGTTTTGCATCATGGGGCTCGCGGAGCCCACGGCATGGAGTCCTGCACAGACATGGTTTCACGTCGTCGCACTCCATAACACTATCGTTAGCGTGCATCGTACCGAAGTTGCCGCTACGGATGCCTTCATTCAGCGTTGGTGGCTCGATCGCCCGGGACCGAGCCAGGCCATGGAAGCCGTATTGCTGCATTTGATTCAGAGTTATGTGGAGGAGGAAGAAGAGGAGTTCGTCCGGATTCGTCTCCAGGTAGAGCAGCACGCCGACGGCCTCAGGTGCGGCGACCAATCATTCGTCGTCGAGCAAGTCGAGGAGTTGATGACGAAAACCCACAACATGGCCACCGTCTTTTTCGAGCAACAGCGGCTATGCGAGGATCTGGGATTCGCGAAAACCGAGGCTATCTCGATGGGGACATACAAGGAGCTCTACCATCAAGGTGCGCAGAGCATCCGGCGCATGCGCGAAGGTATCGAGCAGATCCAACGTCGTCTGGAGGAGCTCCAACGGCAACACCTGATGGATCAGCAGCAGCTCACGGAAGCGCGAATGCGCGTCCTTACCATTATCTCTGCGACATTTCTGCCCTTGACCTTGATCGCCGGTATCTACGGGATGAACTTCACGCACATGCCGGAATTGGACGAGAGTTACGCTTACGTCCTCGTTCTCGCTGGAATGGCGATCTTCGCGATCGGGATGGTCGTCTTCTTCATCCGGAGGGGGTGGTTTCGATGAGCCTAACGGCGGCCAGGGATTGGCGAGCGCGTACTTTCGGGATATTGGGGGCCCCGAGGGCGCAATAGGCAGAGGACGGGGTGGCGAGGTTCGTAATGGGACGATATACGGCACATGGCACAGAGCGAGTCGCGGGAAAGCACTATTGGCTTGAACTATGACGCGCCCGGAGAGACCCGAACCCCCGACCACTTGGTTCGAAGACAGTGGGTCAAACAGAGGTTTCAACCAAATCAAAGCCTTGCAACGCTGCATACTCAAGACCCCTACCATATAACACGCTATGCAGCCGTAGGGCGCAGGAAGAGTTCATGAATATTGAGAACGGTATATTACAGATCGAGCCGTTTATGACGGTAACAATAGGGATCGTTGTGCTATTTGTCGGGAAACGCCTCAACAATGCCATTCCCGCTTTGCGGGAGTTCAGCATTCCTGAACCAGTTACCGGTGGGATATTATTTTCTGTTCTCTTTGCCTTGATTTACCTTATTACCGGTGTGGGAGTGGAGTTTGAGTTAACTGCGCGAGATGTCTTGTTAATTTATTTTTTTACCACCATTGGGATCAACGCCAGTTTCAAGGATCTGCTTTCCGGCGGGAAACCCCTGGTAATCCTGTTGGCGATCACTATTGCTTATATGTTCCTGCAGAATCTCACCGGTATCACCGTTGCGGGTTTGTTTGATCAGCCTTCAACAGTTGGAATGATTGGCGGAACAGTTTCACTCATCGGTGGGCACGGTACAGCCATCGCCTGGGCGCCACGTTTTGCCGAAGAATATGGCGTGGCAAATGCGATGGAAATCGGAATTGCATCCGCTACTTTTGGTTTGATTCTGGCCAGTTCCATGGGTGGCCCTATAGCCAAATTTCTGATTAGCCGATACAAACTACAACCTGAAAAAATAGACCCGCCGGATGTCGGTGTCACAAAAGAACAAGGGAAAGTCGGAATTGGCCATCTGGATTTTCTGGATGCAGTGCTTGCAATCCATATATGTATCATTGTTGGCCTCTTACTTAACCAAGGATTAGCAGAGTTGGGCCTGAAACTACCGGACTTCGTCACCTGTCTGTTCGCAGGCATACTCATTACTAATCTCATACCCAAAAACTTTCCGCGTCTTACTGGCACTGCATGGCCGAGTCGGACACCAGCCATGGCGCTGTTGGCTGACATTTCTCTTGGTACTTTTCTGGCGATGTCCTTGATGAGTATGCAACTCTGGACCTTGGCCGATTTGGCGGGACCTATTTTTGCGATACTTGCTGCACAGGTTGCGGTTGCCGTGCTGGTTATCTTGTTTGTCGTATTTCCCGCCATGGGACGTGACTACAATGCCGCTGTGGTGTCGGCAGGATTTGCGGGTTATTCCATGGGGGCAACACCCACGGCAATGGCGAATATGTCCGCCGTAACGCAACGTTATGGTGCATCACACATGGCATTTATCATTGTACCATTGGTGGGCGCATTCTTTATCGATCTGGTGAATGCGGTGATGATCCAGTTCTTTCTGCAAAATTTCTGACAAGAGAAGATGAGAAAGTACGGACCATCGTGTTGTCGGTGAAGCCGCGTTCGTTCACTCGGTCGAGGAACAGACTCTATGCCATTGAAGCCCCGCCTCACGCCGCACTAGTATCGCCATGATAGGCTGCCAAATCCAAACGAGTCATTGTGGTATTGCCAATTCGATAGCAACATCAGCCTTTCGAAGAAGATGTGTGTGAGTGCCAGGTTTCTCCGGTCATTGGCCGGGATTGGTAAAAGACACGGGGTTGTTTGGATTTTTCTTTCGCTGTTTCTGATGCCGACAGGAGATGCGGTCGCGCAACAACGTGATGCAGAAGAAGATACGGGCGACAGGATTCAATCCCAACAACATGAAACTGACAGCCCGATAACACAGCCGACCGAAGGTGCCGTAGCTGACGCCGTTCCGTCCGAAGCGGAGCAACGAGAACTCGGAGCTGACGAGGATCCGATGTCCGCCTCCAATGTGCAGCGCGACGTGCAACGCATGGAAGAAGCGGAGGGCGAGCCTGAACGCACGACGGGATTCGACATCTACGGCAGCGCCAGGATCCGTTACCGTGACCAGGGGGAAACGTCCGGATTACAGGATGGCGGCTCGCGCATGGGGTTCGAGGGGGAGTGGCAATTCACGCCGGGTTCCTTTCTGATTGGGCGCTATGAGATGGGTTTTAATTTG
>JAACFO010000022.1 GCA_009937425.1 Gammaproteobacteria bacterium
GGACAATCCCTACTACGATGCCTGCGTGCGCTTCTGCGAGCGCTGGGATCAGCGTGCCTTCGACCCGGACTACGATACCCTGCCGCTGGAAACTTTCGAGCCCATGGTGCGGCGCTTGTTCGCGGAGCCAAAACAAAAATTCGTTTAGGTGCCTATTGCAGCCGACGGTCGCCCTCGGGTTCTATGGGCGGCAGCTGTAGAAAATAACCGGTCTGGGAAACGCTCTCCAAGACCTTCTTCGCATCGACCCTGGCCAGGCGCCGCTGCTCGTCGATCTCGAGCTCCATAACGAAGGTCAGCGTTCCCATGGCGTCCAGCAATTCCCCGGGCACACGTTCGAAGTTGTTCTCTTCGGGCACGTAGAGATAGGTCTCGGCGCGGCGCGAGCCCTTGTAGATCCATACCGTCAGTCCCGTCACAGGCACAGAATACACGAGGGCTTTTGCCGCTGTCTCCATCGGCGGGACCCGAATAAACGGCGTCTCGATGGGTCTCGCCCTGGCGCGCTTCGGCTTGAGCAAACGGCGCAGGGCGATCCGCCGCTAGCGATCAGGGAATTTCGAAACACCGCCGGACATGGAGGAGGCCGGCGGTGGGCGGTCCACGCCGTCAGAAACCTTCGACGCCCGCCATGTCCGGAAGCTTGTGGGCGATTCCCTTGTGGCAGTCGATGCAGGTTTTCTCGCCGCTGGACAGATACTTCTCGTGAGCCTCGGCGGCTCGATTTTCCTGTCTGGTGAAATCCATGAAGTCGAAGTCGTGGCAGTTGCGGCACTCGAGGGAATCGTTGGCCTTCAGCCGAGCCCACTCGTGTTCGGCCAGGGTGCGTCGATGGGCGAGGAATTTCTCCCGTGTATTGATGGTGCCAAACAGTTTTCCCCAGACTTCCTTCGACGCCTGCATTTTGCGGGCTATCTTGTCCGTCCATTCGTGGGGTACGTGACAGTCCGGGCAAGTGGCGCGGACACCGGAGCGGTTAGTGTAGTGGATGGTACCCCTCAGCTCTTCGAACACGTTGTCGCGCATCTCGTGACAGGAAGTGCAAAACAACTCCGTATTGGTGGCTTCAAGCACCGTATTGAACGCACCCCAGAAGATGACTCCCGCGATGAAACCGCCCATGGTGAGGAATCCGAGACTGTAGTGGACACTTGGACGATTGAACACCTGCCAAGCTGATTTCAAGCGTTCCTTCATGGCACTACCTTTGATATGACAATTTGCCCTTAGCTACCAGCTGATCGGAGATCTGTTTCGCCATCTATTTCGACAGAATGGCATGCACATCGACGAAATCGTTTTCCACCAATGGCTTCACACGATTCTCCACCACGTGGCATTGATTGCAGAAGTAACGCCTCGGTGAGACCGCGGCGCGAAACTGACCGTCGCGATCCATGAAATGGGTGATGCTGACCATGGGCGCCGCTGATTCTCCTGTGCGATGCCGGGCGTGACACCCCAGGCATTTGTTTACATTGAGATCCACCTGGTAGTCCCTGATGGAGTGGGGGATGGTCGGTGGCTGCTCCGGATAGCTGCGCTGTCGCTTGGTGTCCTCTTCCACCACCTTCGGGGTCGGGGGCGCCGAAGGCTGCTCGTGGAGGGGAGTAGGGCCGCGAAGCGTGGCCACGTAGTCCTGCTCTTGTGCCGTTACCGCGAATCCACTCGAGAGCACTATGGCGAGAATAATGGTCTTTCTCATGGCGCACCTCATGCCGGAAGGATCTTGACCGCACATTTCTTGTAGTCGGTCTGCTTGGAAATCGGATCGGTAGCGTCCAGAGTCACCTTGTTGATGAGCTGGCTCGCGTCGAACCACGGTACGAACACCAGACCCCGCGGCGGCTTGTTACGGCCGCGGGTCTCGACCCGTGTGGTGATCTCTCCGCGCCGTGACACCACGCGTACCTGGCTTCCACGACGAAAGCCCTTATCCTTGGCGTCGTCGGGATGCATGTAGACCATGGCGTCGGGAAAGGCGCGGTACAGCTCGGGAACCCGTTGCGTCATCGAGCCCGAGTGCCAGTGCTCCAGGACGCGCCCGGTGGAAAGCCAGAAATCGTACTCCTCGTCCGGAGATTCCGCCGCTGGCTCGTATGGCAACGCGAAGATGACCGCCTTCTTATCCTTCTTGCCGTAGAACTGCACTACCGAGCCCGGTTCCACGTAAGGGTCGTAGGCCTCCCGGTAACGCCAGCGTGTCTCCTTGCCGTCGACCACCGGCCAGCGCAGGCCACGGGTCCGATGGTAGTCGTCGAACGGCGCCAGATCGTGAGCGTGTCCCCGGCCGAACTGCGCGTATTCCTCGAACAGTCCCTTCTGGATGTAGTTGCCGAAGCGATAGGCCTCGTCGTTGTCGTAGTGGGGATCGAGCTCGGTGATGGGGTACCTGTCCACGGTGCCGTTGGCAAACAGCACCTCGTACAAGGTCTTTCCACGGTGCTCCGGCTTCTTTGCGAGCAGCTCTTCGGGCCACACCTCGTCGGTCTTGAAGCGTTTAGAGAACTCCACCAGTTGCCACAAATCCGAGCGCGCCTCTCCCGGAGCCCGAACCAGCTGGTGCCAGAATTGTGTGCGCCGCTCGGCGTTGCCGAAGGCTCCCTCCTTTTCCACCCACATGGCCGCCGGCAGGATGAGATCCGCGGCTTGCGCGGTGACGGTTGGATAGGCCTCTGAGACGACGATGAAGTTTTCCGGATTCCGATAACCCGGCAGAGTCTCCTCGTTCATGTTGGCAGCGGCTTGGAGATTGTTGTTTACCTGGATCCAATAGGCATTGAGCTTGCCATCTCTGAGCATGCGGTTTTGCAGCACGGCATGAAAGCCGGGTTTGCCGGGTATGGTGCCTTCTGGAAGCTGCCAGATGCGCTCGGCCGTCTCTCGGTGCTTTTTGTTGGTGACGACCAGGTCTGCCGGTAACCGATGCGCGAATGTGCCCACCTCGCGCGCGGTTCCGCAGGCAGAAGGCTGGCCGGTGAGAGAGAAGGGGCTGTTTCCTGGAGCGGCGATCTTGCCGGTCAGAAGGTGGATGTTGTAGACGAGATTGTTGCACCAAACTCCGCGGGTGTGCTGGTTGAAGCCCATGGTCCACGTGGACATCACCTTGGTGGAAGGATCGGCATAGAGTTCGGCCAGCGCCTTCAATCGTTCTTTGGGAACTCCCGAGGTCTTGGACACGGAATCGAGATCGTAGGGGCGTACAAATTCGGCGTACTCCTCCAGGGTCATCGGCTTCGAGCCGCCCGCTTTCTTGTTGTTCTTGGCGCTTTGCTCCAGCGGATTCTCCGCACGCAGCCCGTAGCCGATGTCCGCATTGCCCAAACGGAAGTTGGCGTGCCGGCTGACAAAGTCCTCGTTGACGTTGCCACTCTGGATTATGTGATTGGCGATGTAGTTGAGAATGGCGAGATCCGTCTGCGGCTTGAAGACCATGGGAATGTCGGCAAGCTCGAAGCATCTGTTCTCGAATGTAGACAGCACCGCCACTTTCACGTGGGCTGCGCTCAATCGCCGGTCGGTCAAGCGCGACCACAGGATGGGATGCATCTCCGCCATGTTGGCGCCCCACAGAACGAACGCATCGGCATGCTCGAAGTCGTCGTAGCAACCCATGGGTTCGTCCATGCCGAAGGTACGCATGAAACCCGCCACCGCAGAAGCCATGCAGTGACGGGCATTAGGGTCGATGTTATTGGATCGGAAACCCGCCTTCATGAGCTTCGAAGCGGCGTAGCCTTCCCACACCGTCCACTGGCCCGATCCGAACATACCCACCGCGGTGGGACCTTTCTCCTTCAAGGTTTTCTTGAACTGCACCTCCATCTCATCGAAAGCGCGATCCCAGCTCACTTCGGTGAATGTGCCCTCCTTGTGATACTTCCCATTCTTCATGCGAAGTAGAGGAGAGGTAACCCGATCCCGCCCGTACATGATTTTCGACAGGAAATAACCCTTCACGCAGTTGAGCCCTTTGTTGACTTCGGACTTGATGTCTCCGTGGGTCGCGACCACGCGCCCGGATTTGGTGGCGACCATCACGCTGCAGCCGGTGCCACAGAAGCGACAAGGGGCCTTCGACCACGTCAACCGGGTTTTCTCCGATTCTGTAACGATGTTTGCCGCAGCGGCGGGCAAGCTGACGCCGGCGACGCTGGCGGCCACCCCGGCGGCATGGGCCTTGATGTACTGTCGGCGACTCATCTTCATGCTGGCATCCTCATTCTGGTTCGGTTGGGTCTTCCACTTGGTGAAAGATCAGAGCCACGGACAGGACTCCCTCGAATTGGTTAATCGCATCAATGCGTGTGAGCATCTCGTCCTCGCTGATGCTCTCGAGGGTTACTACGAGCTTTCCCCGGGCGCTGGTGCCGTGGACCTCGGCACCGTCGAGTCCGCCGATGGCGGACTCGATGGACGCGATGCCTTCCGGGCGTGCCTGCACCACCAGGCTGGAAATATGCACCTCAGTGTTCATGGCGTCGTGTCATTGGATTGAGACGGCGTTCTCGGGACACACGGATACACACCCACCGCACCCCGTGCAGTCGGCGATCGCGATTTCCGGAGACGGGAACCCACCGGAAACAGGGGCGAACACGATGGCCCTCAACGCGCACGCGTCTTCGCAACTCCGGCACATGACATGTCGCTTGGCGAGGCATTCATCAGAGATCACGGCCTTGAATGTCCACGGCTCGGTCCGGCGTCGATGGAACAGGGATTCCGGGCACGCGTCGGCGCAAGCGCCGCAAAAGGTGCATTCGCCCCTGGCGAAGTCGATGCTCGGGAAGCCGCCGGTGGACGGCGCGATTATCTTCTCCGGGCAAGCGGACAGACACTCACCGCAACGTGTACAGTCATCCACGAAGCGGTCAGTGGCGAGCCACGGCAGTCGCACATGGATGGTTTTGCCACGGGGTCGGACCGTCAGAAAAGCACGCCTGGTTGAACTATGCGCTGTATCTCCCATGTGAATGCTCGACGCCGAGTGCCCGCGGGTGCTCTCAGTACTTGATCTGCAACTGCAGGTAGGCGAAATCTACGTCGCTGTTCGGAGTCGTGGCAAACACATCGCCTCCCCAGAGTTTCGAGTAACCGCCGAGAACCGACAGCCATTGATTCACGGGGTAGGTCACGAGGATGTCGAGCTCCTGGCCCACGTCGGTGGAACCATTGGAGGCCCCGCGCGCGAAGCCCAGGTTCGTGCGACTGAAAGCCCCCGTGCCGGCCCAGCGAAAATCGGCGCTGTCGTCCAGCCAGAAACGATGATAGGTAATCTCGACCCCGAGCTTGTCCATGGGGGTCAGTTTGAGTTGCAGCAGCAGGTCGGTGAGGTTCTGGAACGCCAACTGGTCAGCGTAGCCATAATACAGGTGATTCGTTGGCAGTGCGTTGAAGAACGTATTACGGTCCTCGTCGTCCAGATTGCCGTCGCCGCTGGCCCAGTTGACACCGAGCCGCAGCCAGGGCTTTGCCCATAGGTCGGTACGCTGGTAACCGATCTCCGCAACAAGGGCGCCGGCCAGCTGATCACGATTCTGCACACCGGTGGTCGGCCCCTGGTCCGCGTACTCTCCGAATTGGAAGGCGCCCCAGAGAAGCGTATCCACGCGTCCCTTTCCCACTGGATAGACTCCCAGCATGGAACCGCCCAGGGTATACACCTCGATATCCCCGAACAGACCGGCGACCTCGGCGGGGTCGCGGGTGTCGGAATAGCCGATGAAAAACGCGCCCAGCTCGGTGTTGTCCAGCAAAACCCCGCGCGGCGCCGTCCAGTCGAGACCTCCGAAGAGTATGCCGTCGTTGCTTTTGTACGCCTCGTTGTCGACGACAACGACACCCGTCGTGGGCTGCGCCAGGAAGACATGCAGAACCTGACGCCCTATCGCCACCCGGGACGCCAGACCGTCGTTGGAGCGGGCGCCATTGCTCCAACCCACCGATCCCACCAGTCGCTGGGCCTGTCGCTTGGACTTCAGGTACTGCCAGTTGGCCTCTTTGTAGCCAACCTCGGTGCCCATGTTTATGTAGGATCGACCGGCGCGAATCCAGCTTCCCTGCGCTGCATCGAACTGCGCGAAAATCTGGCTCGGCCGAACACTGGAAGGATTGTCCTGATTGCCGTTGTTGCTTCGATAGAGCCCGCCCACACCGCTGGCTGTGGCCGAGAGCCCAACGACGGCGCTCTGCTGTGCCTGGGCGAACAGACGAAGCTTGTCCTTGAAGCGGTAGTCCAGTGCCACCCGTGTTCGAATGCCATGGAAATCGGATGATTCCGGCGCGAATGCCTGCCAGTTCTCCCAACGGTAACGAAACTCGATGGGGACGAGGACCTGGTGATCCCCCTTGGTGAAGCCCAGGCCCGGTTGCGCATGAAAGCCATCCTGGGCTGCCCGGGCCGTGGATTGAATCGCAGTGGAGAGCGCGAGCAACAGAGCTGCGGCGATGTGCGCCCCATTTCCGAGCCGACTTCGTTGGCCAGTCACGATTTTCCCAACCCGGGAGAATGCCGTACGGCTCAGCTGCCAGGGGGGCCGGCCATGAGCTGGTACATCCAAACCAGGAAGCCGTAGCCGCCGACGATTGCCGCCGACAGCACCGGTGCCAGCACGATGGTGAGGAAGAGGAAGGCGCGGAACTCGCGGCGCTTCTGCAGCTTGTCCTTGTCTGACACGTTTCTGATGCCCCCCCAAGCACGATGAAACGATTGCAGGGTATCGTGGAATAAGCGGGGATCCAAGCTCGACAGGGTCGTCGAAGTGTTGTACGCGGTAACGGTGCTTGGCGTTTCCAGGCAGTGGTTACTACTTCAAGGTGCCGAGAAGTTCCTGCGCATCTTGGAGATCCGCGGTATCGAAACCCTCGGTGAACCAGGTGTAACAATCACCCAGTAGCCGGCGCGCATCATCGTGCTTCCCCTGCCGTTCCCAGAGACGAGCGAGACTCGTGGCTGCACGCAGCTCCAGGGATCTGGCTCCCTGGCCTCGGGCTATTTCGAGCGCCTGGTGGATGCAGGATTCCGCATCATTTGTATCTTCCTGCGACCGGGAGAGCAGAATCTCACCTCTTAGTCGATGAATTTCCGCCAGCCACCAGTTCTCGCCCCTGACTTCGATACTTTGCTGGGCCTCGTCGAGGATCTGCAGGCTCTGGGCAATTCGTCCCGCGCGTTGATAGGCCCTGGCGAGGAGTGTCATGTAGTAAGGCGTATTGAGATATACGCCGATGTTCAAGATGGCATCGATGCTGTCACGAAGCGCCGTGAGTGTCGCTTCCGAGCCGAGCTCGTCGAAGTGAAGCTTTGCTCTTTGAACGCTGCCGTACACTATCCAGAGGTTGTAGCCATCCTGGGTAGCAATTTCCAGACCACGCTCCACCGGTGTATTGGTGTCGGCGGCGCATATCTCGGAGACATGAGCGCTTATGTAGCACAATGCGTAAGCGAGGCTGAAGCGATCGTCGGATTGCTCCGCGACCGCGATGCTTTCCTGCACCAGGTTGCGCGCGCGATCCGGATAGCCGAGCAACCATTGGGCAATCGCCAGGTATCCACGGCACGCGACGCCGGGATCCTGGGCTGCCCGATAGATGTTCGAGCTGTCCTGGCTAGGCACATACAGGGTGATGCTCTTCTCGAGATAATCGCGGGCATCGCCGGGATCACCCATGCACAGCGTAGTGAAGCCCGACGTATAGTTGGCGACAACCTGCAGCTCTGTCTGCTGCTGTTGTTCGGCAATGCGGCGCAGTTGCAGTGCGACGTTGTTGCTCTCATCGAGGGTTCGCCCTACGACGTAAGAACGCCACAGTCCGAACAGAGCCGGGACCAGGTCCGAGGCATCACCCAATTTCTCGGTCAGGCTCTGGGCTCGCGTATAGGCCGCCTCGGCACCCACCGATCCATGGCCTTTTGCGACGATGTTCGCATGCCCGAGTGAAAGCTGCAGGGAGAGTTCCTGCCGCGCCCGCTCCTCGTTGTCCGGCAAGCTGTCCAGCGTTTCGATGCCCTTGGTGAAATAGGCAATCGCTTCGAGATTGGCCGAAAGCGCGCGGGCGCGCTCGCCGGCTTTTCGCCAGTATGCGATGGCGCGTTGCGGTTCTGCTCCCTCGGTGTAGTGGTGGGCCACGAGTTCCGGATGACTCTCCACGGTTTCGGAGAACTGCTCTTCGAGCAACTGTGCGACCCGCTTGTGACACTGCTGGCGGGTGCGTTTCAGCAACGACTGGTATGCCGCATCCTGGATGAGCGCGTGCTTGAATATGTACTTCGACCGCGGCAGCCTGCCCCGTTGATAAAGGAGCTCATCGGCCACCAATTGCTCGAGCCCGCTTTGCAGCTGGGGCTCGTCGAGTGCCACCACGGCGCGCAGCATCTCGTAGGCGAATTCGCGACCCAGCACTGCGCCCATCTGCGCCACCTCGCGCAGTGTGGGCAGACGATCGAGACGCGCCATCAAGGAGTCCTGCAAGGTCGCTGGGATGGAGATCTCGGAAAGCTCGCCGCTGAGCGCGTAGTGATCGTCTTCTTCACGCAGGAATTCCGATTCGAGAATAGTCTTGGTCAACTCTTCCACGTACAGGGGCACGCCATCGGCCTTGGACGCGATCTGTTCGACGACTTCCGGGGGGAGGTGCTTCCCGCCGGCGCGGAATCCGATCAGCGCCTCTACTTCCGGGCGCTCCAGTCGATTGAGTGTCACCGGCACCATGTGCGAGCGCATGGGCCAGGTGGGTACGAAGTCGGCGCGATAGGTGAGGAGGTTCATCATCGAAACTGTCGGGGATTGCTCCAGATAGAGTTCCAACAGTTCCAGCGTCGTCGGGTCCGCCCAATGCAGGTCCTCCCACACGTTCAGCACCGGCGTACTCTCGGCCATCTCCAGCAGCCATGCCACCAGGGCATCGAGGGTTGCCTCTCTCTTCTGGCGGGGATTGCGGTTCGATGGTGAGTAGCGTCCCTCCGGCAGGGGCAGTGACAGCAGTTCTGCGTACAGCGGGATCACCTCGGATAACGGTAAACTCTGGTGCGCCAAGGTCGCTTCCAGCTTCTCCAGCTTTTCTTCCGCACTGGATTCGGCGCTCCAGCCCAGCGCCCGCTTCAGGTGCTCGATGACCGGGTAGAGGGTGCTGTTGGCGTGATAGGGCGAGCATCGATGGGCGACCCAGACGTAGTCGTCGTCGGAGATCTGGTCGCGCAATGCCTCGATCAACCGCGATTTGCCGATACCCGCCTCGCCCTGAATGAGAATCGCCTGACCATGGCCCTGCTTGCTGGTTTCCCAGGAACGCAGCAACAAGCCCAGCTCCTCCTGACGCCCGACCAGGGGCGTGCCGCTGCCCTTGCGTCTGGCTTCGTAGCGGCTGTGGATGTCGCGTTCGCGCAGCGCGCGCCAAACGGGCTCCGGTTCTTCGATGCCCTTTAACACGTGGGTGCCCAGATCTTCGTACTCGAAGGACGACTCGAGCAGTTTGTGGGTGGCCTGCGCCACCACCACTTGATCGGGGCCGGCGACGCCTTGCAGTCTTGCCGCCAGATTGGGCGTCTCGCCGACTACCGCGGCTTCCTCGGCGGCGCCTTCGCCGACCATGTCGCCGACAACCACCGGCCCGGTAGCAACACCGATGCGAACCGCGAGCAGCGCTGCGTGACGTTTACCAATGCCGGCGTTGAGCTCCGTCATCGCATCCACGACGCCCAAGCCCGCCCTGACAGCTCGTTCGGCATCGTCTTCGTGTGCCTGTGGGAATCCGAAATAGATGAGAATGCCGTCACCCATGTAGCGGGCGATGAAGCCCCCGTAGCTTTCGATGGCAATCCGGCAGGCATTCTGAAAAGACGAAATGACCTCGCTCATGTCCTCCGGATCGAGCTTCGACGAGAGTGCCGTCGATCCCACGAGATCGCAGAACATGACCGTCAATTGCCGCCGCTCGGCTTCGCCGCTGGGTGCTATCGAAGCGGTTGTCTGTTCGGCGGCGGGTTGCGCGCCGTCGGCACCCGGGGCGTCGAGAGTACCGAGTGCCTTCAGCAGCCGCAGGCGATCGCCGAGGGAGATACCGAGTTCTTTGAGGTGCTCTTCGGTGAGGTGGGGTAGAACATCGAGGCCCACATCGTTTTCGGCGAAAACTTCCCTGTACTTACCGAGACCGTGCAACTCCAACCACTGTTCAAGGTCGTTCATGCCGGAAATTCCGCAGCGGCGGAAACCGCTCTTAGGGGCGACCGTCAGTTGAGGGCGAAGTCGATTTTCGCCAGCGACTCCAGGAGTTCCGCGCCCTGTTTCTCGTCGAGATCCAGAAGCGGCGGGCGCACACGTTGCCATTGGGGATCGGTGCGGTGGCGGGCGAGCAAAAACTTCTGAGCAGGGATGACCGGATAGGCTTCGATGGCGGTGCGGGCCGCAATCATGTCCTGATCCCGGGCCTCCAGATCCTCGGAGTTGTCGGCCCAGGCGTCCCACACGCCGCGCGCCCCGGAGGCGTTGACATTGGCAGTCGCGGTAATGCATCCGGCGCCGCCATGCCGCAGGCCCTGGAGAAGGTAGCGCTCGGAACCGGGAAAGATGGACATTTCCGGAAAGCGTTCTATCAGGTCCGCGGTATTCGCCCAATCACCGGAGCTGTCCTTCAGGCCGGCGATAACGCCGGGATAGTCGGCGAGCAACAGCTCGATGAGCCCCACGGTGATCGGCACGCCGGAGAGCTTCGGGAAGTGATAGAACAGCACCCGCAGTTGGTCGTCGCCGACCCGCTCGATGACTTCGGCGAAGCTCCGGTAGAGCCCCGCATCGCTCACGCCTTTGTAATAAAAGGGCGGCAGCATGAGCACCTTCTTGCAGCCGTTATCGACGGCGTGCCTGGTGAGGCGCACGGAATCCGGGAGCGCGCAGCAGCCGGTGCCGACCATGAGTTGCTGCGGATCGATTCCAGCCGCCAGGGCTGATTCCAGCAACGACATGCGTTCTTCCAGGGAGAAGGAGTTGGCCTCGCTGGTGGTGCCGAAGAGCGCGAGACCGTGGCAACCCTGATCCAGCAGCCAGCGGGCGTGGCTTAGAAAACGCTCCGCGTCGATGGAGAAGTCATCGTTCACTGGTACCAGCACCGGTGACCAGACGCCGTGTATTGCACGGCTCAGGGCGCTCAGTAGTGATGAATCGTCGGCTTTTCTTTCCACCTGGGTCATGACTGTCATCCTATTAGATCGATTGCTTTACGGGCAAGCTGGTTTTCATGCAGAGCGTTTTTTCGGGCCGATCGCCGATTGCTCGAAGTACTGTTCCAGGTAATCGGCGAAGCTGGCGGTGTCGGAGGCTTCGATTTGCCGTTGCGCGGCAAGGGATCGACTTGCTTCGGCTTCGAATTGCGCGCGCTCGGCGTCGGTGAGGGGCGTGCGCGCGAAAAATTCCTGGTGTTCCTGTGACATGCGCATGGCGTACTGGAAAAAGGATTCGTCCCTGGCATCCATATCCGCCAGCATGCGCGCCGACGGCAGACGCTCGGGATCGGCGATCCCCTGACGCTGCTCTTCCAGTGCCTGGCAGTAAGGGCCGTCTGAATTGCCTGCGTCCAGCAGAGTACAAATCCCCCGCATTCCGGCGCAGATTTCTTCCGCCCATTCCCGCAGCGCTACATCCCGTCCGCGGCGCCTGAGCGCAAGATTCGGTTGGCGGCCGCGGACTGCCACCGCTTGCTGGTTGTGCTCGACGTCGAGACGATCCTGGTCGCTGATGGGATCGCTCTCGCGCAGCACGCAAAACACCAGGAAAGCTTCCAGAAAGCGCATCTGCGGTTCGTTTATTCCGCTCGGTTCCAGTGGACTAACGTCCAGGGCGCGAATTTCCACGTACTCGACGCCCCGTTGCGCCAGCGCCACGGTGGGCTTTTCACCGGAATGGGCGACACGTTTCGGTCTCACGAAGCTGTAATATTCGTTTTCGATCTGAAGCATGTTGGCGTTGAGCTGCCGATACTCCCCGTCTACTACCACGCCGATGGCTTCGTACTCTGGACTGGGCGCCTCGATGGCGCGGGTCAAGCTCTCGATATAGGCATCGATGTTATCGTAGGAGATGTTCAATCGCGCTTGATTGCTGTTCTTGTATCCGATGTCGCTCATGCGCAACGTGGTCGCATAGGGTTGATACCAGCTGCCGCCGTCCAGATCCTGGAGATCGCCGGCATTCGGGCCGAGAAAGCTCTTGCATACCACCGGTGAACTTCCGAACAAGTAGGGGATCAGCCAACCTTGGCGCTGAAAATTGCGGATGAGCGCGAAATAACTATCGGAGACGAAATCCTGTAACGGATCTTTGTTGCCCAGTAATTTCTGGAAAACCGGCCACAGCTCCCGGGGTAAGGAATAATTGAAGTGCACGCCGGAGATCGCCTGCATCAATCGGCCGTAGCGATAACTGAGTCCGCGCCGGTAAACGTTCTTCATGGTGCCGACGTTGGAGCTTCCGTACTCGGCGATGGGTACGCTCTCGTCGCCGGCGACCTTGCACGGCATGCTGGTGGCCCAGAGCAGCTCGTCGTCGCCGAGATTGGCGTACACGAAGCTGTGAATATCGGTCATGCACTGAATCGCATCGAGGGCATCGACCCGGGGCGGCGTAATGAATTCCAGTAGCGCTTCGGAGAAGTCCGTGGTGATGTGGCTGTTGGTCAGAGCGGAGCCCAGGCCCGGGGGGTGGGGCGTTTGCGCGATATCGCCGCTGGCGGTGACCCGCAGGCTTTCCTTCTCGATGCCGATGAGGCTGCCCCTGGTGAAAACGTCCGGGTTTCCCTCCAGCAGGCGATGCAGCCGGTCCTCGGCTATCCGGTAATTACTCATCGAGCTTTCGTCTGGCGCGAATCGAGGGGCGGATTCTGCGGCATTTCCACCGGGAAATCATCTACCGTCTGGTCATCGACGCTTGCTGAACAGCGCCACACTGCGATGCTTGAAAACCGGTATGAGTGCCAAGCCGGCGACAAATCCACCCAGGTGCGCGGCAAAGGCCACGCCGCCGCCTCCCGCGGGCGCCATTGCCGTCATTACGACCTGGAGCACGAAGTAAAAGCCGAGCACTGCGGCGGCGGGCAGGTAATAGGCTTTCAGAATGAAACCCAGGGGAATCATCACCAGCACCCGCGCACGGGGAAACAGCAGCAGGTAGGCGCCGAGCACGCCGGATATGGCGCCGCTGGCGCCGATCATGGGGATTTCGGAGCTCACGTCCGGTAATGACTGGGCGAGTACCGCGGCAACGCCGCAGACAAGGTAAAAAACCACAAAGCGCAGATGTCCCATGCTGTCCTCGACGTTGTCGGCGAAGATCCACATGTAGAGCATGTTGCCGATGAGGTGCATCCAGCCGCCGTGCAGGAACATGGAGGTGAACACGGTGGCCAGCGGCGGCACCATGACCAGGTCCGGCGGCAGCCGGGCGTCGCCGAATATCACCGCGGGAATGGCGCCAAGTGCATAAACCGCCTGCTGCCCGCCCAGAGCGCCGAGGCTCAGTTGCCAGAGAAACACCAGCACACAGGTGCCGATCACGGCGTAGGTGATGAAGGGGACCCGGGAGGTGGCGATATGGTCCCTGAGTGGTATCACTTAATTGTCATGCGGCATGGCTGTCGGCGAGAGTTGCCTCGAGTTCGCGCCGGACGATCACCGCCCGGGATGATTCGTCCACCGCCACATCGCTCCAGCGCAGGCATTGATTCGCGGCGATGGGATTTTTCAAAACCACGTTGCCGGCCAGGCCGATGGGAAGTCCGCCGAGCGCAACGGAGTCGCTTGCGGGCATCAGTTTTCCCCAGACGGTAAAGCCGCCTTCGCCGTCCAGGGTCTCGCCGGCGGCCAGATCGCGCTTGGCGGTGGCCACTACGTCGGCGTTGAAAGCCACCGGCGCGCCGGTGGCTTCGCCGCGCAGAGCCACCGAGGCGACACTCACGCCCAGCTCCAGTCCGATGAGGTGGCTCGGGCGGTAGAGCGATGCGTAGCGGCCACTCTGATCCGTATTGACGCCGTATTGGGCAAAGCAGGCGGCGGCGTAATCCGTCGGCGCTTCGAAGGTGACGTAGACGCCCCAGCGCAGGTCGTTCTCCACCGGGCTTCCATCCCGGGCCAGCGAGGAGATGACCTCTACCATTCCCGAGCCTTCCAGGAGGCCGCCGTTATTTTTCGGCTTGAGTTTCTGCGCCAGCTCATGGGTGCCACACGGTGGAAAGCCGAGCCCCCCGGACGGCGCCTGCAAGCCGGTGGCATTGGCGACTGCCGCCATTTCGATGCCGGACTTGGTACCGTCCAGAAAAGAGTTGAACATCTTCGAGTTCATGCCTGCGTCTCGAGCCTGGCGCGGGCTCAGTCCGTAGTAATCCCACACGGTATCCGGTGTCGAGCGGTGGTACTCGGGGAGATACTTGGTGCCTTTGCCGGCACACACGACCTGGAAACCAGCGGTACGTGCCCAGTCCACCTGTTCGGCGATGAGCGCCGGCTGGTCGCCATAGGCGAGGGTGTAGACGGTGCCGGCGGCGCGGGCGCGCTCTGCAAGCAGAGGTCCGGCGAGCACGTCGGCCTCCACATTCACCATGACCATGTGCAGGCCGTTGTCGCTGGCGGCAAGTGCGTGGCGCACGCCCGCCACCGGATCGCCGGTGGAATCGATCACCACCTCCAGGTCGCCGCTCTCGATCGTCGCCATGGCGTCGTCGTTGACGCAGGTGGTACCGGATTTACGCGCCTCATGGAGGCTCGTTGCAGCGAAGCGATTGTCATCCCAACCGGTGTCGGTGAGGGCCCGGCGGGCGCGGGCCACGTCCAGATCGCACACCGCCACCACGTGCAGGCCCGGTGTCGTGGCCACCTGGGTCAGGAACATGCTGGCGAACTTTCCGGCGCCGATGACGCCGACGCGTATCGGATTCCCCTGGTTCGCGCGTTCACACAGCATTTTGTGAAGATTCATTTTCTCCCCCGTCGGCGTTCGCCGAAGTCTACGGTTTTTCTTTTTCGAGCAGTGCGTCGAGGCTTGCCCGCTCGTCGTCGCTCAAGGGTATCGGCGCCGCTCGTTGTGTGCGCCGGCGGCGCAACTGCAGCAGCAACAGCACGACGCCTCCGATGCCGAGCACGAACGGCCCGGTCCACAGCAGTACCGTCTTGGCTTTCAAGGGCGGCCGGTACAGGACGAAGTCGCCGTAGCGGGCCACCATGAACTCGACGATCTGATCGTTGTTCATGCCCTCGAGGATCATGCGGTGCACTTCCCGGCGCAGATCCGACGCCAGCTCAGCATTCGAGTCCGCAAGGTTCTGGTTCTGGCACACCAGGCAGCGCAGCTCGTAGATCAGGATCTTGTAGCGTTCCAGTTGCTCGGCATTGTCGAAATCGCGCTGCTCGAAGACGATGGCAGTGGTGTTCGCGGTGAATACCAACATCGCGATCATGGCTATGCCGCGCAGCGCCTTCAACTGCTGCCGCTCGCAAGGCGCTCGATGACCGGGACGAAGTCGCTTTCCCAGATCTCACGGCTGATGGGCCCGATGTGCTTGTGAACGATCATGCCTTGCGCGTCGATGAGGAATGTCTCGGGCAATCCGTACACGCCCAGATCGATGCCGACGCGCCCGTCGCCGTCGAATGCGCTGGCGACGTAGGGATCACCCAGGCGCTCGAGCCATTGAAGAGCATCGGGGCGCTGGTCTTTGTAGTTGAGACCGTAGATGGGGACGTTGCCTTGGGCGGCGATGGCAACCAACACCGGGTGCTCGCGGCGGCATTCCACGCACCAGGTGGCCCAGGCATTGAGCAGACTCACCTTGCCGGTGAGATCCTTGCGCGACAGTGTCTTGTCCGGTGCACGCAACTGGGCGAGGGAAAATTCCGGCAGGGGCTTGCCCACCAATGGCGACGGTACGAGGCGCGGATTAAGACCCAATCCGACGCCCAGCAGCAGTACCAGGGCGATGAACGCACCCAGTGGTAATAAATAACGGATCATCCGCGGGATGCCTCGGGACTCATGCCCGAATCGCTATCCGGGCTATCCGCTGCACCGACGGCGCGCCGCGCTTTACGGCTGCGTCTGTAGCGGCGATCGCTGGCGGCCAGCAGTCCGCCCAGCGCCATGATGGCCGGGCCCAGCCAGATCCAGCGAATGAGTGGCTTATAGTAGAGACGCAGCGCCCAACTACCGTCACCGATGGGCTCGCCCAGGGCCACGTAAAGGTCGCGGGTAAAGCCCACGTCGATGGCGGCCTCGGTCATGGGTTGCGATTGAATCGGGTAGAGGCGCTTTTCGGGAAACAGCACGGCGACTTGCTTGTCTCCCCGGAAAACCCGTATCTCGGCACGCTGGGCCGTATAGTTCGGACCGGGATGATCGCCCACGCCGTCGAACTGGAAGCGATAGCCGGCCAGTTCCTCGGAATCACCCGGCCCCAGGCGCACGTCCCGATCGGTGCTGAAGGAGGTGGTGAATGCGACCCCGATGATGAATATGCCGACACCCACGTGGGCCAGGCTCATGCCGACGAAGCCCCGGGGCAGGGTGCGCAGGCCCTGCCAGATATCGGCTTTGCTGCGCACGCGCAGCAGAACTCCCACCAGGGTGGTCGCTATGGCCCAGATGGCTATGGTCAGGGACGCCAGCAACAGCGGTGAGTACCCCGCCGTCACCAGCACGATGGCGATTGCGATGACCAGGCTGACAACAAAGGCCACCCTCAGCAGTCGCACCACACGGCCGGCCTCGTCGCCTTTCCATCGGGTCAGCGGGCCGATGCCGAGCACGAACACCAAAGGCAGCATCAGCGGCGCAAACACCGCGTCGAAATAGGGTGGTCCGACGGAAATTTTGCCAAGTCCCAGTGCATCGATAATGAGCGGATACATGGTGCCCAGCAGCACCGTGGCGCAGGCGACTACCAGCAGGACGTTATTGATGAGTAACAGGGTTTCCCTGGACATGAGCCGGAAGTTGCCGCCGCCGCTGATGGCATTGGCGCGCCAGGCGTAGAGCGCGAGAGCGCCGCCGATGACCAGTGCCAGGAAGCCGAGGATGAAAACCCCGCGCTCCGGATCCGTCGCGAAGGCGTGCACCGACACCAGCACCCCCGAGCGCACCAGGAAGGTGCCCAGGAGACTCAGGGAAAATCCGAATATGGCCAGTAGCAGGGTCCAGGCCTTGAACGCGCCGCGCTGCTCGCTGACCGCCAGGGAGTGCATTAATGCGGTTGCCACCAGCCATGGCATGAAGGAAGCGTTCTCCACCGGATCCCAGAACCACCAGCCGCCCCAGCCGAGCTCGTTATAGGCCCACCAGCTGCCCAAAGCGATACCGGCGGTGAGGAACACCCAGGCGATGGTGGTCCAGGGCCGCGTCCAGCGGGTCCAGGCGGCGTCCAGGCGCCCGCCGAGAAGGGCCGCCACCGCGAAGGCAAAAGGCACGGCCATGCCCACGTAACCGATGTAGAGCATGGGCGGGTGGATGACCATGCCCGGGTCCTGCAGCAGGGGATTGAGATCCCTGCCGCTCGGCGGCGCCGGCAGCAGGCGCGCGAAGGGATTCGAGGTCATGAGCATGAACAGCAAAAACCCGCAGCTCACCAACCCCATGACGGCCAGCACCCGGGCGCGGAAGGCGTCGGGCAATGCGCCGCTGGCAATGCTGACCGCCAGCGACCAGATGGCCAGGATCAGTGTCCACAGCAGAATCGAGCCCTCGTGGGCACCCCACACGGCGGAGATGCGGTAAAAGAGCGGCAACTGCGCGTTGGCGTTCTGGGTCACGTAGGCGACGGAGAAATCCTTGGCGACGAAGGCATAGGTGAGACTCAGGTAGGCAAGCAGCACGAACAGGAACTGGGCGCGGGTTGCCGGCACCGCCAGGGCCATCCACTCGGGCACGCCCCGCCAGGCGCCGAGCAGGGGTACGACACCCTGAACAATCGCGACACAAAGGGCAATGATGAGAGCGAAGTGGCCGAGTTCCGCGATCATGGCTTGCCGGGGACGCCTTTTTCGTGGGGATTCGGCATGTTGCCGCCTTCGGCGGCGAGCTTGAGCGCCGCGGCGACCTCCGGCGGCATGTAGTTTTCGTCGTGTTTGGCGAGCACCTCGCGGGCTTGGAAGATACCGTCGTTACCGATCTTCCCCAGGGCCACGATCCCCTGACCCTCGCGGAACAAATCGGGAAGAATGCCGGTGTATGCCACCCGCATGGTGGCCGATGTATCGGTGAGATCGAAGCGCACTTCCAGGCCGTTGGCCTGGCGCGCGATGCTGCCGTCCACCACCAGTCCGCCGACACGCACGTCGTGACCCCGGGGTGCATCGCCGGCGGCGATTTGCGAGGGGCTGTAGAAGTACAGCATGTTCTCACCGATGGCGGTCAGCGCCAGGGCGGTGGCGATGGCGACCCCGATCAGCACCACGCCGACGAAGATCATACGTTGGCGGCGTGGTCTCATGGCTGACGCTCCATGCGCGCCTGGCGCGCGAGACGCCCGCGCAATTCCCGCGTGCGCAGCACCGGTACGATGACATTGGCAACCAGGACGATAAAAGCCATTCCGTAAGACCCCCAGACGTAAAAGCCGTAACCGCCCATATGAAAGAATTCGCGCAATGTGTCCATGTTCTCGATCAGTTATCGACCAAAGCAATCATTGTTGAGAGCGCCCGGGTGGCCATTATGTTCCCCGCGCCAGTTCCCGCACCCAGGCGCTGGCACGTTCGCGCTCCAGCACTTCGCTGCGCGCACGCATCAGCAACACGGTGAAAAAATAGAGTTTGAAGGCCAGCGCCATGATCAGCAGCGGCATCAGCATGCTCAGGTGGATGGATGGCGCATCGATCTTGGTCACCGTGGGACCCTGGTGCAGTGTGCTCCACCACTCCACCGAATAGTGAATGATGGGGATATTCACCACCCCCACCAGAGCCAGGACCGCCGCCGCGCGGCTCGCGGTGCGCTTGTCCTCGATGGCCGCGTGCAGGCCGATGACCCCGAAATACAGGAACAGCAGCACCAGCTCCGAGGTCAGGCGCGCATCCCAGACCCAGTAGGTGCCCCACATGGGTTTGCCCCAAAGGGATCCGGTTACAAGCGCCAGGAAGGTGAAACTCGCGCCGATGGGCGCGCTGGCCGCGGCCACCACGTCGGCGAGCTTGATGTGCCAGACCAGGCCCACAGCGCCGGCCGCCGCCATGAGCACATAGACGAACAGCGACATCCAGGCGCTGGGCACGTGGATGAAGATGATGCGGTAGCTCTCCCCCTGCTGATAGTCCGGCGGTGCCACGACCAGGCCGCCGTAGAGCCCGGCTACCATCAGCAGCGCCGTAAGCCAGCCCAGCCACGGCAGCAGGCGTCCGGAGATACGGTAAAAATGCTTGGGCGAGCCCAATTTGTGAAAAAAAGCCCACATTCGAATGGATACGCCTCCTCAATCGATGCTGATGCGCAGCGCCGCTGCCGTCGCCAGCGGTGCGAGGCTCAGAGCCAGAACCAGGAAGGCGCCCAGCATGTAGAGCTGACCGGTTACCGGCAGTCCGGCTGCGGAAGCCCCCGCCGCGTTGGCGCCGAAGATTAACACGGGAACATAAAGAGGTAGCACCAGCAGCGACAGCAGGGCGCCGCCCCGGCGCAGCCCCACGGTCAGCGCCACGCCGATGGCTCCCACCAGGCTCAATACCGGCGTGCCCAGCGCCAGGGTCAGCCACAGGGTTGCGCGGGCATCGTCGGGGACCGCCATGAGCACGGCCAGCAAAGGCGTGGCGATCAGCAGCGGCAGCCCCGTCACCAGCCAGTGCGCCAGCACCTTGGCGAGCACCAGAACGACGCCGGGGTGCGGGCTCAGCATGATCAGCTCCAGGGATCCATCATCGAAGTCGGAGCGAAACAAATTGTCCAGGGACAACAGGGTGGCCAGCAGGGCCGCAATCCAAAGAACCCCCGCCGCCATGGTGGCCAGGGTCTTGGGATCGGAGGTCACGCCCAGGGGAAAGAGCATCGCGACGATCACGTAGAAAAGCAGGGGATTAATCAGCTCACCGCGATTGCGCACGGCCAGCACCAGATCGCGCTTGAGCAGACTTGCGAAAGCATGACCCAGTCCGTGCTTGCCCATCAGATGAGATCGATGCTGGTGCTTTTGTCGGCGTCGATGCCGATGGGCTGATGGCTGGTGAGCACCGCGCAGCCGCCCCCGTCGAGATGCGCTTCGATGAGCGCGCGCACGGTCCCCGTGCCGTCGATGTCCAGGGCGGTGAAGGGTTCGTCCAGCAACCACAGGCGTCCGCCGCCAAGGGTCAGGCGCGCGAGCCCGACCCGGCGCCGCTGCCCCGCCGACAGGCTGCGGCATGGCACATCCATGAACTGCGCCAAATCCAGGCGCGCCAGCGCGCTCTCCAATTCCGCTTCGTCGGCGCCGGTATCCAGGGCCATGGCGATGCGCAGGTTCTCCCGTGGAGTGAGCACCAGTTTGACGCCGTCGTTGTGGCCTATGTAGCGCAGGTCGCGGAGATAGTCCGGGTCGTGGGAGCGCAACACCCGTCCGCGCCAGCGAATAGTGCCGTCCTCGGGACGGGTCAAGCCGCAGAGGATGCGCAGCAATGTGGTCTTTCCGCAGCCGTTCGGACCGCGCACCTGCAACGCCTGTCCCGCATCGACCTTCAAATTCAGATCCCTGAACAGCTGCCGGTCGCCGCGGAAACAGGCGAGGCCGGTCGCGCTCAGCCCCGACTCCGGGGCGGACGTTTGCGCGGGCGCTTCATGGGTTTGCGTCAAGTCGTTTAGACCAGGTTTCAAAGGAGCCCAATTAGAACGCAACTGGACGGGCTTGACGAGTGGCGGTGGCACGGTATGGTGCGTAGCCATGAGCATGCAAGCCCCGTTGTGCCTGCACCGGGGCACTATTCGCCCGGAGTGGATCGACTACAACGGTCACATGAACGTGGCCTACTACGTGCTGATTTTCGATCTGGGTACCGATGCCTTGCTGGATTATCTGGGAATGGATGCGGCCTACCGCGCGCGCACGGGTTATTCGACCTACGTGCTGGAATCACACATTACTTATGAGCGCGAGTTGAAGGAGGGCGATCCTTATCGCGTCACCGCCCAGCTGTTGGATGCCGATGCGAAACGCCTGCACTACTTCGAGACTCTTTATCGTGAGCCCGACGACACGCCGGCCGCGACCACGGAGATCATGCTCATGCACATGGACATGGCGACGGTGCGTTCTATACCGATGCCGGACCCCGTGGCCGAAACGGTGGCGTCGCTGATGCAGGCCCATGCAGGCATGCCGCGTCCATCGCAGGCAGGTCGCGTAATCGGCATTGGCGCGGGCAAGCCGTCGTAGCATTGCCGGATGCTGAGGCCAATGACGAATTCCGGGCAAAAAAAATCGCTCGGGGCGGAAAGGGGGGAGGAGGGAGTCGCCGCCGAGCGCCTGAGGTTTCAGGTACGCCTGAAGTATTCAGGAATTAAGTAACTAAAGGATAATGGAGGATTGGTCCAGATTCTGTGAATTCCATCACACTAATTGGGCCAGATCGGACTTTTTTCCATCTTTTTGCCGAATTAATCTTCTCGAGCCTTCCTTGCTCCTACCATCCGTGCATGTACCGATGGTGCACCAGGTAGATGATGGATGCTGCAAATTTTTTAAAAAATTATCGGCCACATGAGGCGGTCCCATGTCCGTAGCCATGACGACAATTATTGACGCGCAGTCGTTGCATGCGCGCTTGAACGATCCAACAGTGGTGATCGTCGATGCGCGATTCAATCTGTTCAATGTGGACGAAGGGCGCGCCAGTTATTTAGACGGACACGTTCCCGGTGCCGTGTACGCGCATCTGGACGACGATCTGAGCGGGCCGCCGCTAACCGATGCGGGACGCCATCCGATGCCGTCGCCGCAAGCCCTGGAAGCGCTCTTTTCGCGCCTCGGTGTGGACGCTGGTTCCCAGGTCGTGGCCTACGACCAGCGCGATGGCATGCTCGCCGCACGGGTCTGGTGGATGCTGCGTTACATGGGGCACGAAGCCGTGGCGGTGCTGGACGGGGGCTGGAAGGCGTGGACAAGCGCCGGCTATGGATGCGTCGAAGGTGAGCAAACACGGCCTGCCGGGGCCTTTCATGGCACGCCGCGCCGGGATTGGCTGGTCAGCGTGGACCAGGTTGCGGCAGCCCCGCGGCTGGTGGATTCCCGGGATCCGCGCCGTTACCGTGGGGAAAATGAGCCCTTGGACCCGGTGGCCGGACACATCCCCGGCGCCCTCAATCGCTTTCACGGGGAGAACCTGGACGCTGAGGGTTGTTTTCTCCCGCCAGGGGAGCTGGCCAGGGGCTTCTCCGAGCTGTTGGCCGGTACGCCTGTGGCGCAGACGGTGTTCTACTGTGGCTCCGGAGTGACAGCCTGCCACAGCCTGCTGGCGGCCTGCCACGCGGGTCTCGGCGATGGCCGCCTGTACGCGGGCTCCTGGAGCGAATGGTGCAGCGATCCC
This sequence comes from Gammaproteobacteria bacterium, assembly GCA_009937425.1. Classification (GTDB taxonomy): domain Bacteria; phylum Pseudomonadota; class Gammaproteobacteria; order HK1; family HK1; genus JAABYT01. Next base: position 22,517 of record JAACFO010000022.1, read on the forward strand.
AAGCGCCCCGTTGCCACCGGCCCCGAGGCCGGATCCATGAAATAAAACCATCCGCCGTTATGCCCCGTTGCTAGTCTAATCGGATGGATGTTCCCCCTGCCTGCCTGCGGCTGTCCGTGGTGATCCCTGCCTATAACGAGGCAAAGCTGATTGCGGGCACCATTGCCACGGTACGCGAGAGTCTGGCGGGCGCCGGTCTGGAGGAGGGCGCGTACGAGATCATCGTTTGCGACAACGCCTCCACCGATAGCACCGCCGCCCTGGCGGCCCGGGCAGGCGCTGCCGTGGTGTTCGAGCCCGAGCGGCAAATCGCCAGGGCACGCAATGCCGGCGCGTCCCGGGCGCGGGCGCCGGCGTTATTGTTTCTGGATGCGGATTCCTGGCCGGATGCGGCGCTCATGGGGGAGCTGCTGACGGCGCTGGCCGATGACAGGGTGGTGGCCGGCGGCTGCACCATGCGTATGCACGGCGTACCCCGCAGCATCGCCCTGGGCGTGCGCATGTGGAATCTGACCTCGCGTCTGTGCCGGTGGGCGGCAGGGGCCTTCATTTTCTGCCGCAGGGATGCCTTCCAGGGGATCGGCGGCTTCGGGCTGGATTACTACGTCGCCGAGGAAATCGACTTCAGCCGCCGCATCAAGCGCTGGGGCGCCTCCAGGGGATTACGCTTCCGTATCCTGCACCGTCACCCGCTCCTGACCTCGGGTCGTAAGGGGACCCTCTACAGCCAGCGCGAGATCTGGTTCCTGATGCTGAGCATGCTGCGCCACCCGCGGAGCTTCTTTCGGGACCGGGAATCCCTGCATATGTGGTACGACGGCCGCCGCTGAGCCTCCGGGGCGGGCGGGGGGTTCTGAGAACCTCGTCACAGCGCCGCCGGCGCCCACATAAACAAAATTGAGGACTGGTCGATATACATAACGAACCCCCTCGAATCGCGCGCGACCCGCTGCGTTAGGGGCTCATGTGAGCATTACGTAAACTATGTTTACAGACGTTTGCACCAGCTACGCTACAATTCACATTAACTTCTGTGGACAGGAAAGAACCGTATGAGTTATGCCCACTCTGACACGACCGTCGTGTCGGACGCTTCCAGAGAGGGCGTGATCCAGGATGGCCCGACGGAATTCGAGTCCCGGCTCGCCTTCCGCACCAAGGTGCCGGCGGAACGTCTCCACGAGTTTCTCAGCTGGCCCATCTACAAGCTGCGCCGGGAGTCCGAGCACGTTTCCCGGGTGTTGAAGCGCATCGCCGAGGCGGTGGTCAACTCCATGGAAAATCCCGCCAGCACCAACGCATTTCTGCAAGACCTGGACCTGAAGTCGATTTCCCGCGACCACGACTGGCGGGCCATCTTCTCCACCATTCGCGCCCATGAGGGCGGCTATGACGGTTACAAACGCACCGTGCTCATCCGCTACCTGCAGTATTTGAGTTTCCGCAAGCGCCTGTTGGAGTACATCCATACGCGCAAGCGGGGCTACGACGACATGGAATCCTATGCCGACGACCTCACCGAGTATCCCAGCCCGCCGCCCATGCCGACTCCCGACACGGGCTTCGAGGGCGGCGATGGCCCGGTGAGCGAGGACGGGCTGCGCCGCTTTACCGGCGATTTTCGGCGCATGCCCATGGGCGAGGCTTTGGAAATCCCCGTGGGCCACGGCGAGAAGCTCGACATCATGCTGGCGGGACATCTGTTTCGCATCATCGGCGGCCACCCACCGAGTCTCATCGACCAGAACGGCGTCACCTATTTTCTCAAAGACGGCCGCAACATGGTGGGCCGGCATCCGGAAAGTGATGTCCCCATCGATCAGAACTTCAGTGATGTCTCCCGGGCCCACCTCATCGTCGAGTGGGAGGGAAGCGAGCGCATTACCGTCATCGACCTGTCATCCAGGGGTTGTTATATCCGCCACAAGATTCTCGAGACGGCGCTCACCCTGGACACACCGGAGCACGCATTCGACCTGCCCGGTTGGGAGAACGACGACAAGGAAGAAGTGACCATCAACTGATCCCGCGCGTAGAATCGGGCTCCTTGAAAAGGAGTCAGCCATGAAGCGCGCCCATTCGAACCCTGCACTACTCCCGCTCATTCTCCCATGAGCAATCACTACGATTTTCTGGTTCTTGGCGGCGGCAGCGGCGGTATCGCCGCGGCGGTGCGTGCCCAGTCCTATGGGGCGCGGGTTGCGGTGGTGGAGGACCACAGACTGGGCGGCACCTGTGTGAATGTGGGCTGTGTGCCGAAGAAAGTGATGTGGTACGCGGCCTCGCTGGCGCACATGCTCGACGATGCCGGTGATTACGGATTCGATCTGGAGCGCCGGGGCTTCGATTGGGGGATGTTGAAGCAGTCCCGTGACGACTACGTGGCGAGGCTGAACGGCATCTACGCGAAACGGCTTTCGGATTGCGGCATCGCCGACATTCGCGGCACGGGGCGCTTCCTCGACGCGCGAACCGTGGAGGTAAACGGCGAACGCCTGGAGGCCGATCGGGTGCTGATCGCCACCGGTGGCAGCCCCAGTGTGCCGGATCTCCCGGGAGCCGAGCTCGGCATCACCTCGGACGGGTTTTTCGAGCTCGAGACCTGCCCGCGCCGGGTGGTAATGGTGGGCAGCGGCTACATCGCCGTCGAGCTTGGCGGCATGCTCAGGGCTCTGGGTGCCGAAGTTACTTTTTTAGTCCGCAAGTCGCGTTTGTTGCGGGAATTCGACCAGATGCTTTCCGAGCAACTCACGGCGGCCATGCAGGCCAACGGAATCCAGGTGATTGCCGAAACCCGGGTCGAGAGCGTGTCACCCAGTGCCGGGGGCGGGCTCGATGTGGCCTGCCATGACGGGCGGAGCATCGATGGCTGCGATGTTCTTCTATGGGCCATCGGACGCCAGCCCCGAAGCGATGATCTGGGTCTGGCGGCGGCGGGGGTTGCATCCGCAGACGACGGTGCAGTTCCCACGGACGCTTTCCAGAACACCAACGTCGAGGGCATTTACGCCATCGGCGACGTTACCGGACACCATATGCTCACCCCCGTCGCCATCGCCGCGGGGCGCCGTCTTTCCGACCGTTTATTCGGCGGCATGGCGGACCGCAAGCTGGACTACACGCTTATTCCTACCGTTATCTTCAGCCATCCCACCATCGGCACCGTCGGTTTGACGGAGGCCGAGGCCAGGGAACGTTATCCGGACGAGGTAACGATCTACCGGACACAGTTCAATCCCATGTACCACGCATTCACCCGTCACAAGAGCAAGGCGGCCATGAAGCTCATTACCGTGGGGGCAGAAGAGCGCATCGTCGGGTGCCACGTTTTCGGTCTGGGCGCCGACGAGATGCTGCAGGGATTTGCGGTGGCGATCCGCATGGGGGCGACCAAGCGGGATTTCGACGATACGGTTGCCATCCATCCGACCAACGCGGAAGAACTGGTGACCATGCGTTAGTCAGGCACCGACCTCGCGGTTTTTCTGCTTCAAAACCTTGATGAGGCCGTCGAGGCCGGATTTTTTGACCTCCGCCGAGAAAGCACTGCGATAGGTGGTCACCATGCTGACACCGGCAATATTGACGTCGAACAGCTTCCACACGTTGTTGCGGCAATGCAACCGGTAGTTGACTTTGACACCCTCGCCACCCGGGCGGGGAATGAGGGTTCTTACGGTGGCGAAGTTCTCCCGGGATTCGGCGCGCATGGGCAGGTACTCGACCTGGATGCCGGTGTAAGAGGTCACGGCGGTGGCGTAGGTACGCAGAACCAGCGCATGAAACTGCGTGAGAAATTGATCCTTCTGCTCCGCGGTGGCACGCCGCCAGTGCTTGCCGAGGACCAGTTTCGAAAAACCCTTGAGATCCACGTGGGGGGTGATGAATTCCTCGACCAACTGCCTCGCCAGGGCAGGATCCTCGCTGAGCACGCCATTGTTGGCTTTTACCGCCGCGAACAAATCATCGGTGGTGTCGCGCACCAGGGCCAGGGCAGCGTCACGGGTGGTGTCTTCGCAGCTCCCTGCAGCGTGTACAGTAAGCGTCAGCGCGCTCATCCACACGCATAGCAGGGCCCCCCCTATGATTCTGAGTGGATGGCTGGAATTATCGGGTGAGAAGCTGAACATGGTGGTTCCATACCGCCTTAATCCTCAACCGCGAAAGTAAAGCACCTAGCAGTCCCGATTTACAAGCGCCGGTTGTTTTTTGTGTGAACGGGGTTGCAGTAGTCTGATGTCACGATTGGTGGAGAAGTTCCATGGCGGAAAAGCTCGAACGTTATCAGTCCTGGAGTAGTTGCGAGGAGTGCGGTTTTCAGGGACTCGTGGAGTTCGCGCATCGTGATGACGAAATTTACGACGATCCGGACTCCCTGGGCGTGATGCTGGACGCTACCTGTCCTGCTTGCGACCACCAGTCAGCCGTGCTGGTGGTCAGCGACGAATATCAGGCCATGTTGCGGATGGCCCGTTCCGCCCGCAAGGATTAGGCGGGAGATCGTGCCTCGTATTCTGCTGTTGCCGCTGTTTGGCGCCGTATTACTGGTCTCGCTGGGATCCACCGGGCATGCCGATCAGACCGACAGGCGTCTCGATGCCTTGTTCGAAACACTGAAGACCACGGTGGACAGGGCTACGGCGCAGACGGCCCAGGCCGAGATATGGCGGATCTGGATAAACAGCGGCCGGCGCGAAATTGACGCGCTCATGGTCGAAGGGGTAGCAGCCATGAGCAATCAGCGACTGGACGACGCCATAACGATTTTCGGTGAGATCACCGAACGCGCCCCCGAGTTCGCTGAAGGCTGGAATAAGCGAGCCACTGCCTACTACCTGAACCAGGACTTCGTGTCTTCAGTACGGGATATCCAGCACACTCTGGCACTCGAGCCACGTCACTTCGGCGCTATTTCGGGGATGGGGCTGATCTTTCTCGCCCGCGGCGACGAGGCCGGCGCCCTGGCTGCCTTCGAAGCAGTCCTCGCAATCAACCCGCATTCCCCTGGGACCCGTGAGAGAGTCGAGGAATTGCGCAAACGCGTGCCGGGACGGGGTGCTTGAGAATTCACTTTAGATATTATTAAGGATAATTTAAACAATCAGTTATCGTTCTTTATTAATGTTATTTCTGATATAGGTTTTGCTTTCGGTAGTGAGGAAGGTCGTGCTAGGCTGACGCCGCCGTTGCGTGCAGGGGGAGAACAAGTGAAGCTCGTCAGCGAAAGCTTTCCCCACGAGGCGCCGATCCCTGAGCGCTGCGCGTTCTGCGTACCGGATCCCGGGCAACACGCGTGTCCAGGCAGCAACCGCAATCCGGCTCTGTCATGGACTGATCTTCCCGCGGGCACGAAATCCCTGGTTTTGATCTGCCACGACGCGGATGCCCCCGCGAAACCCGACAACGTCAACACCGAGGGCAAAAGTATTTCGGCGCGGCGCAAGCGCACGGATTTTTGTCACTGGGTTCTGGTGGACATTCCCGCCGATGCGGTGGGTGTCCAGGAAGGCGAATTTTCCGACGGCGTGACACAAAGGGGCAAGCCCGGGCCTGCCGGGGCGCGGGGTACGCGCCAGGGAATCAACGACTACACCCAGTGGTTCGCCCGGGACGAAGACATGGCCGGCAACTACTTCGGCTACGATGGGCCCTGTCCGCCGTGGAACGACAGCATCGTGCACCACTATCATTTCACGCTCTACGCTTTGGATTTCGAACGCTGCCCGGTGGGCGGCGAGTTCACCCGCCATTCCGTGATCGCCGCGATGGAAGGTCACATCCTGGAAACGGCGATGCTGACCGGGACCTACAGCTTGAATCCCAACGTCGCGGCCTGAGGAAGAAAAACCGGGTCAAAAAACCGGGTCAGAGACGCTTTTTCTTCAAGAAAAAGCGTCTCTGACCCGGTTTTTTTTCCTCAGACGTCCTGCATGGGCGCCCAGCGGATTGCTGAACGTACCAGCGCCTCGACATTCTCCAGGGATTCTCCCGGTGAGCTGACGATGGCGATGGTGCCGGTGCCCTGGGGGACCACCACGCCGCTGTAGTGATCGCTGCGGATGGTGGCGCGGGCGGTTACCAGCTGCTCGCTGATCAGGAATACCGTTACCGGTGCGGTGTCGCCCCGCACCACGATGTGTCCGGAGAGCTTGCCGCGCACGATGCAACGGCCCGCGAAGGTCACATCGCCGATATCGCCCTGGAGATCCAGCCCCGCGGGTTCCAGGGCGGTGGAGATTTCGCTGCTGCTGACCCGTGGGTTGGGAGCGAGGGCGTAAGGAGCACCGTTGACCAGCGCCACGAATTCCTCACTCAGGCGACGTTGCTCCACCTGGGAATTGAACCCCAGGAATACCAGCCCTGCCACCAACATGATGCTGGCGGCCAGGGCGTAGACCCGTCCCGTACGCCACCAGGGCCGTTCGTCGTGTGATTCGAAGGACTGCTTCAACAGAATGCGCGAGGCGAGATTCTCCGGTACCGGGATGTTGACGGCCTCCTGGAGGCATCGCTCGAAATGGGCGCTGCGCTCGACGGCGTCGCTGCAATCGGGGCAATGATGCCGGTGCTCGGTGAATTCAGCGTCCAGGGTACCCGGGTCCGTGAGCAGAATTCGGCGAAATTCGATGCAATTCATGTTCGTCGTTCCTCTCGCCCGATAAGTGTCTCGGCGTCGTCCTCCAATAGTTCGCGCAGCTGCTGGCGGGCGCGAAACAGGCGGGTATTTACCGTGGCCCGGGGCAGCTCCAGCATCTGCGCCATCTCCGCACCCGTGTAGCCGCCGATAACCTGTAGAACCAGCACCTCGCGGTACTTGTCCGGCAGCTTGGCGAGGCCCCGGCGTACCACCCACACATCAGGGTTCACAGCCTCGTTGCCGGCAATTTGTTCCAGCTCCACGTCGTCGAAGTGGGGTTGGTAGCGCTCGAATTGGCGCGCGAATTCGCGTCTCAATGTCGTCATTAACCAACTCTTTGCCTTTTTCTCGTCCCGCAGGCTGTCCATAAAACGCCAGGCCCGCATGAAGGTTTCCTGGACCAGATCCTCCGCCATGGCCTTGTTTCGACACATCATGAAGGCGTAGCGGTACAGGTCAGACGACACGGCGTTGACCAGCTTTTCAAATTTGAGCTGCTTATTCTGCATCCAGTCGAGCGGCAATCGGGCACTTCTACTGGCAATAGACCGTTGAACCACGGGCTTTATTTCACCCTGCATAATGGCAATTCCGAATATGTGAAGTGTGCCCGATCTGGCCCCGGCGGGGGAATATCCGGCCTATGCCCCCGGTCTAGAAATATAGGCCGGTCGACGACCTAATCTCCCGTCTGCCGGTCTTTTTCTGCCGTGGCGCCAGCCGCCAAGGGTGGCGAATTACGGAGAAATAAGGAGAGATAAGAAGAAATGACAGCCGCGCCGACCTGAATAGGTATCCGGGCCCCCGGTGGTGCGCGTTTCGCCGCCGGAGCACGGGCCCCGCGCGAGCGTCATCTCAGTTCGGCCTGTGGGAGTTGGTTCGGCATCCGTTGAGGGACATACCCGCCTTCAGCGGGTGACCGAACCGTTTTTTATCATTTTTTTATCAGGCGCCAGGGGTGTCGGCGCCCGGCCTTGGCCCGGTTTTCGCCCAGCCTTCAGCTATCAGTCGGAATACTCGACGGTGTAGAGACTGCTCTTCTGGCTCGAGAAGTAAGCCGCCAGATCCGCGCGATCCTGTTTAGTCAGCGGAGCTGCGAAGCCGGTCATGATGGGATTGTTGCGCTTGCCGGTCTGGTAGTCCTCCATGGCGCGCATCAGGTAGTCCTGGTATTGCCCGGCGAGTATGGGAAATGCCGTGGTGGGGCTGTTGCCGTCGGCACCGTGGCAGGCGGCGCAGGGCGCGGATTTGGCCTTTCCGGCGTCGATGTCACCGGCGGCCTGAACACTCCCATGGACGAGCAGCAAGGCGGCGGTGAGGCTGGACAGAATTCGCATCGTGGTCTCCGATTGAGGGGCGGATCCGCGGATCGCCCAAGGCTTTACGATCTATTCGCGCTTCAACGAGAAGAAGGCGGCAATGTCCTGCATGTCGTCTTCACTCAAGGTCGCGGCCTGGGCCTGCATGGTCGGGTGGCTGCGCTGCTTGGCCTTGTAGGCTTTGAGCGCCGCGACGATGTACTCCGGGTGCTGGCCTCCGACCCGCGGTACATGATAAGTGGGATAAACATTGCTGTAGCCGGGAATGGCGTGGCAGCCCATGCACGGTATGGCTTTTACCTGACCGGCCTCGGCGTCGCCCGCGGCGCGCGCGCCGGTGCTCACCAGCGTGCCCACGGTCAGACTCAACAGCACTGCACTGTACAACAGCCGTCTATTCTTCATAGTGATCTATCGTCCCCCTGGCATCGGATGCGGGCGTTGCTCGCCAGCGAACCGCGGCGAAGTATACCCGCTCGGGGCGTGTTGACCAATACACCAGCGCGCAGCGCGGGCCGATGCCGGGTGGTTCAGTTTGTGCCCGCGAGCCATTAGGCTAGCGATCGCCGCAAATTTGGAGAGCGACAGAGTGCCGTGACGACCCCGGAGCCCAATCTTCTGCCCGCCTGGCAGGCACTGCAGGCACACCACGCTGGGGTTGCGCCCCTGCATCTGCGGGATTTGTTTGCCGACGATCAGCAGCGCTTCAACCGCTTTTCCCTGGAGGCCTGCGGATTGTTTCTCGATTATTCGAAAAACCGCATTACCGGGGAGACCATGGGTTTGCTCGCGGACCTTGCCCGGCAAAGCCAGGTGGAGGCGTGGCGTGACAGGATGTATGCCGGCGACATGGTCAACGGCAGTGAGCGAAGGGCCGCCCTGCACGTGGCGCTGCGCCGGCCCGCGGGGTCGCCCTTTCCGGCGCCCGGGTTGGATGTGATGCCGGAAGTGGAGGCGGCGCGGCGCCGCATGCGCGATATCAGCGAGTCGCTGCGCCGGGGTGAGTGGCTGGGTCACTCGGGCAAAGCCATCACCAGCGTCGTGCACATTGGCATCGGCGGCTCCCACCTGGGTCCCGAGATGGCGTCTCTGGCACTGGGGTCCGCGGCCGCCAGTGTGCCCTCCCTGCACTTCGTCTCCAGCGTCGATGCAGCCAACCTGACAGGCGCCCTGGACGGTCTCCATGGGGAGACAACCCTGTTCATCGTCGCCTCCAAGAGCTTTTCCACCGCCGAAACCATGGCCAATGCCGCCAGCGCGCGATCCTGGTTGCTGGAGCGCGGAGCTGTTCCCGCCGAGGCCGTTGCCCGGCATTTTCTCGCGATCACGGCGAATGTCGCCGCCGCCGGGGACTTCGGCATACCGGAGGCCAACGTGTTGCCTCTGTGGGACTGGGTGGGTGGGCGCTTTTCCCTGTGTTCCGCCGTCGGTCTGCCCGTGGCAATAGCCGCGGGCATGGATGTGTTCGACGAGCTCCTGGCCGGCGCCCACGAAATGGACGCGCATTTTCTGGACGCACCGTTGCTGGAGAACATGCCGGTAGTGCTGGCGCTCATGGGCATCTGGTACCGCAACTTTTTTGCCGCCGCCAGCCGTGCAGTGTTGCCCTACGACTACGCGCTTCGCGGCCTGCCGGCCTACCTGCAGCAGCTGGAGATGGAGAGTGCCGGCAAGCACGTGGGCCGCGACGGCGAGGCCCTGGATTTCGCCACCTGCCCGGTGGTGTGGGGTGCTTCGGGAGACGACGGCCAGCACAGCTTCTTTCAGCTCCTGCACCAGGGAAGCGAGCTGGTGCCCTGCGATTTTCTGGTGTCGGCGCGGGGTGCATCGGGGCTCGCGCAACATGATGACGCCTTGCTCGCCAATGGGCTGGCCCAGGCGGAGGCGCTGATGAAGGGGCGCGACGCGGATGAGACCCGGGCGCATCTGGAGAGTAAGGGGCTCGACCAGGCGGCGCTGCAGTCGCTGCTGCCCCATTGCACCTTCGCCGGGAATCAACCCAGCAACACATTACTGTACGATTGCTTGACGCCGCGGCGCCTGGGCGCACTGATCGCACTCTACGAGCACAGGCTGTTCGTTCAGAGCGTGTGTTGGGGCGTGAATGCTTTCGATCAGTGGGGTGTCGAGCTCGGTAAGGAGCTCGCGCGCAGTATTCTCAGGTCGCTTGGCGACGGCACCAGCGGCAACCATGACGGGTCCACCGCGGGTCTGCTGGCGCGGGCACGCCGGTTGAAATCCAATTGCTGACAGGAATTTGAAGCGAACATGACAGACAGGGCCGCCCCCACCAATTTCATTCGCCAGGCAATCGATGAGGATCTGCGCAACGGCAAGAACGACGGCCGGGTGGTGACGCGCTTTCCCCCGGAGCCCAACGGTTACCTGCACATCGGTCACGCCAAGGCCATCTGCCTCAATTTCGGTGTCGCCGAGGATTACGCCGGCCATTGCAGCCTGCGCTTCGACGATACCAACCCGGTCAAGGAGAGCCTGGAGTACGTGGAGTCCATCAAGGCGGACATTCACTGGCTGGGCTATGACTGGGGCGAGCATCTGCACCACGCCTCGGACTACTTCGAGCAGTTGTATGAGTGGGCCGTGGATCTCGTACGTGACGGCAAGGCCTTCGTGGACAGCGCCAGCGCCGAGGAAATTCGCACCTTCCGGGGAACCCTGACCGAGCCAGGCCGCGAGAGTCCCCACCGCAACCGCAGCGTGGAAGAGAATCTGGATCTACTCACCCGCATGCGCGCCGGAGAGTTCCCCGACGGCGCTCAGGTGCTGCGCGCCAAGATCGACATGGCGTCGCCCAACATGAACCTGCGCGATCCAGTGCTCTACCGCATTCTGCACGCGTCTCATCAAATGACCGGCGACGCCTGGTGTATTTACCCCATGTACGACTTCACCCAGGGCCAGTCCGACGCCATCGAGCATGTCACGCATTCTCTGTGCTCTCTGGAGTTCGAGGACCATCGACCGCTTTATGACTGGTTTATCGAGAATTTGAACGTGCCCAGCCGTCCGCGGCAGATCGAGTTCTCGCGCTTGAACCTCAGTTACACGGTGATGAGCAAGCGGCGTCTGAAGCTGTTGGTGGACGAAGGGCACGTGAGCGGCTGGGACGACCCGCGCATGCCGACCCTGGTGGCCATGCGCCGGCGCGGTTACACCCCCGCCGCAATCCGGGATCTTTGCGATCGCGTGGGCGTCACCAAGAAGGACAACGTCATCGACGTGGCCCTGCTGGAGAACTGCGTACGCGAAGACCTGGATGCGAAAGCCGTCCGGGTGATGGGCGTGCTGCGGCCGCTGCGGGTGGTGATCGTGAATTATCCGGAAAGCGAAGTGGACCAGCTCGATGCCGCCAACCATCCGCAGAATCCGGACAGGGGCACGCGTAAGATTCCATTTTCACGGGTGGTGTTTATCGAGCGGGAAGATTTCATGGAAGATCCGCCGAAAAAGTTTTTCCGTCTGGCGCCCGGGCGCGAGGTACGCCTTCGCTATGCCTATCTCGTCACCTGCGTCGATGTCATCAAGGACGACAACGGCGAAGTGATCGAAGTGCACTGCCGCTACGATCCGGATTCCCGCGGCGGCGCGGCCCCCGATGGGCGCAAGGTCAAAGGCACGATCCACTGGGTGTCGGCGGAGCACGCACTGTCGGCACGAGTGCGGCTCTATGATCGCCTGTTCTCGGTGCCGGATCCCGATGCAGGTAATTTCCTGGAGCACATCAACGGCGAGTCTCTAGAGCTTCTGGATGGCGCCTGTGTCGAACCCAGCCTCGGCGATGCCGCGCCGGGCACGCACCTGCAATTCGAGCGCCTGGGATATTTCTGCGTCGACAGCGTGGACAGCCGGCCCGGTGCCCCGGTTTTCAACCGCACAGTGACCTTGCGGGATTCGTGGGCGAAGTCCGGCCGCGGTTCGCGTTGAGGATCAGACTACGAATCCAGTGTCGTCGCTGAGGTTGCTCTCGCGCATCCCGCCGATAAATCCCCCACAGTCGACGCCGGTGTGCCTGGCCAGGCCGGTTGCCCGTGCCTGGAGGGTTGCGAAATCCAGGCGCGCTGGGCCTTTGAAGGCGAAAACGATGTGATTGCGGTATCCCGGCACTGGGAGTACCAGGGTGCGCTGCTCGAAAGCCGCCTGAACGCCGTCCATGATCGCCAGAAACTCGTCGTCCGCATCCACCCACAGGTTCGCCACCAGCACGCCGTGATCGGCGAGGCGGCGCCGGCAGTTTTCGTGAAACGCTGCCTGGCGAACCCATGGGGGCGATCCGTCGGCGCCGAACAGGTCCAGAAGAATCAGGTCTGCCGGTTGATCACCGGCAGCGACACCCGTGCGCGCGTCCTGGTTGAAAATGTGAACTCCTTCATCCTCATCGGACAGGCCGAAGTAGCGTCGTGCGACGGCGATGACTTGCGTGTCCGACTCCCAGGCCGTGACGGGTGTGTCGGCAAAGTAGTGACGCAGAAAGCGAAGCTGCGAGGCGCCGCCCAGGCCCAGCATCAACACCGACTTCGGCGCATCGACGAACAGTAAGCCGGTCATCATGGCTTGGGTATAAGGCAGCACCAGGCGTTCGGGTGAGCGCCGATCCATCAGGCTTTGCAGCGTGCCGTTATGGTTTTGCAGCCAGCGGTAACGGTCGTTCTCATAGACTTCCACCGGGGCCGAGCCGTTGTGGGTGCGTTGCAACAGCCGCGCGCCCGCCCGCTCGATGAGGTCTTCTATCGGACGGGGGCCGTGGGTGTGCATCCCGGGTGATTAGGCCGGATCAACCAGCGGCGTTATGCAGCGCGGCTCGTCGACCCGCGCGTTATTGACCAGCGTGCTCACGGGATAAACGCTCATGGCCTGCGGGGAGAAGGGCTGTAACAGGGGTAAGAGCTGCGAGGATTCCGTGATCCGGGGGTCGAGCCAGGGTGCATAGTTATCCTGTGAGAGAATCACCGGCATCCGATGGTGAATATCCGCGCCAACGGCATTGGCGCTGGTGGTAATGATGGTGCAGGACTCCATGGGCGCGCCATCGGCGGGTTGCCAGCGTTCCCACAGGCCCGCGAAGCAGAATGGATTGCCGTCCTTCATGCTGAAGTAATAGGGTTGCTTGCGGCCCTGCACGGACTTCCATTCGTAGTAACCGTCCGCCGGAATAAGGCAACGCCGATGGCGGAATGCGCTGCGAAAAGCAGGCTTCTCGGCAATGGTCTCTGCCCGGGCGTTGATCATCCGGTAACTCGAATCGAGCTTCTTGGCCCACGGGGGGATCAGTCCCCAGTGCATGAGCGCGAGTTGCTTGTTATCCGGCTCTTCGACCCTGCAGGCAGGCACGAAGCTGGTCGGCGCGATGTTGTAGCGGGGTTCCAGGGCCAGGTCCACATCCATGCCGAGCATGCGGGCGATCTCGGGTAGCGCTGCCTTCAACACGTAGCGTCCACACATTCGAAGGCCCTCCCACCGGCTGCGCAGGCATGGTATAAGTTCGTTCCGAGTACGCCAAGCAAAGCGGGTAGCCTATCCTAAGTGCCCGACGCGCCTGGATTTTTCGAACCATATATGATGAGGCCCGGGCGCGCGGTCCGGTATGCCGACCAACACCATGGCCAGCCTCGAATCCCGGATTCAGGAATGTATGCTCGCCGACCAGAGGCGCTTCATGCGTCGTCTGCGGCGCTTGGAAAAGCGCGGCCCGATGCGCAACGCCGGGGGCACCGGCCTCGCCGGCCTGGGTGCTGAAATCGAGCGCTCCCGGCAGCGGCGGCGCCAGCGGCATCGATGCTTACCGAATCCGGGCTTTCCCGGCGAGCTTCCCATCAGCAGCAGGGTCGCCGACATCGCCAGGGCCATCGACGCGCACCCGGTCGTCATCGTGTGCGGCGAAACCGGCTCGGGGAAAACCACCCAGATCCCGAAAATTTGTCTGCAGGTGGGCCGCGGTGCCGCCGGGCTCATCGGACACACGCAGCCGAGGCGGGTAGCGGCGCGCAGCACCGCCGCGCGCATCGCCGCGGAACTCGATACGCATCTGGGAGGTGGCGTCGGCTACAAGCTGCGTTTCGACCAGCGTGTGGGCGAGGACTGTTATCTCAAGGTGCTGACCGACGGCATGCTGCTTGCCGAGATCCAGTCCGACCGGGATCTGCGCGCCTACGACACCATCATCATCGACGAGGCCCACGAGCGCAGTCTAAATATCGATTTTCTGTTGGGCTACATCAAGCGGCTGCTGGAACGGCGCACGGATCTCAAACTGATCATCAGTTCGGCCACTATCGATACCGAGCGATTTTCCGAGTTCTTCTCCGGCGCGCCCATCATCGAGGTTTCCGGCCGGGGCTATCCAGTCGAAATTCGCTATCAGCCGCCGCTGGATGCCGGTGATGGCGAACCGGACCTTCACGACAGCATCGTTGCCACGGTGGAAGCGCTGTTCGAAGAACAAAGCGGAGACATGCTCGTGTTTCTCCCCGGGGAACGGGATATTCGCGAGCTGCGTCAACGCCTGCGCCGCCGCTACGGGGATGACTGCGAAGTGTTGCCGGTTTACGCGCGTCTTCCGCTTGCGCAGCAACAGCGCTTGTTCGCGGTGCACGGAAAACGCCGCATCGTTCTGGCCACGAATGTTGCCGAAACATCCATCACGGTGCCGGACATACGCTATGTCATCGATCCGGGGCTTGCCCGAATCAGTCGCTACGGGCGACGTTCCAGCGTGCAACGCCTGCCCATCGAACCCATATCCCGGGCATCGGCGGACCAGCGCATGGGGCGTTGCGGCCGGACCGGGCCGGGCATATGTGTGCGCCTTTACAGCGAGGAAGACTACCTGGCCCGGGCACAGTTCGTGGAGCCGGAAATTCGGCGTACCAACCTGGCTGCCGTGTTACTCGAGATGCGTGCTCTCGGTATTCACGATCTCGATGCGTTTCCGTTTCTGGATGCGCCGGATCGCCGCCGGGTCAACGATGGTTACCGATTGCTGCGCGAGCTCGGCGCCATCGATGCCGATGACAGGCTCACGGATACCGGGCGCAGGCTGGCGCGTTTCCCGCTGGATCCGCGCATCGGTCGCATGATTGTCGCCGCCGAGGAGTTGGACTGCCTTGCCCAGGTACTGGTGGTGGCCAGCGCCTTGAGTGTCGCCGATCCACGAGACCGGCCTCCCGACGCACAAGTTGCGGCCGCCGCCGCCCATCAGCGTTACCAGGACGAACGCTCCGACTTCATAGGAATGTTGAAGCTCTGGGATTTTGTCCACGAACAAACCCGCGGCCTCAAGACCGGCCGTCTGAAGAGCTTTTGCCGTAAGCATTTTCTGAGCCTGCCGCGGTTACGCGAGTGGCAGGAAGTACACCGGCAGCTGCGGGAAATCGTGCGCCACATGGGGCTGCGCCCGCGCCGTCACGAGGCCAGCTACTCGCGCATTCACCGCGCCCTGTTGACGGGCTTGTTGCGCAATATCGGTATGCGCAACGCCGAGCAAGGCTATACGGGTTTGCACGACACGGTATTCCAAGTATCGGCGCAATCGGGTCAGTCGCGCCGGCAGGCGCGCTGGGTCGTAGCAGCGGAGTTGGTGGAAACAAGCCGACTGTATGCCCATCAGGTGGCCCGCATCCGTCCCGAGTGGATTGAACGCGCCGGTGGCGACCTGTTGCGGCGCACCTATTTCGACGCTCATTGGGACGCCAGGGCAGGCGAGGTCATGGTGTATGAGCAGACCAGTCTTCATGGTTTGACCGTGACGCCGCGCCGCCGCGTGCGGCTCGCTCCGGTCAGCCGCGAAGATGCCCACGCTATCTTCATCCAATCGGCCATCATGGATCGCACCTTGGCGTCTCCCGCCGAGTTTCTCGAAAAAAATGCCGCGGTGGTGGACCAGCTGCGCGGCTACGAACACAAGTTGCGGCGCCCGGATGTGTTGGTTGCGGACGACGACGTGTACGGTTTTTACATGTCCTTGATTCCCGAGGACGTGTGCGACAGCAAGAGTTTTGAAGCCTGGCGCCGGCGGGCCGAGCGCGAGCACCCGGAGCGCATGTTGATGGCGCCGGAGACTCTGCAGCGGCGTCGTCTTCCGGAGAACACCGAACGGGATTATCCCGATGAGATTCTGTTCGAGCAGCAGGCCATGCCCCTCATCTACCACTTCGAGCCGGGACGCGCCGACGACGGCGTTACCCTGGAAACGTCCTTCGAACTCCTACCGCGGCTGAATGCCGAACAATTCGAATGGCTCGTGCCGGGAATGCTCGCCGAGAAGGTTCTGGCAATGCTGAAGTTGTTGCCCAAGGCCAGCCGTCGGGAGCTACTGCCCCTTGCCGACTGTGCCCGGGAGTTCATGGCCGCGGGTGTGGCGGCCGGCGGTACGCTGGCGAACGCGCTGCGCGAGTTCTTGCGCAGCCACCGGGGTGTCGATGTGCCGGAGGACGCCTGGCGCTGGCGGCGTCTCGCCCAGAGGCTGGCGCCGCATCTGCTGATGAATTTCCGGGTCATCGGCGAGGATGGTGCGTGCCTGGAAGAATGTCGCGATCTGTTACGGTTGCAGTTGCGATTGGCGGAATATCAGGGTCAATCGACCAGGCCGGCGGTGCATGCGGGCTATTCCCGTGAGGGACTCCGGGATTGGGTGATTGACCCGCTGCCGGAGGTCGTGGAGGAGCGTCGCAACGGGCGGCTCGTGCGCGGCTATCCGGCCCTGGCGGACGAGGGGGAGTCCGTGGCCCTCGGCCTGTTTCCCAGTGCCGAGTCGGCGGTGGAATCCCATACCCGCGGCGTGCGGCGTTTGTTCGCCATCGGCGCCGCCAGGGAGATGCGCAAGCTGGTGCGTGCGCTGCCCGCTCTGCAGACCATGGAGCTGGTGCACGCCATGCTGCCTGCCGCTCCGCAGTACCTGCAGGTGCCGGAATCCGCAGGCGGCGAACTCGCCAGGGCCATCATGGCGCGCGCCGTGGAGCGGGCCATGCCCGGCGCCGGGGACATCCGCGAGAAAGCGGAATTCCGACGCGCCGCGGCGCAAGCGGGCGCCCGCCTGTGGCCCGCCGCCGAGGGCGTCTGCGGGCTCATACAGGGGATCCTCGACGAGCACCGGTCACTCATGGCCGAGCGTCTGGAGCGGGAATCCAACTTGCCCGCGGACAGCCTCGCCGACGTGGACGAGCAGATGGCCCATCTGCTGTTTCGCGGCTTCGTGCATGTCATACCGGACGAAGCCCTGGATAATTACCGCCGTTATCTGGCGGCCCTGCGGGTCCGCCTGGAGAAACTCCAGCGCGGCGGCGCCGGCGACAGCCGCAAACTCGCGGGCATTGCGCCACTGTGGAAACGCTTCACGATGCGCGCCGCGGACCATGCCATGCGCGGCCACCGGGACCCGGAATTGAACCGCTACCGGTGGATGCTGGAGGAGTACCGCATATCGGTCTTCGCCCAGGAGCAGGGCACGGCTTTGCGCGTCTCGCCGGAGCGTCTGGACAGCCAATGGCGCAAGGTATCCCTGTAGCCGGCGCCACTGGAAGGAACCGGCGCCAAAGCCGCAGGAGTCGGACTATACTGGCGGACCGGGGCACCATAGATGTGTGAAGTGCCCCCGGTACAATCAACGCAGTTGCGGAGCACATGTCCATGAAGAACGTCGTCATTGCGGGCTACGCGCGCTCGCCGTTTACATTCGCCAACAAGGGCGAAATGCGCAAGGTACGCCCGGATGATCTCGCCGCGCGCGTGGTCAGAACGCTGATCGAACGCACCGGGGTGAAGCCCGGGGATATCGAAGATCTCATCGTCGGGTGCGCGTTTCCCGAGGGTGAGCAGGGTTTTAATGTGGGCCGCCTGATCGGATTCCTTGCGGAGATTCTGCCGATTTCCGTTGCCGGCGTGACGGTTAATCGATTCTGCGGATCGTCGATGCAATCCATTCACATGGCGGCCGGGGCCATTCAAATGAACGCCGGGGACGCCTTCGTCTGCGCCGGCGTGGAATCCATGTCGCGGGTGCCGATGACGGGATTTAATCCCATGCCGAATCCCGCCCTTTACTCCGCCTTTCCCGCGGCATACATGGCCATGGGTGAAACCGCGGAGAATGTCGCCGAGAAGTACCAGATTACACGCCACGATCAGGAAGCGTTTTCCGTGCTCAGTCAGCAGCGAGCGGCCAGTGCGCGCGCCAACGGCTCTTTCAACGACGAAATCGTGCCCATCTCCCATGAAGGTAAAGCCATCAGTGAAGATGGCTGTATCCGCCCGGATACCACCGAAGACGGGCTTGCAGGGCTGAATCCCGCATTTCGCACTGACGGAAGCGTTACCGCCGGTACTTCGTCGCCGCTTACCGACGGCGCGGCGGCGGTACTCGTGTGCAGCGAGGAGTACGCGCAGAAAAATGGCCTCGAGCCGCTGGCGCGGATCAAGAGTATCGCCGTCGGTGGTTGTGCGCCGGAGATCATGGGCATCGGACCCGTCGGTGCAACCCACAAGGCCATCGCCCGTGCCGGTATCGATATCAGTGATGTGGACATCGTCGAACTGAACGAAGCATTCGCCGCCCAGGCAATCGCGTGCATGCGCGAGTTGGGTCTCGATCACGACAAAGTGAATATCGACGGCGGCGCCATCGCGCTGGGACATCCCCTGGGGGCGAG
>JAACFO010000095.1 GCA_009937425.1 Gammaproteobacteria bacterium
CATGTTGACCATGGTAAGACGACGCTGACAGCAGCGATGACGAAGATATTGGCGTCGAAGCACGGCGGTGAGGTGAAGGCGTTCGACGAAATAGATAATGCCCCCGAGGAGCGGGCGAGAGGCATAACGATTGCGACAGCGCATGTGGAGTACGAGACGGATAACCGTCACTACGCGCACGTTGACTGCCCGGGTCACGCGGATTATGTGAAGAACATGATCACGGGTGCGGCGCAGATGGACGGGGCGGTATTGGTAGTGAGCGCGGCGGACGGCCCGATGCCGCAGACGCGCGAGCACATCCTGCTGGCGCGCCAGGTGGGTGTTCCGTACATCGTGGTGTACATGAACAAGTGCGACATGGTAGACGACGAGGAGCTACTGGAGTTGGTGGAGATGGAGATCCGGGAGCTTTTGGACAAGTACGAGTTTCCTGGAGACGACACGCCGATAATCCGAGGTTCGGCGCTGAAGGCGCTGGAAGGCGACGCGTCGGAGTTGGGTGAGGGTTCGGTGATGGCGTTGGCCGAGGCGCTGGACACGTATATACCGCAGCCTGAGCGGGCGATAGACGGCGCGTTTTTGATGCCGGTAGAGGACGTATTTTCGATATCGGGCCGTGGCACGGTAGCGACGGGTCGAGTTGAGCGCGGCGTGGTGAAGGTCGGCGAGGAAGTGGCGATAGTCGGTATCAAGGATACGGAGAAGACGACGTGCACGGGCGTTGAGATGTTCCGTAAGCTGCTCGATGAGGGGGTAGCGGGGGACAACATCGGCGTGTTGTTGCGCGGCGTGAAGCGCGAAGACATTGAGCGTGGTCAGGTACTGGCGAAGCCGGGTTCGATCACACCGCACACGCACTTTGAGGCGGAGGTGTACATTTTGTCGAAGGACGAGGGTGGACGTCACACGCCGTTTTTCAAGGGATACCGGCCGCAGTTTTACTTTCGCACGACCGACGTAACGGGTGCGGTGGAGTTGCCCGAAGGTGTCGAGATGGTGATGCCGGGAGACAACATCCAGATGGAAGTGAACTTGATCGCGCCGATAGCGATGGAAGAGGGCTTGCGGTTTGCTATCCGTGAGGGTGGCCGCACCGTGGGTGCCGGCGTAGTCGCGAAAATCATCGAGTGACGGCGGCGAGACGCATCACGATTCACCAATCATTGATCACGACACACCAAAGGCCAGTAGCTCAATTGGCAGAGCGGCGGTCTCCAAAACCGCAGGTTGGGGGTTCGATTCCCTCCTGGCCTGCCATACGGAGTGTTTTCATCTATCGATTGTCGATTTCAGATGGCGTGAGGGAAGTTCGAGCTATCGGACGGTCGCATGAAGCGGCCCGACGGAGCAGAGCTTTCAGCACCGGTTACGCTGGCGTGTGCGCAAATTGGAACTGAGATGGGAGCGATGGTCGAAACCGCGGGCAAGTTGCAGGACACGCTGAAGTGGCTGGTCGCAACGTTGTTGCTGGGTGCAGCGGTCACGGCGTTCTATTACTACGGCGAAGAGTCACTGCTGCTGCGGGTCATTGGTTTGCTCATCGTCGCTGGGGCCGCCGGCGCCATTGCCTTTACCACGGACAAGGGCCGGGCCGCCTGGGAGTTCATGCGCGATTCCCGCACGGAGCTCAGAAAGGTCGTCTGGCCGACGCGCAAGGAGACCACTCAGACGACTCTGGTGGTGATGGGCGTTGTGACACTGGTAGCGATTTTTCTCTGGATGGTCGATGGAATTCTGTCATGGATAGTACGGTTGCTCCTGGGGCATGGAGGCTGAACTAATGAGCCAACGCTGGTATGTCGTGCATGCTTATTCTGGATTCGAGCAGCAAGTGGCGCGCCTGTTGAAAGAGCGCATCAAACGCAGCGGTCTCGAGGACAGCTTCGGCGACGTGCTGGTGCCCACCGAGGAAGTGGTCGAGATGCGCGCCGGGCAACGGCGGCGCAGCGATAGAAAGTTCTTTCCGGGCTACGTGCTCGTGAATATGGAAATGACGGACGATACCTGGCACCTGGTGAAGAGCGTGCCGAAAGTGATGGGTTTCATCGGCGGCAGCAGTGATCGCCCGGCACCCATTACTGAAAAAGAGGCCGACGAAATTCTGCAGCGTGTCCAGGAAGGCACGGATACGCCGCGGCCGAAGATTCTTTTTGAGCCCGGTGAGGTTGTGCGCGTAGTCGATGGTCCTTTTAACGACTTCAGCGGCGTGGTCGAGGAAGTCAACTACGAGAAGAGCCGCCTGAGGGTGGCGGTTTCGATTTTCGGACGTTCTACACCTGTCGAGCTCGAGTTCGGGCAGGTGGAGAAGGAATAGTTGGATATCGGGGAGCTGAAAAGCGTTTGCACCCGTCGGAGAATTTAAAATGGCGAAGAAAGTCGAAGCGTATATCAAGCTGCAGGTAGCTGCAGGGCAGGCAAATCCCAGCCCGCCCGTAGGTCCGGCGCTCGGTCAGCATGGCGTCAACATCATGGAGTTCTGTAAGGCGTTCAATGCGCAGACCCAGGACATCGAAGCGGGGCTGCCGACACCGGTGGTCATCACGGTGTATGCCGACCGCAGCTTCACTTTTATCACCAAGACTCCGCCGGCGGCGGTGTTGATTCGCAAGGCGCTGGGTCTGGACAAGGGCAGCAGCACGCCCAACACCGACAAAGTCGGCAAAATCAGCCGCGCGCAGCTCGAGGAAATCGCAAAAACCAAGATGCCCGATCTGAATACCGATGATATGGACGCGGCGGTGCGCATTATCGCCGGAAGCGCCCGCAGCATGGGTGTCGAAAGCGATGAGGTGATGTCATGAGCACACGATCAAAACGCGTCAGGGCATTCCGGGACAAGGTCGATCGCGACAGCTTGCAGCCAATCGATGAGGCATTGGGTCTGGTCAAGGAGTTGGCGACGGCGAAGTTCCCCGAGTCAGTGGACGCGAGCGTCAACCTCGGCGTCGACCCGCGAAAATCAGACCAGGTGGTACGCGGCTCCACGGTTCTGCCCCATGGTACCGGCAAGACGGTGCGTGTCGCCGTGTTCGCCCAGGGCGCGGCCGCCGATGCCGCGACTGAGGCCGGCGCCGACCTTGTCGGCATGGACGATTTAGCCGAGCAGGTAAAGAAGGGCGAGCTCAACTTCGACGTCGTCGTCGCCGCCCCCGACGCCATGCGGGTCGTCGGCGGCCTCGGCAAGATTCTCGGGCCGCGGGGATTGATGCCGAATCCCAAGGTTGGCACCGTAACCCCGGATGTGGGCGAAGCGGTTCGCAAGGCCAAGACCGGACAGGTCCAATACCGCACCGACAAGGCGGGGATTATTCATTGCAGCATCGGCACGGCGAACTTCGAAGTGGTGGCCCTGAGAGAGAATCTCGAGGCGCTCATCGGAGATTTGCAGAAGTCGAAGCCGAGCGCAGCCAAGGGTGTTTATCTGCGCAAAGTGACCGTTTCGTCCACCATGGGACCGGGCGTCCAGGTGGACAAGGCGAGCTTGAACGTTTGATGTAAAGGCTTTGGGCTGTCCTGCTCCATCATATCCGCTGCGCGAGCAGGGGGTCGGGAAAGGGATAGCTGTCAAAGACCGCAGGCGCGCAACGAGCGCTTAATTTGATGGATGTGGTGAAAGCCGGGTTCATTTGCCTGCGCAGACGGTGAAGCCCCGAACAGTTTAGTGTTTGGTCACCGTAGGGGCGGGAGCGTCTAGAGACGTATCCCGTTGGTAGCGTCGACCACGGCGTGGATCGGCAACCTCCCCCGGGAGGTCCGCCACGGGTGGGATGATGGTCCTGTGTCCAGGAGGTAAGAGTGTGGCACTGACACTGGAACGCAAAAAGGCGGTGGTCACGGAAGTCGCAGATGTGGCAAAGGGCGCCCTCGCGGCAATCGCGGCGGAATATCGCGGTCTCTCCGTCGCAGAGATGACGACTCTGCGCGTCAACGCGCGCGAAGCCGGTGTCTACTTGAGAGTAGTGCGCAACACATTGGCGCGTCGCGCTTTCGAGGGCACCGATTTTGCCTGCATGAACGACAGCCTGACAGGCCCGCTGGTCCTCGCATTTTCACGCGAGGAGCCGGGTTCGGCAGCGCGCGTCATGCGTGACTATGCCAAGGGAAACGACAAGCTTGTTATCAAGCTGGTCTCATTCGGCGGCAAGCTGCTGGAAACGTCCGATGTTGGGAGACTCGCAGATCTCCCGACCAAGGATGAAGCCATCAGTCAGCTGATGTCGGTGATGAAAGGACCGATTGCCAAGTTCGTGCAGACACTGGCGGAACCAACCGCCAAGTTGGTGCGAACCGTGGCGGCAGTGCGCGATCAAAAGCAGGCAACGTAATAAACCCGCCCGCGTATTTTTTTGCGTGGGCTCGAGGAGACAAGTAAATGGCTTTGAATAAAGAAGAGATACTCGACTCGATTGCCAACATGTCCGTCATGGATGTAGTGGATCTGGTCGAAGCGATGGAAGAAAAGTTCGGCGTTTCTGCTGCGGTGGCGAGTGTTGCCGCTGCACCGGCCGCGGCTGCGGCACCGGTCGAGGAGCAGACTGAGTTCGATGTTCACATGACCAGCTTCGGCGCCAACAAGGTCTCGGTGATCAAGATCGTTCGCGCGATCACCGCACTGGGACTCAAGGAGGCCAAGGATTTGGTGGAAAGTGCACCCACGAATATCAAGGACGGTGTGGCCAAGGACGAAGCTGAGGATCTCAAAAAGCAGCTCGAAGAGGCCGGTGCATCGGTCGAAATCAAGTAGACGTTGATATACGCAATCGCTACGTCAACGATGGCTGGTGGCCCCGGGGCCACCGGCCTGTTCGTGTTTACTCGGATTGGGCGCATGCGCCCAATCATGATGCGTGCGTGTCAGGTTGAGTCCCCTCGCTTCGAGGGAAAGAGACAGGGTGGGGGCGTGGACAAGGAGCGTCCAGGCCAAGTCACCTTACCGGCCATGATTGGCACACAAACCTAGAGGCTGAACCATGGGTTATTCCTTTACTGAGAAAAAGCGCATTCGCAAGGACTTCGGCAAGCGGCCCAGTATTCTGGACGCGCCGTTCCTGCTGGCGATTCAGATCGATTCCTACCTCGCCTTCCTGCAGGCGGACGGGGAGCCTGAAGCGCGCCACGACAGAGGCCTGCATGCGGCATTCAAATCGGTTTTTCCCATTGAGAGCTACGCTGGGGATGCCGCGCTCGAATACATCAGCTACAGGCTGGGCGCGCCGGTCTTCGACGTCAAGGAATGTCAGCTGCGGGGAATGACCTACGCGGCCTCGCTGCGCGTCAAGCTGCATCTGGTGCTTTACGATAAGGAGAGCACGGGGCCTGAGCGCGCCATCAAGGACATCAAGGAGCAAGAGGTCTACATGGGCGAAATTCCGCTCATGACCGAGACCGGCACCTTCATCATCAACGGTACCGAGCGTGTGATCGTCGCGCAATTGCACCGCTCACCCGGCGTTTTCTTCGAGCACGACAAGGGCAAAACCCATTCCTCGGGGAAGTTACTTTTCTCTGCGCGGGTGATTCCCTATCGCGGATCGTGGCTGGACTGCGAGTTCGACCCGAAGGACTTGGTGTATGTGCGTATTGATCGGCGCCGCAAGCTGCCGGCGACGGTTCTGCTGCGCGCCCTGGGCTTGGGCTCCGAGGAGATCCTCGAGGATTTCTTCGATCACAACACCTTCACGATTACCAAGACGGGTGTGCGTTTCAAAGTCATCCCGGAGCGTTTGCGCGGGGAACTTGCTGCATTCGATATCAAAGACAAGAAGGGCAAGCTTATTGTCGAGGAAGGCCGCCGCATCACGGCCCGTCATATCAACTTGCTGGCGAAGGCCGGGATAAAGAACCTGGACGCAGCCGATGAGTTCATCCACGAGTGTGTTCTTTCCAATGACATAGTGGATAAGGAAAGTGGCGAGGTGTTGGCCAATGCCAACGATGTGATCACCGAGGAAGTGGTTACGAAGCTGCGCGAGGGGAACATTACCTCGATCAAGACCCTGTATGTAAACGACGTGGATCGCGGGCCCTATATCTCCTCGACCATGCGCGCCGACCCGACTCACAATCAGATCGAGGCACAGGTCGAGATCTACCGCATGATGCGCCCGGGGGAGCCGCCCACCAAGGAGGCTGCGCAGACGCTGTTCAACAATCTGTTCTTCAGCCCCGACCGCT
The DNA here is from genome assembly GCA_009937425.1 of Gammaproteobacteria bacterium. Classification (GTDB taxonomy): domain Bacteria; phylum Pseudomonadota; class Gammaproteobacteria; order HK1; family HK1; genus JAABYT01. The sequence goes on from JAACFO010000095.1 coordinate 6,178, forward strand.
ACGACCTGTCTCCGGTTGGCCGGATGAAGTTCAACCGCCGTGTCGGGCGCGACGACGTCAAGGGTCCCGGTGTGCTGTCCAAAGAAGACATCATCGATGTGCTCAAAGTTCTCATCGACATCAAGAACGGCAACGGCATGGTCGATGATATCGATCATCTGGGTAACCGCCGTATCCGCAGCGTCGGCGAAATGGCGGAGAACCAGTTCCGCATCGGGCTGGTGCGAGTGGAACGCGCGGTCAAGGAGCGTTTGAGCCTCGCCGAAACCGAGGAATTAATGCCCCAGGAGTTGATCAACGCAAAGCCGGTGTCGGCCGTCATCAAAGAGTTTTTCGGTTCGAGCCAGCTCTCACAGTTCATGGATCAAAATAATCCGCTGTCCGAGGTCACCCACAAGCGGCGTGTCTCGGCTCTTGGTCCGGGCGGGCTCACCCGCGAGCGGGCGGGATTCGAGGTGCGCGACGTGCACCCCACCCACTACGGCCGCGTGTGCCCCATCGAGACTCCTGAAGGCCCGAACATTGGACTGATCAATTCGCTGGCCGTGTACGCGCGCACCAACGAGTACGGATTTCTCGAGACGCCTTATCGTAAGGTCGAAAAGGGCAAGGTCACGAACAAGATAGAGTACCTGTCGGCTATCGAGGAAGGTCAGTACGTCATCGCCCAGGCCAACGCGGCGCTCACGCTCCAGGGCCGGCTTTCCGACGATCTTGTCACCTGCCGGCACTTGAACGAGTTCACCCTGTCGTCCCCGGACAAGGTTAACTACATGGACGTCTCGCCCAAGCAGATCGTGTCGGTGGCTGCGTCGCTGATTCCGTTCCTGGAGCATGACGACGCTAACCGTGCGTTGATGGGCTCCAACATGCAGCGCCAGGCCGTGCCCACGCTCATCACCGAGAAGCCCCTGGTCGGGACCGGCATGGAACGCACCGTGGCCATCGACTCCGGTGTGACCGTCATCGGCGAACGTGGTGGCACCGTCGATTCCGTCGACGCCGCGCGTATTGTCGTGCGGGTGAACGATGACGAGGCCGTGGCGGGAGAGCCCGGCGTCGACATTTACTCGTTGACGAAATACACGCGCTCGAATCAGAACACCTGTATCAACCAGGTGCCGCTGGTTAAGACCGGCGATCAAATCGCCCGCGGCGACGTTCTTGCAGATGGTCCGGCAACGGATCTCGGAGAGCTCGCGCTGGGTCAGAATATGCTGGTCGCCTTCATGCCATGGAACGGCTACAACTTCGAGGACTCGATTCTCATTTCGGAAAGGGTCGTCCAGGAGGATCGCTATACAACTATCCACATCGAGGAACTGGTGTGCGTCGCCCGGGACACGAAACTCGGCCCGGAGGAAGTGACTGCGGATATTCCCAACGTGAGCGAAAGTGCGCTCTCGAAGCTCGATGAGTCCGGGATTGTTTACGTAGGCGCCGAGGTCAAGTCCGGCGACATCCTGGTCGGCAAGGTGACGCCCAAGGGTGAGACTCAGCTTACTCCCGAGGAGAAGCTGTTGCGCGCCATATTCGGCGAGAAGGCATCGGACGTCAAAGACACCTCGCAGCGCGTTCCCTCGGGCATGAACGGCACAGTGATCGATGTGCAGGTATTCACGCGCGACGGGGTCGAGAAGGATGCCCGGGCCAAGCAGATCGAGCAGATGGAGCTCGATAAGGTCAGGAAGGATCTGCAGGACCAGTTCCGCATTCTTCAAGACGACACCTACTCGCGTCTCGAGAAGCTTCTGACGGGGAAGATGTCAGAGGGTGGTCCGGCGGGCCTCAAGAAAGGCGCCAAGATTACCGAGGCGTACCTCACCGAACTCGATCGGGATAAATGGTTCGAGATTCGATTGCGCAACGAGGCCGCAAACAAGCAGCTGGAACGCATGGCGGCTCAACTCGAGCAGCAGCAGAAGAACCTCGACGAGCGCTTCGAGGAAAAGCGCATGAAGCTCACCTCTGGAGACGATTTAGCTCCGGGTGTGCTGAAGATGGTGAAGGTTTATCTGGCCGTCAAGCGGCGCGTGCAGCCCGGCGACAAGATGGCGGGACGTCACGGAAACAAGGGTGTCATATCCATGATCGTGCCGGTGGAAGACATGCCGTTCATGGAAGACGGTACACCGGTTGACGTGGTGTTGAATCCCCTGGGCGTTCCATCACGTATGAACGTCGGGCAGGTACTCGAGGCGCACCTGGGCTGGGCTGCCAAGGGGCTCGGGCTTTCCGTGGGACGGATGGCGGCGCAGGGCGAGAAGCCTGTGAAATTCCGCCAGTTCTTGAAAAAAGTGTACGCGGTGAAAGGTAAGCCCGATCCGCTCAAGGACTTGAGCGACGAAGAGTTGATGGAGCTTGTGGAAAACATCAAAGGTGGCGTCCCGATGGCCACGCCGGTTTTCGACGGCGCCAGCGAAGAGGAGATCAAGAATCTTCTCGAGCTGGCGAATCTGCCGCGAAATGGACAGACCACTCTGTGCGACGGACGTACAGGGGAGGCTTTCCACCGGCAGGTGACAGTCGGCTACATGTACATGTTGAAGCTCAATCATCTGGTCGACGACAAGATGCACGCGCGTTCCACTGGCCCATACAGCCTGGTTACCCAGCAGCCGTTGGGAGGCAAGGCGCAGTTCGGCGGTCAGCGTTTCGGCGAAATGGAAGTGTGGGCACTGGAGGCTTATGGGGCCGCCTACACATTGCAGGAGATGCTCACTGTGAAGTCCGACGATGTGAACGGACGTACCAAGATGTACAAAAACATCGTCGACGGCGACCACCAAATGGAAGCCGGGATGCCCGAGTCCTTCAACGTGTTGATGAAGGAAATCCGCTCGCTGGGCATCGATATCGAGCTGGAACAGGATTAACGGTGTTCGTCGAAGCTAACTGCATAGTGTCGAACTCAAGCCAAGCTGCCTTCAGGCAGGAGATAGCATGAAAGACTTACTGAATCTGCTCAAGCAACAAGGTCAGGTGGAAGGCTTTGACGCCATCCGTATAGGGCTCGCGTCGCCGGACAAGATTCGATCCTGGTCGTACGGTGAAGTGAAGAAGCCAGAGACGATCAATTACCGTACCTTCAAGCCTGAGCGTGATGGGCTGTTCTGCGCGAAGATATTCGGTCCGATCAAGGACTACGAGTGTTTGTGCGGAAAGTACAAGCGGCTCAAGCATCGCGGTGTCATCTGCGAGAAGTGTGGCGTCGAGGTGACCCTGGCGAAGGTGCGCAGGGAACGAATGGGTCACATCGAACTTGCCAGTCCGGTGGCCCATATCTGGTACCTGAAGTCCCTGCCGTCGCGTATGGGATTGCTGCTGGACATGACGCTCAGGGACATCGAGCGCATCCTGTACTTCGAGGCCTTCGTCGTTATTGATCCGGGCATGACGGATCTCGAGCGCGGTCAGTTGATGACCGATGAGATGTATCTGGATGCCATTGAGCAGCACGGCGACGAATTCACCGCGCGCATGGGCGCAGAGGCCATCTACGAGCTTCTTCGCACGATTGATCTTCAGAGCGAAATTGCACAGGTCCGGGAGGATCTACCCAAGACCGGCTCGGAAGCAAAGATCAAGAAACTTTCCAAGCGCCTGAAGCTCATGGAGGCATTCAAGGAGTCCGGCAACCGGCCTCAGTGGATGGTGTTGAAGGTACTGCCGGTTCTGCCGCCGGAGCTGCGCCCGTTGGTGCCGCTCGATGGTGGACGCTTCGCGACCTCGGACTTGAACGATCTCTATCGCCGGGTGATCAACCGCAACAATCGATTGAAGAGGCTTCTGGACCTCAATGCGCCGGATATCATCGTGCGCAACGAAAAGCGCATGCTGCAGGAGTCCGTGGATGCGCTGCTCGACAACGGCCGCCGCGGCCGGGCGATCACGGGCACCAACAAGCGCCCATTGAAGTCGCTCGCCGACATGATCAAGGGTAAGCAGGGGCGTTTCCGCCAGAATCTGCTCGGCAAGCGGGTCGACTACTCGGGCCGTTCCGTGGTCGTGGTCGGGCCGACGCTGAAACTCCATCAGTGTGGTCTGCCGAAGAAAATGGCGCTGGAGCTTTTCAAGCCCTTTGTGTTCGGAAAGCTGGAATTGCGTGGACTCGCCACCACCATCAAAGCGGCGAAGAAGCTGGTCGAGCGCGAGGGCCCGGAAGTTTGGGATATTCTCGAGGAAGTAATCCGCGAGCATCCGGTTCTGCTCAATCGCGCGCCTACCCTGCATCGACTGGGCATCCAGGCCTTCGAGCCGGTACTCATCGAGGGCAAGGCAATTCAATTGCACCCGTTGGTTTGCACGGCTTTTAACGCCGACTTCGACGGTGATCAGATGGCGGTGCACGTGCCGCTTTCCATCGAGGCACAGCTGGAAGCCCGCACCTTGATGATGTCGACCAACAATATTCTGTCGCCGGCCCATGGAGACCCGATCATCGTGCCGACTCAGGATGTGGTCATGGGGATTTACTACATGACCCGTGAACGTGTCGACGCCAAGGGTACCGGCATGGCCTTCGCCGACGTGGCAGAAGTGCACAGGGCGTTCCAGAGCGGGGCCGTGGATCTGCATGCACGGGTGAAGGTGCGCATCGACGCCACCATTGAAAGTGAGGATGGTGAGCTGATACGCCAGCTGTCTCTCATAGACACCACCGTCGGGCGCGCGTTGCTCTCCGAGATCATGCCGGTGGGGCTGCCCTTCGCGCTGGTCAACCAGACCATGAACAAGAAGGGCATCTCGGAGCTTATTAACGCCTGCTACCGTCAGGTGGGTCTGAAGGAAACCGTGGTGTTTGCCGATCAGCTCATGTACACCGGCTTCAGCTACGCTACCTTGGCTGGTATCTCCATCGGCGTCGACGACATGGTCGTACCCGACGAAAAGGGCGCCATCCTCGAGCGGGCGGAAGTGCAGGTGCGGGAGATCGAGGGTCAGTATGCTTCAGGCCTTGTGACCTTCGGCGAGCGCTACAACAAGGTCGTCGATATCTGGTCGTATACCAACGAGCAGGTGGCCAAAGCCATGATGGAGAAGCTCGGTACCGAGAAGGTCACCGACGTGGACGGCAAATCGGTCATGCAACAGTCTTTTAACTCCATCTTCATGATGGCCGACTCCGGCGCCAGAGGTTCGGCGGCTCAGATCCGGCAACTCGCCGGTATGCGCGGACTCATGGCGAAGCCCGACGGCTCTATCATCGAGACGCCAATCACGGCCAACTTCCGGGAAGGCCTGGACGTGCTGCAGTACTTCATCTCTACCCACGGCGCACGCAAGGGACTAGCGGATACAGCCTTGAAGACCGCCAACTCCGGTTATCTGACCCGACGTCTGGTGGATGTGGCTCAGGATCTGGTGGTCACGACGGACGATTGCGGTACCACCAGCGGCTTGGTGTTGACGCCGCTCATCGAGGGTGGCGACGTAGTGGAGCCCCTGCGCGAGCGCGTGCTCGGCCGGGTGACCGCCGAGAATCTTTCGGCTCCCGGCTCCAAGAAAGTGACCATTCCTGCCGGCACCCTGCTGGATGAAATGTGGGTGGATGCTCTCGAGGGTCTCGGCATCGACGAGGTCCGGGTACGCTCGGCCATTACCTGCGAAACCCGCTACGGGGTGTGCGCAGCCTGCTATGGTCGGGATCTGGCTCGCGGCCAGCTCGTTAACCACGGCGAAGCTGTCGGTGTGGTTGCCGCCCAGTCCATCGGCGAACCCGGCACCCAGCTCACCATGCGTACCTTCCACATTGGTGGTGCGGCATCCCGGGCGGCGGCAGTGGACAATATCGAAGTTAAATCCGACGGTACCGCGAAGCTCCACAATATCAAGGTCGTGGCCCATGCCAGTGGCAACTACGTGGCCGTGTCTCGGTCCGGTGAGCTCGCCGTGCTCGATGAGAACGGTCGCGAGCGCGAGCGCTACAAGCTGCCCTACGGTGCGGTGCTCAGTGTTGCCGATGGTGACAAGGTGAGTGGCGGGCAGGTCGTGGCCAACTGGGATCCGCATACCCATCCGGTGATCACCGAGGTCGCGGGTACCGTGCGCTTCGATGACGCGGTGGACGGCGTGACTGTGCAGACCCAGGTGGACGAGACCACCGGTTTGAGCAGCATCGTAGTCATGGATCCCAAGCAGCGCGGTGCCGCCGCCAAGGATCTGCGGCCCCGGGTGCGTCTGGTGGACGACAATGAGGAAGATCTCAAGCTATCCGGCACCGACGTTCCGGCTCAGTACGTGCTCACCCACGGGGCCATCATCACCGTCCAGGAGGGTTCCAAGGTCGGTATCGGCGATGCCATCGCCCGTCTTCCCCAGGAGTCGTCCAAGACCCGTGACATCACCGGCGGTTTGCCCCGGGTGGCGGATCTGTTCGAGGCCCGCAAGCCCAAGGAGGCGTCGCTGCTGGCGGAAGTGAGCGGTACCGTGAGCTTCGGTAAGGAAACCAAGGGCAAGCAGCGTCTGGTGATTACCAATTCCGATGGCGAAGCCACCGAAGTGCTGGTGCCGAAGTGGCGTCACATGGTGGTGTTCGAGGGCGAGCACGTGGAGCAGGGTGAGACCGTCGTCGACGGTATGCCCAATCCGGCGGACATTCTGCGCCTGCTGGGTGTCAGCACGCTGGCCAACTACATCGTCAACGAGGTCCAGGAGGTTTACCGGCTCCAGGGTGTGAAGATTAACGACAAGCACATCGAGGTCATCGTGCGCCAGATGCTGCGCAAGATCGAGATCGACAAGCCAGGGGACACGCGCTTCCTGCGCGGTGAGCAGGCTGATCGTGCCCGCATGCTCGAGGAGAACGAGCGGGTCGAGGCGCAAGACGGCGTGCCCGCCACCTGGCTGCCGGTGCTGCTCGGGATCACCAAGGCGTCGTTGGCCACCGAGTCCTTTATTTCGGCGGCCTCGTTCCAGGAGACCACCCGGGTGCTCACCGAGGCCTCCGTGAACGGCAAGGTGGATGGCCTCAGGGGCTTGAAGGAAAATGTCATTGTCGGGCGCCTGATTCCGGCGGGCACGGGGTCCGCCTACCACAAGGAGCGTCGTCGCAAGCGCCAGGAGATGAAGGGCGAGGAAGCCATCGCCCAGGATGCGGTGCAGGCACTGGTGGACGCCGTGGCCGAGTCCACGGGATCCGGCGAATCGCCGGCGCCCGGCGGCGGTGCGGCGGAGTCGGCGGGAGAGGCCCCCAGCCAGACTGAAAGCTAGTCGTGGCGGGGTGTTCGGGCTCGCTTAGCCTTGACACCCCGGGATACGAAACTTAGAATTCTCGTCCTTAACGACAGGCAGGAGCTTCTCCTGCCTGTCGCTTTTTTTTCGAGGCGACTCGCAGCGCGCCGACGGATCGAACAGTGTCCCTGCGAGCAGCTGTCAAGTAGTTGATTTTTTTCAGCTTTCTCGTGCAGCGCAAGGCCTGAAACCGGGCCTTGTACGCATTCCCCGCCCCCCGTGTCGGACCGATTGGGGCGGACATTGCCGCCGGCGGGTGGTAGGTATTGTTACGGCTGTGCGTAAGACCGGCCGGGCAAGACTTTTTGGGTATTAAACAGGCGGGAGACACTTCGGTGGCAACCATCAATCAGCTGGTGCGCAAACCGCGAAAGCGGGCCCGCACCAAGAGTAACGTGCCCGCGCTGCAGGGCTGTCCGCAAAAGCGCGGCGTGTGCACGCGTGTTTATACGACCACGCCCAAGAAGCCGAACTCGGCACTGCGCAAGGTAGCGCGGGTACGTCTCACCGGTGGCATGGAAGTAACGACCTATATCGGCGGCGAGGGCCATAACCTTCAGGAGCACTCAGTCATCCTCATCCGCGGCGGGCGGGTCAAGGATCTCCCCGGCGTGCGCTATCACGTAGTGCGCGGCAGCCTCGATACCTCTGGCGTTTCCGAGCGTCGTCAGGGTCGCTCCAAGTACGGCGCCAAACGGCCCAAGAACTGAGCGAGAGCCGAGCGAGAGCCAAGCGAGAGGAGCACCAGCCATGCCCAGACGTAGAGACGTACCCAAGCGCACCATCCTGCCGGATCCCAAATACGGCAACGGCACCTTGGCCAAGTTCATCAATGTGTTGATGCTCGACGGCAAGAAGTCCGTCGCCGAACGCATCGTGTACGGCGCCCTGGACCAGGTAGCCAGCAAATCCAAGGAAGATCCCCTGGAGGTGTTCACCCGTGCCCTGGAGAACATCCGACCGGTGGTAGAGGTCAAGTCGCGTCGCGTAGGCGGCGCCACCTATCAGGTACCGGTAGAGGTGCGTTTGACGCGGCGCACAGCGCTCGCCATGCGCTGGCTGGTGGACGCGTCACGAAAGCGCGCGGAGAAATCCATGGGCCAGAGACTCGCAAACGAAATTCTGGAAGCTGCCGACAGTCGTGGAAGCGCGGTCAAAAAGCGCGAAGACACCCACCGCATGGCAGAAGCCAACAAAGCCTTCTCCCACTACCGCTGGTAGCGTCGCGGTCAGCGAACAATCCCGCCGCAGCCGAATAACACCAGCAATTCCAGGAACCCTCCCGTGCCACGCAAAACACCCATCGAGCGCTACCGCAATATCGGTATCATGGCGCATATCGATGCGGGTAAAACCACCACCAGCGAGCGCATCCTGTATTACACGGGGATCTCGCACAAGATTGGTGAGGTGCACGACGGCGCGGCGGTTATGGACTGGATGGTGCAGGAGCAGGAGCGCGGCATCACGATCACATCCGCCGCCACCACATGCTTCTGGTCCGGCATGGACAAGCAGTTCGATGAGCACCGCATCAATATCATCGATACGCCGGGCCACGTGGACTTCACTATCGAAGTGGAGCGCAGCCTGCGTGTTCTTGACGGCGCCTGCGGCGTGTTCTGCGCTGTCGGTGGTGTGGAGCCGCAATCCGAGACTGTCTGGCGCCAGGCCAATCGCTATGGCGTGCCGCGTCTTGCCTTCGTCAACAAGATGGATCGCCAGGGCGCCGACTTCTTCGGCGTCGTTGAACAGATAAAGACCCGACTCAAAGGCAGTCCAGTACCAGTGCAGGTGCCCATCGGCGCCGAAGAATCCTTCGAAGGCGTCGTTGATCTGATCAAGATGAAAGCCATCTACTGGGATGAGGCCGACATGGGCGTCGCCTATGAGGAGCGCAACATACCCGGGAATCTGCAGAGTCTCGCCGACGAGTGGCGCGAAAAGCTCGTCGAGGCTGCCGCCGAAGCCGACGACGAGCTCATGGAAAAGTATCTGGAAGATGGTGATTTAAGCAACGCGGATATCCGCAAAGGCATTCGCGCGCGCACATTAGGCAATGAAATCGTACCAGCGCTGTGCGGTTCGGCGTTCAAGAACAAGGGCGTGCAGGCATTGCTCGACGCCGTCATCGAGTTTCTTCCGGCACCCATCGATGTGCCTGCCATTCGCGGTATCGACGACAATGGTGATCCTTCCGGGCCCGAGCGGCCGCCTTCGGATGAGGCCCCGTTTGCGGCGCTGGCATTCAAAATCGCCACGGATCCCTTTGTGGGATCGTTGACCTTTTTCCGCGTGTACTCCGGCGTTCTCAAGTCCGGTGATACGATTGTGAATTCGGTCAAGGACAAGAAGCAACGCATAGGCCGCCTGCTGCAGATGCACTCGAATCACCGCGAGGAGATCACGGAAGTGCGGGCCGGTGACATCGCCGCCGCGGTAGGTTTGCGGGATGCCGCTACCGGTGACACGCTCGCCGATCCCAAGGATCCGATCACTCTCGAGCTCATGGATTTTCCCGAGCCCGTCATTTCGGTGGCGGTGGAGCCGAAGACAAAACCGGATCAGGAAAAAATGGGCCTGGCTCTGGGCAAGCTCGCTCACGAGGATCCGTCATTCCGGGTATCCAGCGACGAAGAATCGGGGCAAACGATCATCTCGGGTATGGGTGAGTTGCATCTGGAGATCATCGTCGATCGCCTGAAGCGTGAATTCAAGGTCGATGCCAATGTGGGCAAGCCCCAGGTTGCCTACCGCGAGACCATTCGCAAGAGCGTCGAGCAGGAAGGCAAGTTCGTGCGCCAGAGCGGCGGTCGCGGGCAGTTCGGTCACGTATACATCCGACTCGAGCCCGGCGAGCCTGGTAGTGGTTACGAGTTTGACGACGCCATCTCCGGCGGCGCCATACCACGGGAATATATTCCGGCGGTCAACAAGGGTATTCGCGAGCAGTTGGAAAACGGTGTGATTGCCGGTTACCCGATGGTGGATGTCAAAGTCACTCTCTACGACGGCTCTTTTCACGACGTGGACTCCAGTGAGATGGCATTCAAGATTGCCGGCTCCATGGCATTCAAGGAAGGAGCCGTAAAGGCCGGCCCGGTGCTGCTCGAACCCATAATGGATGTGGAGGCGGTGACGCCGGAAGAGTACATGGGCGACGTCATGGGCGATCTTAATCGACGCCGCGGATTGGTGCAGGGCATGGACGACACGCCCGCTGGAAAAGCGGTTCGTGCCGAGGTTCCGCTGAAGGAGATGTTTGGCTATGCGACGGATCTTCGCTCGCTCACCCAGGGTCGCGCCACTTTCAGCATGGAATTCATGAAATACGTGCAGGTGCCCAGCAGCATCGCTGATGAAATCATCAAAAAGAATCAGTGAGTGAGACTCACTAATCGCGAGGTATAGAAGGTGTCCAAGGCGAAATTCGAACGAACAAAGCCACACGTAAACGTAGGCACGATTGGCCATGTTGACCATGGTAAGACGACGCTGACAGCAGCGATGACGAAGATATTGGCGTCGAAGCACGGCGGTGAGGTGAAGGCGTTCGACGAAATAG
>JAACFO010000252.1 GCA_009937425.1 Gammaproteobacteria bacterium
GTCACGGCCCTTTGGCGCGACAACGGGCAGCACGTCTACCTGCATCACCTGAACGCACTGTTCGGCTATCAGCCGCTGCTGATCAGGGAAACCAATCTCAAGCAATTCTGACCGCACTTGCACTAACTCGTGGAAGCCTCGCCATTTTGCAAGCCCAACGCGCTGTACACCGGCATCGGTTTGGAAAACCCCTTGAGATCGCGATCACCCAAAGACTCCATGTCCAGCCGGTCCCCCACTGCGGCGTGCACTTGCTGACAGATCAGGATCTGCCCCGGCTGCGCGATGTCGCACAGCCGGGCGGCGAGATTCGCCACGGTTCCGGTGGCGCTGTATTCCATGCGCCCTTCGAATCCAATCTGACCCACCGTCGCATATCCGCGGGCGATGCCGATGCCGAGCCCGAGCTGATGGCCACGCTCCTCCCATATTTCAATCAATTCTCCGGCCCGTGTCTGCATCGCGAGCGCCATGCGAACCGCCCGCAGCTCGTGCTCGGAACACGGCAAAGGATCGTTGAACAGCACCATGATGCTGTCGCCGACGAATCTTTCGATAGTGCCTTCGTATTCAAAGATGAGCTCGCCCATTCCCGCGAAGAATTCTTGCAGAGTCCGGTTGACCTCTTCCGGCTCGGCGGTTTCCGAAAATGCCGTGAAGCCGCGGAGATCGCAAAAGACCACGCTGATTTCGCTGCGGTGGCTCTGCAGCAACTGCTCGCCGCCCTTGGAAACGATGAGATCGCAAAGCTGCGGTGAGAAAAACCGCTTGAGGCGGCCGACCCGCTCGAGATCCTCGAGCTGATCGCGCACCCGCTGCTCGAGTGTTTGATTCCACTCGACGAGTTGTGCCGACTGAGCTTGGACTTCGTCGTGCAGCTCTTTGATGCGCAACATGGATTTAACCCGTGCCATGAGCGCCGCATGGTCCACCGGTTTGGTTAGATACTCCTCGGCACCCGCCTCCAGGCCGGCGACGATGTCCTGACTGTCGGACTTGGCGGTGACCATGATGATCGGCATGAAGGGTAGACTCGTATCGGCCTTGAGCTCTCGACACACTGTCACGCCGTCCACTTTGGGCATCATGACGTCGAGCAGGATGAGATCGGGATGTTGCGCCCGCGCTGTCGCCAGGGCCTGCTCCCCGTCGCTGGCAGTGATGACGGCGTATCCGTGGGCAGTAAGCCGTGTCTGCAGGATGTCCACGTTCATCGGGTTGTCGTCGACAACCAGAATGCACGGAGGAGTTCGCATGCTCAGCTACGGCTCGACAAACTCACGCACCTTCGCGAGCAGCTGGCGCGGACTGAAAGGTTTGGTCACGTAGCCATCGCAGCCCGCCTCGAAGGCCTTGGTCTCGTCGCCACTCAGTGCGTATGAGGTGACCGCGATGACGGGGATGTCGCGCAGTTCCGGGTTGGCCTTGATGCGACGGGTGGCTTCGTGGCCGTCGATGCCAGGCAACTGGATGTCCATCAGGATCAGATCCGGGCATTCGCGCTCGGCGATCGCAACCCCCTCCAGACCGGTGATCGCCTCGAGGGTCTGGTATCCGGCGCTGTGCAGCAAATCGCGCATGATGCGCCGGTTGTCTTCCTGGTCTTCGACGAAAAGTATGGTCTTGCTCACGTGAGCTCCCGCTGCCGATCCACGGTCACCGGCAGTCGTAACCAGAAGACCGAGCCCTCGCCGAGTACCGATTCGACACCCATCTCGCCGCCGTGCAAATGCATGATTCTTCGACTGATGGCGAGCCCGAGGCCGGTACCGCCCTTCTCCCGTGTACTCGAGTTATCGATCTGTTGAAACTCGTCGAAGATTCGCTGCCGATCCGCGGGCGCGATGCCGGGGCCCGTATCGGTGACGCGCACATCGAAGTCGTCGTCGTGCACACGCGCCTGTAACGTGACCTTCCCGGTCTCAGTGAATTTGATGGCGTTGCCCAGCAGATTCAGCAGCACCTGCCGGATGCGGGGCGCGTCGGCGTGCCCGCTCGGCAGATCGGTCGGAACCTCGACCGTGACTGTAAGACCTTTCTCAGTGGCGAGCGGCTCGACCGCTACCACCGTCTCGTGGATCAAATCGCGCAATGAGAATTCCGCAAGATTCAGCGTCAACCGGCCAGACTCGATCTTCGAGATATCGAGTACCGAGTTGATGAGGTCGAGCAAATGACGGCCGTTGTGCTCTACGCGCCCGAGCACCTCACGGATCGACTCGGGCACGGGGCCGTAGATCTCGTCGCTGATAAGCTCTGTGTAGCCGAGAATCGCGTTCAAGGGTGTTCGCAGCTCGTGGCTCATGTTGGCGAGAAACTGCGACTTGTGCTGGCTGGCCTGCGCGAGCTCGTCACTCTTGTCTTCGATCTCACGGATCAAGCGCGCATTTTCAATGGCGATTACAGCCTGGTCGGCGAAGGTTTTGAGAAGGTTGACCTGGGAATCGGTATAAGGTCGTACTACGGTACGCCGCGCCTGGATGTTTCCAATAGCGACGCCTTCACGCACCAAAGGCACACTGAGGGTGGTCCGGTGACCGCGCCTTCTTGCGATGGCGCTGCCTTCCGGAAAGTCGTCCACCGCCGTCTGCAGATTCTCCACTTGGATTACCCGCTGCTCGAGCACGGTGCGCCCGCCCAGCGTTCCGTGGACAATCGGCACATCGCCCGTTGCCATCGGGCCGTAATGGGCGACCAGGCGCAGGTTGTCTCCTTCGACGCGAAAAACGATGATATCGTACGCTTCGCACAACTTGGCTGCGCTGCTGGCGATGGTGTCGAATACGGGCTGCACGTCGTCCGGCGAGTTCGAGATGACGCGCAGGATCTCGCTGGTCGCTGTCTGTTGCTCCCGGGCCTCGGCCAATTCCCGGGTACGCTGCTCGAGCATGCGCTCGAGATTCCCATTGGACTGTTGGAGCTTTGCAGTCACGTTGATACGGTCTCAGATCACGGCCAGACCCGCAACGGGCACGGTCGGCTGGCGATCGACTCGGGCCTCCAGGAGGGTGCGAGCGGAGTCGATCCGCCCGTCCTTTACATAGGCGGCGAGTAAGGTGTTCACAATCAAATCACGTTGGGCGCGGCTTCCTCCAATCCTGACGACCTCCTTTGCGATCGGCTCAATCAACGTGATGACCGCGGACCAATCTCCCCGGACGAATGCGCCGAAGGCCTTGCCCAGTTCCGCAGGCACGGTGCCCGCTGGGAGCTGCGCGTCACGGCCCATCTGCTCGAGACAATCCACGTATTGCTCGAGTGCGGATTGATCGCCGGCTGTTGCAAGCGCGAGCGCCGCGTGAACGTCCACGAACACCATAGGTTCAGGGAAGGTATCCTTGATGTATCGCCGTATCGCATCCCAACGCGCGCTGCTGCGCAGCTCTCCTGCCAGTTCCGATCGCCACAACAGCGACACGCCATCGCTGGCGATATTGACGGGAGGGCTCTGCGAGACGGCGGGGGCACATTCTCTGTCGTAGAGGACCCACATGGCCGCGGTATCACCGAGCATGAGTTTTAACATCCCCATGTGCCACCAGAGGTGGCAGTGCAGTTGCCCCTCGGGCGAGTACCCGGGCAGCCATGTCTCCAGGTAGTCAGCGCCCGTTGCATCTTCACCTGATTCATAAAGCGCGTGGCATAAAACGTGCGCCCCATGGGCATTGCGCGGAAAAATCTCCAGCGCACGCTCGACCAGCTCACGACCTTCCTGCCACCGGCCAAGCTCCACGAGGGCGAACGCATACGAGGTCAGGAACCACCAATCGTCGCCGTAATCCTCGACCAGCGGCGCCAGCAGTTCGGCCTGCTCGGATTCGCGTTCGACCCGCCCGCTGAAGCCGATCAGCCCGAACACGCCGCACGACGGTGATAGCGCAAACGCATCCAGGGGAAACTCATCCATATGGGGGCGGGTCAGCTCGAGGGCTTCCTGCCCGCGACCGTTGACCAGGCGCGAGAAGATGGCGACATGCTGCTGTTCCCGGGTCGAGCTCCCGGCTGCCAGCTCCGTTGCGCGTGCTGCCGCTGTCCTCGCGTCCGGAATCCTTCCGGCCAGCTGAAGCCAGCGTGCGTTAGCTGCGTGAGCCAGGGCAAACTGCGGATCCGCAGTCAGCGCGCGCTCGAGGGACTCCTCCGCCCCCCTGTTGGCCGATAAGAGCCTGTCGACGCCCTCCACATAAGCGTCCCGGGCATCGCTCGAGTCCGTCGATATAGCCAGGCCGTACCGGTCCTGCAACATTCTTCTCCCCTCCTCGT
>JAACFO010000253.1 GCA_009937425.1 Gammaproteobacteria bacterium
AGAGGGGGCAAGAGTCGCAACGCGCGTAACTCCGGCACCGACTTCCCCGGGGTCAATTTTTTGAGATGCGCAGGGTGGATGTGCGGGAGGTTGCTTTTTCTACTATGTCGCGGAAGCGTGGGGCTTTCATGAATCCGACTACACGGTAGTTGGGTCGCTCTACGCCGTCGGGGCCGAAGAACAGGATGGCCGGTGGTCCGAACAGCTTGAAGCGTGCCAGCAGCTCCTGGTCCTCGGCGTCGTTGGCCGTCACGTCGGCTTGCAGCAGGACGGTGTCGCCGAGGGCCGCCCGTACCTCGGCATCGGAGAAGGTATAACGCTCCATTTCTTTGCAACTCACACACCAGTCGGCGTAGTAGTCCAGCATTACGGGTCTGCCCTGGGCGGACGCGGTCCGCAGGGCGGCATCCAGCCCGCGCACGCCCTTGATACGTTGGAACGCGAGGCCTTCCTGGCGCTCGCCGGCGGATCCGAAAGCCAGCCCTTTTAACGGATGCCAAACGTCGTTGCCGCCGCCGAAGCCGCCCACCACCAGCAGCGCGCCGTACAGCAACAGCACCAGTCCGGCGCCTTTGCGAAAACGCCGCCAGCCGCCGGATCCCGTGGCCAGGGAGTCCAGGGCGCCCAGGTAGATGGCGGCCATCATTGCGAGAGCGCCCCACAGCAGCAGAGCTATCCAGGCCGGCACCATGCGCTCCACCAGGTAGATGGCGACGCCCAGCAACAGCACGCCGAACACCGCTTTGACGGCATCCATCCAGGGTCCGGCCTTGGGCAGCAGCTTGCCCGCCGAGGTCCCCACCGCCAGCACCGGCGCGCCCATGCCCATGCTCAAGGCGAACAACGCCGTGCCGCCGAGCACCGCATCGCCGGTTTGCCCGATGTAGATGAGTGCCCCGGCCAACGGCGCCGCCACGCAGGGTCCGACGATCAAGGCGGACAGAAAACCCATGATGCCAACACCCACATAGGTGCCGCCCTGCTGACGGCCGCTGGTGCCGGCGAGCTTCGCTTGCCAGCTGGTGGGAATTTGCAGGTCGTAGAAGCCGAACATGGAAAGCGCCAACAGCACGAAGACGATGCTGAAGGTGGTGAGTATCCAGGTACTCTGAAAGGCCGCCTGCAAGTTGGCGCCGAACAGTCCCGCTATGACGCCGGCCGCGGTGTAGGTGGCGGCCATCGCCAGCACATAGATCAGCGACAGAGTGAATGCCTTGCGCGTACTGATGTCATCCCCCTGGCCGACGATGATGCTGGAAAGGATCGGAATCATGGGAAACACGCAGGGCGTGAACGTCAACAACAGACCCAAACCGAAAAAACTCAACAACACGAGCCAGGTATTGCCGCTGGCCAGGGAGCGCGCGATCCGATCCTGTTCCGGAAGCTCGATGCCCTGCTGCACTGGAGTCTGACTGCCGGTAGCGGGCCCGGCCTCGTAGGCAGCCGGCAGCATCACATTGACGCGCTTGGTAATGGGCGGATAACAAAGGCCTGCGTCGGCGCAGCCCTGATAGACCACATCCAGAGCGACCGTGCTCGCCCCGTCGCCGCCGCGTTCAACGGGCAGCCTGGCGAGCACCTCGTTGTAGTAAACCTCCATGTCGCCGAAGTACTCGTCGAACTTCATCTTGCCCGTGGGCAGCAGCGGCTCGCCGAGGGTGACGCCGCTGCCGTCGACGGGAGTGAAGCCGAATCTTTTGCGGTACAGGTAATACCCATCCGCGATCTGCCAATGCACCGTGATGGTGCCGGCGTCCTCAGCCTCGGCGATGAGCATGAAGGCGACGTCCGGGTCGAGAAACTCGGCTTCACCGCTGCCGCCGGCGAGGGACTGGGTGAGCGACTTGAGTACATCCAGGGGACTCGGCGATGCCGGGCTGCTTTGGGCCGGGGCGGTCGGGGACGACGGGTAGGTGTCGCCGGCCGTTGGCGAGGATTGCGCCGTCGCCACAGCCGAAAACGCCAGCAACAGGGCCGCGCCGAGGACAGCGCGCCAGCCAGTTGCCCTGAAGTGAGGGTTCATCGTGCTCAGCGCTCGGTGGGTAGGCCGGCCTCGCGCCAGGCACGCATGTGACCGTCGAGGAAACGCAGCTCCTGGAAGCCCTGGGAAGCGAGCCAGTCGCCGCCGCGGGAGGCCCGCATTCCGGATTCGCAATACAGCACCACCTCCCGGTCCCGGTACTCGCTGAGCTCGGCGAAGCGCTGTTGGAACTCCTGGAGTGGAATATTGACGGCGCCGGGAACATGGCCCGATTGGAACTCCCCGGGGGTGCGCACATCTATCAAAGGCGGTGCCTGCTCACTGCTCACGCGATCCATGAACTGCCCCTGGCTGATGGCCGGATCCAGATGCGCCGCCGCCAATGGCAGGCAAAAGGCCATCAGTACCGCGGCCAGCCACCCTGTGCTTTTCAGTCCTGCCATTGACCAGAATCCTATGCTGCGGAGTTGCTCGACTGCCGTTGTTTGACCGGGAGCTTCGCTCGATGGTTCAACCGGGATGGGCTATTTTGCCCGTTACTTGCCGGCGCCCGTGCTCAGTATCGTAATATAGCTCCTCGAGCCCTGGTACCGAGCCGGCTGGGGCCGTTGACGCAGATCATTAAGGAGTCCTTGAGATGGCACGCGTACGCGACGTCGAGATCCACGAAGTTCCGGAGGATGTGCAGCCCGTCTACGAGCGCTTTTCCCGCGAGTACGGCCCGTTCCTGAACCAGGTGAAAGTGTTCGCCCACCGCCCGGCGGTGTTGAAGCACATCATGGGCCTGCTGCTGGACCTCAAAGACGAGGCCATCCTGCCGAAGCGCTATCTGGAGATCGCCCTGGTGGTGGTCTCGAAGCTCAACGAGTGCACCTACTGCGTCTCCCACCACGCACCGCGGCTGGTGGAGCAGGGGTTGGAAGCCCAGACCGTCGAGCACATCCTCGCGCCCGACTGCCCCGGACTCGATGAAGTGGATCGACTGGTGCGCGACTACGCGGTGCAGGTGACGGAGAAGCCCAACGGCATGCGCGATGCAATCTTCGCCGATCTGCGCAAGCACTTCAGTGAAGAGCAGATCGTCGAGCTCACGGTGCGCACGGCCCTATGCGGATTCTTTAACCGGGTCAACGACACCATGCAGATCGGTATCGAAGACGGCGTGGTCGAGGACATGCTGGCCCACGGTGTTACTAAGGAAAGTCTGCCCGAGGTGGCGGAGTAGCCTCAGCGTTTTGTCTCAGAAACGCCCGTCGTAAGGCCGCGCACCGATGCGACAGGCGATGAGCGTCGCCGTGTCCCTTTCCTGAGCGTCAGACAACTCCTTCGCCAGCACTTCCCGATCATCGGCCCACACGCCGTGGATGTCGAAGGCCCTGGCCACCGCCGGAAAATCCGAAGCGCCGAAATCAACGCCGGCAGTCGCGTAGCCCATGTTGCGTTGCTTCAAATCGATGAGCGCCAGGGACGCATCGACGAATACGACGACAGTGAGCGGCAGCGCCAGATCCCGCAAGGTAGCGAGCTCGCCCAATACCATCTCCAAGCTCGCATCGCCGACGAACGCGACGACGTTGCGACTGGGGTGCACCTGCTTGTACCCCATGGCCAGCGGCAGCGCGCAGCCCATGGTGCAAAGACCGGTGGACTGCAACAAGGTGCGCGGCCCATAGCACTGCCACATCTGGTTCAGCAGGATGCGGTGTGCACCGGTATCCACCGTTGCCACCGTATCCCGGGGCGACAGCCTGCGCGCCACTTCGATGACCGCGCCGGGACCCCAGTCGTCCCCGGCGGCAAAGGCCTGGCGCAACGCGTCGCGGGTCGCCGCCGCCTCACCGGCGGGCCATCGCGCGCCAGGGCGCACATCGCCGTCCAGGGCGGCCAGGCCCGCGCCGACGTCACCGACGAAACTCACCCCGGCCTGATGCATGTAGTGGGTGTTGGGAACGGCGCAGATCTCGACGACGCGGGTACCCGCGGGCCAGGGATTGCGCCAGCCGACGCGCATCTCGATGGGATCGTAGCCGGCCAGCAGGACCAGATCGCTTTTGCCCATGAGCTCCAACAGCAGCGTGTCGGCTTTCGGCGAGAGCCCCGCGGCGCCCAGGCTCAAGTCGTGATCCTCCGGCAACACGCCCTTGGCCTTGTAAGTGGTCAGCAACGGAATGCCGTGGCGTTCGGCAAAACCCGCCACCGCCGCTTCGGCGCCGTGATCGAGCACGTCGACGCCGGCGATCATGAGCGGGCGTTCGGATTCACGCAGCCA
>JAACFO010000254.1 GCA_009937425.1 Gammaproteobacteria bacterium
GTCTGTGTCGACGGCCCGGTGTTCGACGCATCGACCGTCGTCTGGTAGAGAGCCTGCACAAGGAATTCGAATGATTCGCTTCGTTGCACGACAGCTTTTGCTCTCCGCGACAGTGTGGATGCTGTCATCGTCAGTCTTCGCAGGCGTGCTCTCCCTCGACGTCTGCATCGGTTGCCACGGCCACGACGGCATGGGCAAGTCGGACCCGACCTACCCGGTCATCGCCGGCACGCCAATTGGACACATCGAGGAAGCTATTTTTGCGTATATCGACGGAGCGAGGCGCTGTGTCACAGAACCCCGCATGTGCGAGGCGGTGGCATCCCTGTCGGACAAACAGGTTACGGTTGCCGCAATGTACTTTTCGAACCAGGTGCGCGGCCCGACGCACGAGGACTTCGACGCGGACCTCGCGGCCAAGGGGGCCGAGTTGCATGAAAGACATTGCGGCGCCTGTCATGTGCCGCCACACGATGAGAATGCCGCGCACGCTATTGGTATTCCGTTGCACGGGCAACGTGCCGACTACATACGTTTCGCTATCGTGGCCTATCTGCGTGGCGACCGCGATCCACTGCTAGACACCATGGCCCACGAACTCCATCAGCTCGAAGCAGGCGACCTCGACGCGCTCGTGAATTACTACTCGAGCTATCGGTCCGCCGAATAATCAGTCGATATCAGGAATTGGTTCCAGTTCCCCGTCGGCGTCCATCGCCCTGACACGCTCGAGCTGCGCCGCCATCCCCGCCTTGAATTCCTTCAGCGTGGCCTGAAACACCGGTTCGTCGCGGATGGAGTCCAGATTCGGATCACGCTCGAGGTAAAACCACGACTGGGCTCGCCATCCCTTGTCAATAATGTACTTAAGTGCCGCAATCGCCTTGTCGTCTTTGTCCTGCAACGCGTAGATCAAGACGTCCAGGATTTCATGGTCATCCGGTTTCTCCCTTGATGCCCGCAGAAACGCGAGGGTGCGATCAAGAAGCATGTCGGCGCGCTTCTGTTCTCCGGTTCCCGCCAACACCAGTGCCAGGTCAACCGCTGCGTTCGTATTGGAGTCATCAATCGTTGGCTCGGCATCCTGCAATAGCTCCGGGTAGGCCCGTTCATAACGTGCGCGCGCCTCGGTGTGGCGGCCCGCGTTCAAATCCTGGTTGCGAATCTGCGCCAGTGTGTACACAGACCCCGGATCCATTTTCAACACTTCATGCCCGTACTTCACCGCTTCAGCAGCTTCACCACGGTAGTAGTGCAGAATTTCACTGCTGGCATTCAGCCAGTAGGGATTTGGCGCCAGCTCCAGCGATCGCCGGAACCAGAATTCCGCGCGATCCGGGTCGCCGAGATCCAGGTAGATCATGGCCAGCCAAGTAGGTGCACTCGCTTGTTCGGGGTCGAGGGCGACGGACTTTCTATTCCAGACGACGGCTTCGTCGAGTCGTGCCAGCGCTTCCCAGTATAAACGGCCAATGCCTTCATACGGATTTGGAAATGCCGGATCCATCTCGATGACATCAAGCCATTGCGCCAGCGCTTCATCGTCCCGGCCCAGGTTCTCGAGTGTCATGGCAACATCATGGCTGATGATTGCCGAGAGTGGAGAGAGAACCTGCGCCATCCTCTTCTGCGCGAGTCCTTCCTCACCGCGGCCGGTGCTCGCCAGGAATGAGCCATACCACTGATGCGCCGTTGCGTAGTTGGGATTCAGTTCCAGGGCGCGTTTGAAGGATTTTTCGGCAGCCGCCGGATCTCCTGCGAGCCGCTGCAAATTCGCCAAAGACGTGTGCGCCTCGCCTGATTGATCATTCAATTCCAGCGCTCTCGCAATCGCCGCTTCCATATTGCCCGACAACTCGCCGTCCCCGGTACGAGCATAAAGCGCGTGCAGGTAGTGGCTGTCCGCCAATCCGACATAGGCAAGCGCATGTTTCGGATCGAGTTCGATCGCCTGCTCAAAATAGCCAATTGCCTCCTTTAAGGACCCGACGGTGCGCTTCGCCTTGCGTTGCGTGCCGCGGAGGTACGCCTGGTGCGCTGGCCAGTTGTCGGTGGGCACGGCCAGCAGTCTCTGTCGTTCTGCGGGTGACAGAACTGCCCGTAATTCTGCCGTGACGGCGCCTGAAATTTCGTCCCGAATGTCGAACCAGTTACTCGCCGTCAAATCACGATCAAAACTGCTGGACCAGGTTCGCCCCTCACTTTCCGCATCGATGAGGGATACGCTAATGCGTACCTTGTCCAGAACCCGCTCCACTGAGCCCTTCAAAATATAGGCGGCTCCCAGTCTGAGACCCATCTCGGGCAGCGACGTGCCTTGATCGATCCTGTCCGTCGACTCACGTGCAATGATCTTGAGATCGTGGAGATTTTGCAGCTGGGTTTGCAGGTCTACGCGCATGCCGTCGGCAAAAAGAAAGGCAGTATGGCGATCGACTTGTCGACTGGGGCCGGCGTGTGGATATAGAAAACACCTGCCGCCCAAACCGTGACCAGGAAAACAAACAACAGGTAGTCGCGTTTATGCAGCGATTTGTCGAAGGAAGAGTCCGCGCCGGCGGGCGGCGTCTTCACGACTCCATTGCGAGTAATGTCGTAGAACCAGCTGGCGATCAGTGCGACTGGAAACCCGAGAAACGCCGCGGCAAAGACATCTCTGAGCGCCCAGCGTATGACGCCGGCGTCGATCGCAACATCAGCTACCTGGATTGCGACCCAGGCCGCGACAATGTACAGCGCCGCATTTGATAGCACCCGCCGTCGGCGAACATCTTCGATGAATTTCGCGAGCCCGGCCACACACCCCCCGAATGGATGAATCCACCCGACAAGTTTAGCAGCCGAGCGCGGGCGGCTTTCGCAAATCCTGGTTGCTGCGGGGCTTCGGCCGGCGTTCCGGCCGCCTCTTACCCGCCGAAGTTGACCTTGGCTTCGAGGTTGGCGCGCGAATCGGCGTGTGACATCGCTTCTTCGAGCGTGATCGTGCCGGCCTTGTAGAGGTCGAGTAACGCATCGTCGAAGTTCTGCATACCAGCTTCGCCCGAGTCCTTGTGCGCTTCCTTCACGGCCGATATGTCGCCCTTCAGGATCAGGTCCTTGATGTGCGGCGTGTTCAACAGCAACTCCACAGCGGCGACGCGTTTGCCGGTTCGTGAGCGGACCAGGCGTTGCGACAGGATCGCGCGCAGGTAGTGGGCGAGGTCCATGAAGACCTGCGAGTGCTGGTCCTGGGGGAACAGGTTGATGATGCGGTCGAGTGTCTCGGCCGCGTTGTTGGAATGCACCGTTGCCAGGACGAGATGGCCGGTGCCCGCCATATCGAGGGCAGACTGCATCGATTCACGGTCGCGAATCTCGCCGATCTGGATGACGTCGGGTGCGGCACGAACGGCGCTCCTCAGCGCGCGCCCGTAGGACATTGTGTCCAGTCCGACTTCACGCTGGTTGACAATCGACTGCTTGTTCTCATGCAGGAATTCGATCGGATCCTCGACCGTGATGATGTGCGACGATGTTTTTTCGTTGCGATAATCGATCATCGCAGCGAGCGTCGTCGATTTGCCGGCGCCTGTCGCACCCACCATCAGAATCAGGCCACGCCTTAGCATGGTCAGTTCCTTCAACTGCTCCGGCATGCCGAGTTCTTCGAGGCTCGGCACGTCGTTGGTGATGTAGCGCAATACCATCGAGATATTGCCGCGTTGATGGAATATGTTGACGCGGAATCGGCCAAGCCCCGGCTCCGATATGGCGAAATCGATCTCGAGATCCTTGTAGAAGTGCTCGAGTTGGTCGTCATCCATAAGCTCGATTGCCGCCTGTTTGACCATCTTGGGCGTCATCTCGAGCTTGTTGACCGGCATGATCTTGCCTTCGATCTTGATTTTTGCCGGCGTGAACGGTGCGAAAAAGAGGTCGGACGCCTTTTTTTCGACCATCAACTTGAAAAGTGGCTTTACATTCATATCCCTGTGCGCCCCATCGCCGGCTCAGAAAGTCTGGGCCGAATCCTCTTCCATAATTTTCAGGCTCTCCGACTGCTGATCGGCGATTGAAGAATCCCGCTTGCTCTCCAGCTTGATTCTGAGACGCAGCTCGTTCTTGGAGTCGGCGTTACGCATTGCTTCCTCGTAGGAAATCGTGCCGTCCTCATAGAGATAGAACAGTGCCTGGTCGAATGTCTGCATGCCAAGGCGGGTCGACTTCGACATGATTTCCTTGATCTGGCCCACCTCGCCCTTGAAGATCAGGTCCGCGACCAGCGGGGTGTTGAGCATGATCTCCATGGCGGCGATACGGCCGATGCCACCCTCGCGCGGGATCAACCGCTGTGAGATGAACGCCTTGGTATTCAGGGACAAGTCCATGAGCAGCTGCTGACGGCGTTCTTCAGGGAAGAAGTTAATGATCCTGTCCAGCGCCTGGTTGGCGCTGTTGGCGTGCAGTGTCGCAAGACACAGGTGACCCGTCTCCGAGAACTGGATGCCGTATTGCATCGTCTCGCGGTCACGGATCTCGCCGATCAGGATGACGTCCGGCGCCTGGCGCAGGGTATTGCGCAGCGCGGCGTGCCAGGTCTCTGTATCGAGGCCGACCTCACGCTGTGTAATGACGCAGCCCTTATGAGGATGCACGTACTCGACCGGGTCCTCGATCGACACGATGTGTCCCCGTGAATTGTCGTTGCGATGACCAATCATCGCCGCAAGCGTGGTCGATTTACCCGAGCCCGTACCGCCGACGACGATGACAAGGCCACGCTTGTTCATGACGATGTCCTTGAGGATCGGCGGCAAATCCAGGTCTTCGAGCGTCGGAATCTCAGTCGTGATCGTACGCAAAACGGCGCCGACGTAGCCTTGCTGAATAAACGCGCTCACGCGGAACCGCCCAATGCCCTGCGGTGCAATCGCAAAGTTACTTTCCTTGGTCGCGTCGAATTCCTTGATCTGTTTGTCGTTCATGATGGAGCGCACCATCATGGCTGACTGATCAGCCGTCAGCGGTGTGTCGGTCGCCTTGTGAATCGTGCCATCTACCTTGATGGCCGGGGGAAAGCCGCGAGTGATGAACAGGTCCGAACCGTTGCGCTCGATCATCTTGCGCAACAGGTTTTGCGTCAGGCGTACCGCTTGCTCGCGTTCCATTGATTCAGTCTCCTATCCAGGCGCTTCGCAGCGGCCTAGAAGTTTTCCTTGTTGGCCGCCCGGAAGCGTGCCTCTTCCTTGTTGATCAGGCCTTTCGTCAGGAGTTCGGCGAGGTTCTGATCGAGCGTCTGCATACCCGAACCCTGACCGGTCTGAATGGCCGAATACATTTGCGCAATCTTGCCTTCGCGAATCAGGTTCCGAATCGCCGGCGTGCCGATCATGATCTCGTGCGCGGCGATACGGCCGCCACCGATCTTTTTCAACAATGTTTGCGATACTACGGCGCGCAGGGACTCCGACAACATCGCCCGCACCATTTCCTTTTCAGCAGCCGGGAATACGTCGACGATACGGTCGATGGTCTTCGCCGCCGAGCTCGTGTGCAGCGTGCCGAAGACGAGATGACCGGTTTCGGCGGCGGTCAATGCGAGGCGAATCGTCTCGAGGTCGCGCAGCTCACCGACCAGGATTACGTCCGGGTCTTCGCGTAGCGCCGAGCGCAGCGCCTCGTTGAAGCCAAGCGTATCGCGGTGTACTTCGCGCTGATTGATGAGCGATTTCTTCGACTCGTGAACGAACTCGATCGGATCTTCGATCGTCAGGATGTGATCGGGTTTGTTCTCGTTGATGTAGTCGACCATCGCTGCCAGCGTGGTTGACTTGCCGGAACCGGTGGGGCCCGTGACCAGCACGATGCCGCGGGGGTGCATTGAAACGTCCTTGAAAATTCCAGGCGCACCGAGGTCGTCGAGTGTCAGGATCTCCGAGGGAATAATGCGGAAGACGGCAGCCGAGCCGCGATTCTGGTTAAAGGCGTTGACGCGAAAACGTGCGAGCTTCGGAATCTCGAAGGAAAAGTCGGTCTCCAGGAATTCCTCGTAGTCCTTGCGCTGCTTGTCATTCATGATGTCGTACACCATGCTATTGACATCCTTATGGGTCAGCGCCGGCATGTTGACGCGCTTGATGTCACCATCAACGCGAATCATGGGCGGCACGCCACCGGAGAGGTGCAGGTCGGATGCGTTGTTCTTCACCGTGAACGACAATAACTGAGCAACGTCGACGGCCATGTTTCTCCCTCGTATCAAGCGCCGGACTTACCATAACCCGGACAGAATTGAACCTAGTATAGCGAAGCACCCGGACCAAAACGTGATTGGAGTCACGGAAAACTTGCGAAAAATCCGCGATTTGCTGGACAAAGCGGCAGTGGATGCTGGGCGCCGGCCCGAGGACGTCCATCTGCTCGCCGTCAGCAAAAAACAGTCGCTCGACAAGATCGTCGAGGCCGCAGCCGCCGGACAACGGGATTTTGGCGAAAACACAGTCCAGGAAGGCACCGAAAAGGTCACAAAACTGGCAGAAAA
>JAACFO010000255.1 GCA_009937425.1 Gammaproteobacteria bacterium
TATAAATAGTGACGGACCAGCCCGCGTCCTGCAGCAGGCGTGCGGTGCAAAGCCCCATGATGCCGCTGCCGATGACCGCGACTTCACCAGGAACAAGATCGGCAGCTTCACGAACCGCCAGGGCGGATGAGCCCCAGCCGAGACTCAGGCCACCGCCACCGTGCCCATAGTTGTGGACCACCATCTTGTCATCGATTTGCTCACGCTCTACGCGGAACCCTTTCGGTCGGTAGGGACGGTGACCGACGATGACGCGGATCACCGCGTCCATGGATACACGCGGGGCTGCCCACGGCTTGCGCGAGTATGCACGTGGGTAGTCCGGTGTCGGAGATAATGGGGTCGGCGTGCAGCCGACGGCCGTCAAGAGGGCGCCGGCACCCAACCCCTGGATAACGCTGCGCCGGCTGGGTAGCCCATTCTTTTTCATTATCTTCTCCAGGTGAATTTTCGAGCGACCGCTCTGGCTCGACAGCAGACGTCCGCTAATCTATCACGCCGGGTCAAACATGCAGCCAAAAGCGGCAAGTGAATTCCGGTTACCAGGCACGCGCATGGTATCGTCACAGCGGTCGCTTATGAGCCAAAGTGGACATTTTTCATCTGACGGAGAAACAGTATGGCGTTGAAAGTTATTGGGGCTGGTGTCGGCCGAACGGGTACCTACTCGCTCAAGCTCGCGATTAATCAACTCGAGCTGGGCCCGTGCCACCATATGGAGGAAGTGCTTCATAACATGCCTGTGCACGTGCCGCTTTGGTCGGCTGCGGCAGCAGGAGAGCCGGACTGGTCTCGGATTTATGAAGGCTATGAGAGTGCCGTAGACTGGCCGACCGCGTGCTTCTTTCGGGAACTGGTCAGGGAATATCCGTCGGCCAAGTTCGTCCTTACGCATCGCGATCCGGAGAGGTGGGCCGATAGCTTTGGCGCAACGATCTATAAATTGCTAGCGGGTAGAGATCAGGCGCCGCCGGAAATGAGGGCCTGGCTCGACATGGCCAATGCCGTAATCGCCAAGACAGGTTTTCCTCCTAACCTTGATCGTGATGGGTTGATCGAAGCATTCATAGCGCATAACGAAGCAGTCAAGAAAGCAGTCCCGGCCAGTCAACTACTTGTATTTGAGGTCAAGCAGGGATGGGAGCCGCTATGTACTTTTCTGGATGCGCCGGTTCCGTCAGAAGAGTTCCCGCGCACCAATGATCGAGGGGAATTCTGGGATCGCGTCAACGGCGAGATCTGATACTTAAAATGTTGTCGAATGGTCTCCCAATAGGGTGGAAGAGGAATTACAGATGACTGTTGTTAACCAGTTGATGAAGCTGGCATTCGTCGCGGCACTGGCTGTTCAGGCTGGCTGCGCCGAGTCCCCGAAATCTGAAGACGCGGCGGCCGACCTCCCTGAGATCGACACGCTCGTTAGCGCTGAGTGGCTCAAGGAGCATCTCGGTGATCCGGACCTGGTCGTCCTCGACGCGACCGTGATCGTTGAGTCAGATGCTGCAGGCAATTTCCGGTCAGTGAACGGTCGGGCTAACTACGAGGCTGGTCATATCCCGACAGCCGGTTTTGCCGATCTACTAGGCGAGCTGTCCAGCGCCGAAAGTTCCCTTCAGTTCGGCATGCCGTCGCCCGAGGAGTTCGCTGCTGTCATGGGTGCGTTAGGTGTCGGCGACGATTCCCGGGTGGTGCTATACGACGATATGGGCTCGTCCTGGGCAGCTCGCGTGTGGTGGATGCTGCGCTGGATCGGTTTTGACCGGGCGGCGCTGCTTGACGGCGGGCTGAATGCCTGGACGGCCGCAGGAGGCGAGCTGTCCACGGAGCCCGTATTCCGGGCCACGCGTACGCTCACGCTCAACCTGCGGCCAGAACTGATTGCCGATCAGGAGGAAGTGCGAGCGTCAATCGACAACGATGCCGTCAACCTCGTTGATGCGTTGCCCGAGATTCACTACCGGGGCGAATGGACGATGTACGATCAGCCTGGCCATATTCCAAGCGCCGTCAACGTTCCCGTTACCTCGCTGTTCGACGAGACCGGGCAATTTCGCACAGACGAAGTTCTGTCTGGAATCTTTGTCGGTGATCGAGAGGCACGGACGATCACTTACTGCGGTGGCGGAATTGCCGCTGCGGCGGATGCTTTCGTATTGACGCGGCTCGGATTCACCGATGTGGCGATTTACGCAGCCTCTCTCGAGGAGTGGACAGCAAATCCCGACAATCCTATGGAAATCAATTTGGAAGATATGGAGTAGATCCCGGACCAACCAGTTGCTCACTTTGACGCCCATAGACAAGGAGATGCTCGCAGGGTCGCGCGGCGCGGGTGCAAAGTTCGCGATGGAAACACTCACCAGTGTTGGCGAGGCGTTTGGGGCGGAGCGTTTCATTGACGTCGAATGGGCGCACGTAGCGAGTGCGTACTGCCACTCCCAGGCCAATATTGATTTTGCTAAGAAATTGACAGAATGGGGTACCAGGGTTTCGGTACCTACAACGCTGACGGCCTGTTCGTTCGATCCGCGCAGGCCTGCCGGTGAAGACGCTGTTGCCGGCGAACTGATTGAGCTTTACTCGAGCATGGGTTGCGAGCCAGCTCTGAGCTGCGCCCCGTATCACACGCGGAAGGAACCCGGATTCGGAGCGCATCTCGCCTGGTGCGAGTCGAGTGCAGTCGTGTATGCGAACTCGGTGCTCGGCGCACGTACGAATCGCTACGTCGAATTCATGGATATGTGCGCGGCCATAACGGGTCGTGTTCCCGAGTATGGATTGCACCGATTCGAGAACCGCAAAGCCACTGTCGTTTTCAACCTCCACGGCATTCCGCAGGATTGGTTCGCCGATGAATGGCTGTTCCATTCGCTCGGTATCCTGGTGGGCAACCAGGCTGGCGATAGTGTGCCTGCGATCAACGGCCTTAAGCCAGGCACGACTGTCGAGCAATTGCGTGCACTCGGAAGCGCCGCGGCGAGTTCCGGATCAGTGAGTATGTTTCATGCCATCGGCGTTACGCCCGAAGCGCCAACACTGATCGCGGCGTGCCAGGGCGCCGATCCGCAATTGTCGATCGATGTTGGGCCTGACGACATTGCCGCGACCGCGGCAAAACTATGCATACCGACAACGGACAAGGTCACGGCCGTCTGTGTCGGCGCGCCGCATTTTTCACCGGCCGAGTTTCGCAATCTCGCCGAGCTAATTGCTGGCCGCCAGCTGCGCACGCGCCTTATCGCATCTACGAACGCGGCAACGCTGGCGAACCTTCAGGAATCGGGATTGTTTGGAACACTTGAGCAGGGTGGGGTTGAGTTTGTCATCGGCCGCTGTACGTATTACCGCCCACTCGCCACCGAACTCGGCAATCACGTGATGACGAATTCGGCGAAATGGGCCTGGTACGGGCCGTCTGATCTCGACGTGGCAGTGACGTTCGCGAGTTTGCGCGACTGCGTCGAGAGGGCCTGCGATGGTGAGTGAGCTACGATTGACACAGCCACTGAGTTTCTGGGGCGGACTGGACCCGAAAACCGGGATGATTGTCGACAGGCATCACCCGCAGTACGGTGAATCGATTGCCGGACGTTCGCTGGTCATGGCGCGGACGCGCGGTAGTACGAGTTCACCCGGTACGCTGGTAGAGGCGATCCGGCTTGGCAACGGCCCCACCGATATCACCCTGCTACGTCCCGATCTGACCGTCATGGCCGCCGTCAAAGTGGCAAAATTGCTGTACTCCATTGAAGTAGATGTGCGGATACACAATGACGGTTAGACAATCTCTCCTTGAGGCGCTGGACCGCGACCGGCCAATCCTCATCGATGGTGGCCTGGCGACGCAGCTCGAGGCGCTAGGTTGTGATATCGGCAATGCACTGTGGTCGGCCTCGTTGCTGCAAACGAATCCGGAGGCAATTGTCCAGGCGATCAGGGCCTACCTCGATGTTGGCGCCGAGTGCGTGGCGACGGCGACCTACCAGGCGAGCCGCGAGGGGTTTGCGACACTCGGACTGTCGGGCGATGAAGCGAACGAGTTGATGTCTCTGTCCGTGGATCTTGCCGTCCGCGCACGCGATGAATTCCTGGCCGCCAACCCGGATACCGACTACGTGCCATTCATCGCTGCGAGTGTCGGACCGTACGGGGCGATGTTGCACGACGGTTCAGAGTACCAGGGCAAGTACGGGGTTTCCGCGGCAACGCTGCGGGAGTTTCACGAA
>JAACFO010000096.1 GCA_009937425.1 Gammaproteobacteria bacterium
CGGCCCCGCCCGCCGCATTGCTCCAATGATTCCAGTCTCCGTTGGCGTTCGACTCGCCGCTACCGTAACGCGAGATGTAGGACCCACCGCCTGGATTACCGCCACCTGCACTCCCCGGACATCCGCTCTGTCCGGTATTCAATTCCATCCAGCATCCTGATTGAGGATCGTAAAGGTAGTTGCCCGGCGAGACGCGGACACCCAACTGCTGTTGAGTTACGTATAGCTCCTGGGGGGTAAGCTCATAGCCGTTGACGTATACGAAGGTTCTTCCAATCGTTTGCGCCGACAAGGTACCGCTGATGAGGGCGATACCCAACACGAACATTGGAATTCGGAACTTCAAAGATTTCGATTTCATCGCTTACGCTCCAGTGCGTGACCAAATCACCTGGCACAGCCTCGTGCCTGTTAATCCAGTGATGAATGTCAGCATAGCTTCGGCCCGGGAAAGAGGATGTGTTAATTATCACTTTCCACGACCGAACGGTCCGATTCCATTCAATCGGGAGGGGCTAATGGGTGATTCCCTGATACGGCTCAAAAGGGCGTGCTTAGCTGATGGTCTCCCCGCATCAGTGCAACACCGTAAGCCAGACGACGTTTTGCCCACAGCACATAGGAGAGCCCGACCCAGGCTGCGATAATCAGCAACACAAACCACAGTAGTTCCCACCACGCGGCAAGAGAGCTAAACAGACCGGTCAGTTTCCCCGCGTTTGTCGCAATCTGATTAAAGAGTGGTTTGAGTTTGTCCAGCTTTTTTATCTCGGCGCCGATATTTTTGAAGTCTTTCGAGAGATCGGACACCGGGGTAAAGGGTTCCATTGCTTTTTCGAAGCCACTTGTCAGGCCATTCCGGAGCTTTTTGGATACCTTTGCTTTCTTGAGTCCTTTCTCGATGTCGGAAATCACCACATCCACCTTGGCCTTCTTCTTCCCTACTTTCTTTGTGATTCCCTGGAGTCTGATTTGCGCTGTCGTTGCGTGAGTCTTGACGTTCTTTGCAACGGCGGCGACTGCAGTAGCAGCATTCCCAGCCGTTTTCTGCATTTGCGTAGCGGCGGCGCGTATTTCATTTAAATAGTCCGACGCGAAGAGTGCCGATGCGGCGAAGACAAGTAGTACTAACAACGCTGGCAACAGGGTATTCGCGACGATCACAAATCCGCTGAGACGATTTAATGAATTATCCGGGTTCGATTGCAACGTATCACCTCCATGTCTGCTGAATCCGTATCGGCAGGCGTGCGTCTTTCGCAAGGCGCTCCTACGGTCCCCGGATCAGACGTTCAAGTAATTGAGGGGGAGGCCCGGGCGCGGCCACTGTGTCGCGACCAAGCGTCCACCCATGGAAAGGGTGATGTAGGCGGTGCGAAGCTGTGGGCCCCCGAAGCAGATATTCGTGGTGTACAAATCAGGCATTGGCAGGTGCTCGACGGACGCGCCGTCGGCAGAGGCCACCGTGATGCCGCCGTTGATGAGGGTGGCGACACACACGTTTCCGCCTGCTTCCACCGCCAAGCTGTCGAAGCGCTGAAAACCACCAGGCCCCGCGACCAGACGCCCTCCGTGTGGGGAGGGCCACGGTTCCTTCGAGATCTCACCCGGAGCTGTGATCGCGAACTCCCAGAGCCGGCACGGCTCGGTCTCGGCGACATACAAGTGAGTGCCCCGCGGCGAAAGGCCAACACCGTTCGGCGTCACCAGAGGGTAGATGACCTCTCGGCATTCGCTGCCGTCGGCTTTCGCGTAGAAAACCCGGCCGCGGTCTTGCTCGTTGACGCGTACCTTGCCGAGATCGGTAAACCAGAACCCGCCGTGGGCGTCGAAGATGATGTCGTTCGGTCCCTTAAGGGCGACGTCACCGGCGTGTGTGTAGAGCACCTCGACTTCGCCTGTGTCGAGGTCGACGCGCTCGATACGCCCGCCGCTGTAGTCGCTTGCTTGGAGTACCGGCCGCAAGCCCTGGCCGTCCTCGTGCCACATGAAGCCGCCGTTGTTGCACAGGTAGCACTTACCATCGGGGCCGATGGCGGCGCCGTTGGGGCCTCCGCCGGTTTCGGCCACCACTTCCTTGCGCCCGTCCGCCTCGATGCGCGTCAGTGTGCGACGCTCGATCTCCACAGCCAGAAAGCTGCCATCGGGCAGCGCGATGGGCCCTTCGGGGAAGCGCAGACCGGTGGCGATCTCTCGTAGCTGCATTTTAGTTTTTCGGGCTCGGCGAAGAGCGTGGAACGGTGACGTTGATAATATGGGTAGAAACGCCCTGGAGAAACACTTGAAACCTCAGTTCCCGCTTGTCCAGATAAAACTGGACTCAGCCAAGGTAACCCAGAAAGCGCCACCAATAGTAGGTGAGTGGAATCAAAACGACCGCACTGATTACGAGCAACGGCAGCATCAATCTCACGGCATCGCGAAAACGCGCCCCACCCAACATCAGCGCGAACACGATGGGGCCCACCTGATAGGGAAACGCCACCAGCGTATATCCATTGACGATCGTCATGAGCACCGTGAACAAAGAGAACTGCGTGGCATTGGCCAATTCGCCGGCCAGTGGCGACATGATGGCGACGATGCCGGGCATGGTTGCGAACAAACCAGTGCTCGCGGACAGGAAGGTGAGGGTTGCGTAGGCGCGCCCCGGTGATGCGGGATCGAGCTCTGCGTAAGCAAGCACGAATTCCGCGAACACGTTGCCGAGCCCCGAGTAGGCTACGACAGCACCCACACCCAGAATCCCCGCAACATAGATCAGTGTCGCGAGGCTCACCTCGCGCTGGAAGCTTTCCGGCGGCACCAGATTCACGCGGGGCAACATACAAATGAGCGCGGCGCCGGTGGAAATCCAACCAGGCGCAATACCGTGCCAGCGATCCGTTATCCAGAGTGCGAGACAAGCACACAGCAACAACAACAATCGGCGGCCATCCCTGGACAGCGGCGCGCGCTGCGCACCGCTACCCTGGTGCGGTGACAGCGTCGCCGGAAATAGCCGGCATACCAACATCCACAGGAGCACGGCCTTGAGAAATCCGTTCACTGGAAAGTTCAGCAGCAGATACTGTCCGTAGGTGATGTGAATGCCGTAGAGGGTATCGGCGGCGCCCAGTAGAACGGCGTTGGGAAGATTCGCCGGCAAAATGGTGGCCGGGATCACATACCCGCATACGGCGGTTGCCACCACCATACCCGTACGCCCCCGATCCCCCGGCGAGAATCCCAGATGCTCCGCCAGGGCCACGACGATGGGCATCAGGATCACGGCTCTGCCCATGGCCGATGGCACCAGAAACCCGAGCAGCACGTTACCGCTAACAACAGCGGCGATGACGCTCGCGTAGCTCGTGCCGATGCTTTCGACGACCCCGGAAGCAAGCCAACGGCCGAGTCCCGTGCGCTGCACGGCCACACCCAGGACAAGACCTCCGAACACCAGCCACAGGGCGCTGGAAAGAAAGCCCGACAGCACGACTTCCTGGGGCGCCACCGACAGCACAATGGCGAGGACGAAGAAAATCACCGCCACCATGTGCTCTGGAAGAGCGCTGGTGGCCCACATGCCGATGGTGAGCACGGTGAGGCCGGCGGCAACGGCCATCGCCGTGTCGCCGGCCAATGCACCGCCGGCGGTTACGGCCATGGCCGCGGCGACAACGACAACGCCTCTAGCGCGGCTCGAGGGTGCGATCACGACCCGGGACTAACGATGACGGCGCGGCACACAGGGGACGCGTTGCGCCGAACCGTAGTGGATGTGTGTCCCCCTGCTCATGCTGCGGCGATTGTAGCAAACGGCGTCGCCGCCGATGGTGAGCCGTGGTATGACTTCCGATCAGGCCGCCGCCAACTGCCCCTCGATACGCGACAACCGTTCAGCGAGCTCGCCCAGCCGTTCTTCGTTTCGGCTGTTCCACCAACGCGGCATAAGATCGCCGCGCAACCGTTCCCACACGAGAGCACCGACGGTCAAGCCGACTGCCAGGGAGATTGCCGCTATTTCGACTTCGTTCATGATGATCCTCCGTTATCTGATTGGTGAATGGAAATCCGGGCACGCGCGGCTTCGCCAGGGCGCCCCTGATTCAGCTGCGCACGATGGGCGCTCACCCGGCACCTTCCGGTGCAATAGCGTCCCGTCGATCGGACCGGGGTATACCGGCGGCCGCAGGACGAACAACGTCGGTTGGCCCGCCCGGCCAAACGCCGGGCACTGCGGCGCCGACTGTAACTGATTCTCATTGCACGTAGTTCGCGGTAGTGGACGTGCGTCTGTTCCACTGAGATATCAGCGATGGATGCCGCACATCGACCCTATCCAGCACTTCCACCATAAGCTCGGGGTCTTCCTCAGCCTGCTGTTCGCGCAGACGCAACATCTCCAGTGCAAGTTGCCATTCGCGGGTCCGCCGCTTCTTTTTGTTGCGCGCCCGCGACCACAGCGGCAACCCGTAACCCAGAAAAGCGCCACCCAGGACCAGCGGGACACTACCAATAACCAGCGCCGCGTCTCCGGGGAGCGAATACACCCCCGTCACGGCAACAGAACCGGCGGCGACGCCCAGTATTCCGAGGATGATCCACGGGAGTCCTGAAGAACTGCCCGCCAGGGCCCGCGACAGGCGCTCGTCGGCCTGCTGGAATCGCTTACGCGCGCGTCCTACGGCCTCCCTGATGGACAATTCAGTCACGACAATCTGCATGGCTCTACCTCCTGGAGCGACGTCATTGGATGCTCAGCATGCTGCCTGTGTGTAACGCTAACGGCGCGGCCCCGCCCGCCAGACGCCCATCCCCAGGCGATCGCATTTCCGCCACCAGGCCGCCGCTCCACGGTCGTCGGAGGCTCGAGGCCAGTCTTCTCCCGGTCGCGGACCGCCGAATCCTTCACAAGGCGGGTCGAAACGGTGAATCGGTCCGGATCATGGGTAGGCGACACGACTATAATCCCGTGTCATGGAGTTCCCGGGTTACGAGGTAAAGCGCACCATTGGCAGGGGCGGTATGGCGACGGTCTACCTCGCCATCCAGCAATCCCTGGATCGCGAGATCGTCCTCAAGACCCTCAATACCACCCACGACGAATCCGGCGACTTTTTCGAGCGCTTTCTAAAGGAAGGCCGCATTATTGCCTCCCTGCGCCACCCCCATATCGTCACGATTTTCGACATCGGCAGCGCCGACGACATGCTCTACATCTCCATGGAGTATGTGGAGGGGGGTGATCTACGCGCCAAGATAGAAAACCGCCTGGCGCCGGTACGCGGACTCGAGCTGGTCTCGAAGATCGGACAGGCGCTGGCTTACGCCCATAAAAAGGGCATCGTCCACCGGGACGTGAAGCCGGCGAACATTCTCTTTCGCGCCGACGGTACTCCGCTGCTCAGCGATTTCGGCATCGCCAAGGACTTCACCGTCGACAAAGAGCTCACCAGTACTGGAACCATCCTCGGCAGTCCCTTCTATATGAGCCCCGAACAGGCCGAGGGCCTGCCGGTGGATGGACGCACCGATATTTACAGCCTCGGGGTCATCTTCTACGAGATGCTGACCGGCCAGAAGCCCTACGAGGGAGACTCGGCCATTAAGGTCATCATGAAGCACATCCAGTCGCCGGTGCCCCAGCTGCCTCCGGAGCTGGATCAGTTTCAGCCGCTACTGAACCGGCTTATGGCCAAGGACCGCGACCAGCGTATCGGCGATGCCGGCGAACTGGTAACGGAAGTCGAGGACCTGCGCGAGGAAGTCGAAGGCAAAAAGGGGCGCGGCATGATGACGCTGCATAGCCTGAAGCTGCCGCTTTCAGCCAGAGCCCGCGAGCGCCGCGATGCTTCCGTCGGCCGGGGCTCCAGGACCGTGCGCATGCTGGTGCTCGCCGGTGTGATGTTTGTTGTTCTCGGTGGACTGGGCGCCTTCATGATCGCCCAGCTCAACAAGCCGCCGGCATTGCTGGTGCGCAACCCACCGCCGGTCGTCACATCGTCGACGGCTGGCGCAACCGGCGGCGGCGTGGGGACGCAGAGCGGCGCTAACGGCGCCGTCATCGATGAACAGTCCGCCTCGCGAGCCCTCGAGTGGCTGGCCAGAAACAGCCTGCGCCAGGACCGCCTGATGTCGCCGCCAGCGGACAACGCCCACTATTACTTCAGCCGCTTACTGGCGATTAATCCGGACAACGATGCGGCCAAGCAGGGATTCTCCGCAATCGCCGAGCGCTTCGTCGTGTTGGCGGAGGAAGAATTCTCACGCAAGCGCTACGGCCGGGCCCAGGCGTATATCACTCTCGGCCTGCAGGTAGAGCCCAACAACAAGGGGCTGGAGACTTTGCGCTCCATGATCGAAACCCGCGAGAAGACCTTCTTCGAGACCGTGGCGGACTACTTCAAGTCCTGATCAATTCCGGATTAATTAATAGGTGGGGGTGGTTGCCGCTGGCGGAGCGGAATTTTCCGGCGTCTGGATCCGCGTGCCTTCGTTGCTGCGATCGTACTCGGAGATGATGCTCTTGAGACGGTCGACCATTTCAGGATCCAGGGATTCCGGCAGAACATCCGGCGGCGCCCCGGTGGTATCCGATCCCTCGCTGCCGGCCTGCTCTTTCAAGGCTTCGCGGCGCTCTCTCTCGCGGCGGCTGTCCTCACGCCGGGCGGCCCGCTCGAGGCGCTTTATGGCCTCCAGCTGCTGCTCTTCCTCCAGCGCACGGAAGGCGATTTCCCGCATGCTCTTGTTGTCCTCGGGGGACAACTGAATATAGGTGTCGTCGATGAGTTTGCCGCCGTCGTAGACACGCACCCGGGGCTGGGGATCTTTCTCGGCGCTGCGGTACCAGGCCGGGGGCACGCCCGAGAACTGTATGGACTTGCTGTGGGGGTCCTGCCACTGATACATGCGGGCACTGGCGGCCGTGGATAGAAGCAAAAGCAGCAGAAAAAGCAGGCGGGTCATGGGCGGGCAGTCCGGGGCACGCGTTAAGAGCCAGAGTTGGCATTATAGCACCGGTGGCCCGCCGTCCCTGTCGACCGGAGCACGCTTCGCGGCCTCCGGCGGCGCCGGACTCTGGGGCTCGAAGAGTATCAAGAAGTCGTTCAGGAACTGTGTTCCCCGCTCGGTGGGCAGGATGGATCCGCGCTTTCGGCGGATGAGACCACGCTCCTCGGCCTGCGCCAGCGGCGCGCTGATTACCGAGATTGGCAAGCCGGTTCGGGCTTCGAACAGCTCCTCGGAGAATCCCCCCAACAGACGGGCTGCATTGAGCATGAACTCCAGAGGCAGCTCTGCGGCCGCTACCGGCCCGCGACGGGCCTCGTGGTCACCGCCGCCAAGGGCCGCAAGGTAGCGGCGGGGATGGCGATGCTTGACGCTGCGCTCGATCACCCCGCTCGCACCCCGGGTGAGCTTGCCGTGGGCACCGGCACCGATGCCCAGATAATCGCCGAAGCGCCAGTAGTTGAGATTGTGCCGACACTCGGCGCCAGGCCGTGAGTAGGCCGAGATTTCGTAACGCCGAAGCCCGGCGGATTCGATCAGTGCAAGGCTCGATTCGTGCATCGCCCAAAGCGCGTCCTCATCGGGACGCGGCGGCGGAAAACGCTGGAATAAGGTATTCGGCTCGATGGTCAGCTCGTAGTGAGAAAGGTGGCTGACACCGTGCTCCAGGGCCTGCTCCACATCGGCGAGCGCCGCCCGCCGGGACTGCCCCGGCAGGCCATACATCAGGTCGATGTTGATGCGCTCCATGCCAGCCGCCTGGGCCGTCTCCACCGCCAGATGCGCCGTGCGGGCGTCGTGGATGCGCCCAATGCTCTTCAGGGCCGCGTCATCGAAGCTTTGCACGCCGATGGACAGACGGTTGACCCCGGCAGCCAGATAACCGGCGAAGCGGTCGGCTTCGGCGCTGCCAGGATTGGCCTCCAGGGTAATTTCACAATCCGGCGCCAGATCCACCCGCTCACGAATTCCGCCCAGCAGCGAAGCGATGGCGGATACGGAGAACAGACTCGGTGTGCCGCCACCGATGAAGATGCTCTCAAGGGGGCGACCCGTGATCCGCGCCTGATCATGATCGAGATCCGCGAGCAGGGCCGAGATGTAGGAGAGCTCGGGAAGGTCGCTGGCCGCATGGGAGTTGAAGTCGCAATAGGGGCACTTGCGCGTGCACCAGGGCAGGTGCACGTAAAGACCGAGAGCGGCAATGGGTTCCACCGTCGCCATCCCGGCAACCCCGTCACGGTTCTCCGAGGCGCGCGAGCAGGACCTGCATGGCCCGCGCCCGGTGACTGATGGTGTTCTTGTGCGCGGGCTCGAGCTCGGCGGAAGTGCATTCACAGTCATTCGGGTAAAACACCGGATCGTAACCAAAGCCCCCGTCGCCCCTCGGCGCGTGGGTCAAACGCCCGGACCAGATGCCTTCGCACACCACGGGGCAGGGATCCTGCGGATCGTTCATGTAAACCACCAAGGACACGAAGCGTGCCCCCCGGCGGGGGTCCGGAATGTCGCGCATGTTGTGCAGCAGAAGCTCGAGATTTTCGCTGTCGCTGGCGCCCTCCCCTGCGTAACGCGCCGAGTAAATCCCCGGCGCACCGTCCAGGGCATCCACCATCAGTCCGGAATCATCGGCGATGGCAGCAAGACCCGACAGCCGCGCCGCGTGACGCGCTTTGATAATGGCGTTCTCCACAAAACTTTCGCCGTCTTCCT
The DNA here is from genome assembly GCA_009937425.1 of Gammaproteobacteria bacterium. Taxonomy (GTDB): domain Bacteria; phylum Pseudomonadota; class Gammaproteobacteria; order HK1; family HK1; genus JAABYT01. The sequence continues at coordinate 8,707 of JAACFO010000096.1, forward strand.
CGATGCTGGGGATCTCGAACTGCGACTGCGGCACGACGTCCAAGCCGTGAGGCGCGAGCAGCGCGTTGAGCTCGTGGAGCTTTCCCGCATTCGCACTCGCCAACACCACCCGCCTCACCGTCTCAGTCCTCGAGCGCGCTGCGCTGCGCCTCGAGCAGGCTCGCGACCCCACCTTCGGCCAAGCTCAACATGGCATCGAGCTCGCCGCGCCGGAACGCGTGACCCTCGGCCGTGCCTTGGATTTCGATGAACCCGCCGTTGTCGTTCATGACCACATTCAGATCGGTCTCGGCCTGGGAATCCTCGGCGTAGTCCAAGTCCAACACCGGGTGGCCTTGGTAAATTCCCACCGACACCGCGGCCACCTGACCATGGATGGGTGATTTGGCGCCGCCGCCCCCGCGGGTGCGTACGGCGTCCACCAGCGCCACGAAGCTGCCGGTGATAGCCGCGGTCCGCGTACCGCCGTCGGCCTGAATCACGTCGCAGTCCAGGGTAACGGTGCACTCGCCGAGGGCGGCGAGGTCCACCACGCCGCGCAACGAGCGGCCGATCAAGCGCTGGATCTCCAGGGTGCGGCCACCCTGGCGGCCGCGGGCGGCCTCCCGCCCACTACGCTCCCCGGTGGCCCGCGGCAACATTCCATACTCCGCCGTCACCCAGCCCTGGCCACGGCCGCGCAGAAACGGCGGCACGCGATCTTCCACGCTCGCCGTGCAGATAACCTTTGTGTCGCCAAAACAGACGAGCACCGAACCTTCGGCATGACGCGTGTAGTGCCGTTCCAGGGAGATTTCGCGCAGCTCGTCTACGGCTCTGCCGCTGGGGCGCATGATGGCATTCCTTCGTACAATGAATTGAGCGGGCCATTATATAGGCAGGACGGATTGGCAGACACGCAGGCCGCCGCCCGTTACCATTGCCGCACACCAACCGCCGGAACGCCTCAATATGATACGCAGCATGACCGCCTTCGCTCGCAGCGAGCGCACCGAACAATGGGGAACGGCTTACTGGGAGCTACGCTCGGTCAATAATCGCTACCTGGATGTGACCCCGCGCCTGCCCGAAGAGGTGCGGGCCATAGAAGGCGCAATCCGAGAACGGGTTCGCGCACGGCTGGGGCGCGGCAAAGTGGATTGCACCCTGCGGCTTTCCCTTGGCGCAGGCAGCGATGCGAGTCTTGAGCTCGATCTGGAACTCGCCAGGCGGATCGCGGAAGCGACCAGGGAGATCGATGCGTTGCTCCACGATCCTGCCCGCATCAATGCCGTCGACGTGTTGCGCTGGCCGGGGGTGGTCCAGACGCAATCACCGGATATCGACGCCGTCGGCAAAGCCGTGCTCGAGTTGCTGGACGACGCCCTGAAGGAACTGGTGACCACCCGCGAGCGCGAAGGGCAACACATTGACGGATTGCTCAGGCAGCGCTGCGACGAGATACAGGCGCTCACCGGCGCGGTGCGCCAGCGGCTGCCGGAGGTGCTCGAGGCCTGCCGCCAGCGCCTTCGCGATCGGCTGGCCGAATTCGCCGAGCAGCTGAACGAGGAACGCCTGGAGCAAGAGATGGCCATGGTTGCTCAGAAGACCGACGTGGCCGAGGAGCTGGACCGGCTGGACGCCCACATAAAAGAGGTCCGGCGCGTGCTCGATGAGGAGCAGCCGGCGGGAAGGCGCCTGGATTTTCTCATGCAGGAGCTCAATCGGGAGGCCAACACTCTCGGATCCAAGTCCATCGACACAGAGACCACGCGGGCATCGGTGGACCTCAAGGTCTTCATCGAGCAGATGCGCGAACAAATTCAGAACGTGGAGTGACGGCCCCAGATGGCAGGAGTTGAGAAGACCGCGGGGGGGGATTTATACGTCGTCAGCGCCCCCTCCGGCGCCGGCAAGACCAGCCTGGTGGCAGCGCTGAACGCTTCCGAGCCGCGCCTGCATGTGTCCGTGTCCCACACTACCCGCCCGCGTCGCAGCAGTGAAAGCAATGGCGTCAATTATCACTTCGTGAGCGAACAGGACTTCGCCGCCATGATCGACGCGGATGCCTTCCTCGAGCACGCCAAGGTGTTCGATTGCCGCTACGGCACCGCCAGGGACTCGGTGGAGCAATACCTGGCGGCCGGGGAGGACGTGATTCTCGAGATCGACTGGCAGGGCGCGAGCCAGATCCGCCAGCGCCTCCCCGAGTGCATCGGCATCTTCATTTTGCCGCCATCACGGGAGAGCCTCGCCGAGCGGCTCGCCCAACGCGCCCAGGACTCCGATGAAATCATCGCCAGGCGCATGCGCGATGCAGTCGCCGAGATGTCCCACTATCAGGAATTCGACTACCTGGTTATCAACGACGACTTCGAAATGGCCCTGGCGGATCTGCGCAGTATCATCCGCTCACGGCATTTGCATCGGCAGCACCAGAGTGTGGTCCATAGAGAGCTAATCGCCTCTTTGCTGGTATAATTCAGGATACTTGGGTACGATTCACCGCTTTCGCTTGGCGAACTGGAGCTTTAACTGATGGCGCGCATTACCGTCGAAGACTGTATCGAGAAGGTCGGCAACCGCTTCGAGTTGGTACAACTGGCTACCAAACGGGCCCGGCAGATTACCCGTGGCGCGACCCCGCTCGTGGAAATCGAGAACGACAAACCCACCGTCATCGCCCTGCGGGAGATTGCTGCGGATAAGATTACCATGGCCTTCCTCACCGAGCCCGTCGAAGAGACCTTCGAGGACGAACTCGCGATGCCGGGTGCACCCGTCGGAGGCGAGTAACAGGATCAGCCCGCTTCAACCCCGGCCGTGCTTCTGACTCTGGGGGCCGCGTGTTTCTCATCAGCGATCTCTGTGGTCTCGCCGATACCTACCTCGAATCGGATCAGGTAAAGGACATCTATCGCGCCTACCTGTTCGGTGCCGAAGCCCACGAAGGCCAGCATCGCGCCTCCGGCGAGCCCTACATCCATCACCCCATCGAAGTGGCGCGCATTCTCACGGAGATGCGCCTCGACTACGAGACCATTGTCGCCGCCATTCTTCACGACGTCATCGAAGACACCGAGACCGCGAAAGGTCAGATTGCTGAAGAGTTCGGGGCCGAGGTGGCGGATCTCGTGGACGGCGTCAGTAAGCTCACGCAGATAACGTTCAAGAGCAAAGCGGAATTCCAGGCTGAGAACTTCCGCAAGATGTTACTGGCGATGGCTCAGGACATCCGTGTGATACTGGTCAAGCTCGCCGACCGTCTGCACAACATGCGCACGCTGGCGGCCCTGGCCCCGGAGAAGCGCCGTCAAATCGCCAGGGAAACCCTGGAGATTTACGCGCCCATTGCCAATCGGCTGGGTCTCAACAGCATACGCCAGGAACTGGAGGACCTCGGTTTCCAGGCCCTCTACCCCACGCGCTACCGGGTGCTGACCGCGGAATTGCGCAAAGTGCGAGGCCACAGGAAACAGGTAGTCCGGAAAATCGAGACCGCGATCAAGCGGCGCCTGCGCCAGGAAGGTTTGAGCGGCAAGGTCGTGGGTCGCGAGAAGCACTTGTACAGCTTGTACAAGAAGATGCGCCACAAGGGAGTTTCATTCAAAGAAGTGCTGGACGTTTATGCATTCCGCATCACCGTCGATACCGCCGACGACTGCTACCGCGTGCTCGGCGTAATGCACAATCTCTATAAACCGGTGCCCGGCAAGTTCAAAGACTACATCGCGCTACCCAAGGCCAACGGCTATCAATCCCTGCACACGGTCTTGTTCGGCCCCTACAGCGCGCCGCTCGAAGTGCAGATCCGCACCAACGACATGCACGGCGTCGCTGAGGCCGGGATTGCCGCGCACTGGGGCTACAAATCCGGCAAGACCGGCAGCAGCGCCGCCCAGGAGCGCGCCCGCCAGTGGATCAAGGAGCTGTTGGAGATGCAGACCGAGGCCGGCGACTCCGTCGAGTTTATCGAACACGTCAAGGTCGACCTGTTTCCCAAGGACGTTTATGTATTCACCCCGGCCGGCGACATCATGGAGCTGCCCCGCGGCGCGACTGCGGTGGACCTTGCTTACGCCGTGCACACCGACGTCGGCAATACCTGCATCGCCGTCAAGATCGATGGCCGTTACGCCCCTCTGCGCAGCCAGCTTCTTACCGGTCAGAACGTCGAAGCGGTGACCGCGTCCTGGGGGCGGCCTAACGCCAACTGGCTCACCTTCGTCGTAACCGGTAAGGCGCGCGCCGCGATTAGAAATTATCTGAAGAACCTGCGCTCCGAGGAGGCAGTAGAGCTCGGGCGCCGTTTGATTAACCAGGCCCTGGCACCGGAGTCATTGACGCTGGACGACATCGACAAAGATCGCATCGGCGCGCTGCTCAAAGAGTTGCAGCTGGAACTCTTGGATGATCTGCTCGAGGACGTCGGTCTCGGTCAGCGGCCGGCCGCCCTGGTCACCCGGCGCCTGACCCGCGTCCCCGATGAGTCCCATGCCGGTTCGGATGCACGGCGCAACAACCACCCGGTCTACATCAAAGGTTCCGAGGGCATGGTGGTGAGTCTCGGCAAGTGCTGCCATCCGATCCCCGGCGATCCGGTACTCGGATTCGTCAGCACCGGCCGCGGTGTCGTCATCCACACGGCCGCCTGTCGTAACATCGCCGAGTACGCCGACAAGCCGGACAGGTGGGTGGATGTGGAGTGGGAGCCCACTATCGACGGAGAATTCCCCGTCGAGGTGCGCGTCGATACCGCCAATCAGAAAGGCGTACTTGCCACCGTCGCGGCCACGATTGCCGACACCGGCGCCAACATCGAAAACGTGACCATGGACAATAGCGAGGGTAGTCACGCGGTCCTGAATATCGTCATCGGCGTAACAGACCGCGTACACCTTGCACACATCATCCGCCGCATCCGCAACATCAGCGAAGTGACGCGCATCATGCGCAAGGGAAGCTAAGAGGGGTCACAAATGAGCAGAACGATAATCAGTACCGCGAACGCGCCGAGCGCCATCGGCACCTACTCTCAAGCGGTCAATGTTAACGGCACGGTCTACCTGTCCGGACAGATTCCGCTGGATCCCGCAACCATGGAGCTGGTGGAGGGAACGCGCGAACAAATCGACCGCGTATTTCGAAATCTTCGCGCCGTGGCGGAAGCCGCCGGTGGGGATTTTTCACACGTGGTGAAACTGAATGTGTTTCTGACGAATCTCGCGGATTTTCCGGTGGTCAACGAGGTCATGAGTGAGTACTTCGTAGAGCCGTACCCGGCGCGCGCTGCGATTGGCGTTGCTGCCCTTCCCAAGGGTTCGCAGGTCGAGATCGAAGGCATCATGGTGCTGGACGCCTGAATCGCGCCGGCCACGGCGTGGGTAAAGAGGAAAACTCGGACAACGTAGCCGTCACCGCACTTCGTGGTGTCGGACCACGCGTCGCCGAGCGATTGGCGGCCCTGGGCATCGAATCGCTGCAGGACCTGCTCTTCCATCTGCCGCTGCGTTACCAGGACCGCACGCGCTTGAGCGCCATCGGATCATTGCGCCAGGGCCAGGAGGCGGTGGTCTGTGGGGAAATTCAAATCACGCAGATTCAGTACGGCCGCCGACGCTCCCTCATAAGCGTCATCCACGACGGTACCGGCAGTATCAGTCTGCGTTTCTTCTATTTCGGTCAAAGTCAGCAAAAGCGCCTGGCCCGCGGCGAGCGGGTAGTGTGCTTCGGCGAAGTGCGCCGGGGACCAAAAGGGCTCGAGATGGTGCATCCGGAATACCGGCTGATGAACGAAACCGAAGACGTGACCACAGAAGATCACCTGACGCCGATTTATCCAACCACCGAGGGATTGCATCAGAAGAATTGGCAACGCCTGACAGATCAGGCCCTGGAACGACTGGAAACCGACGCCACGCTCCGCGACTTCGTGCCCGGTGACATTCTCGCCCGCCACGGCTTTGCGCCCCTCAAGGAATCGCTGCACGCGGTACACCGGCCACCACCGGGCTCGGACCCGGACAACCCCGAATCCGACATCGGCCGAGGCCGCCGGCGCCTGGCTTTCGACGAGTTGATCGCCCGTCATCTCAGTCTGCGGCTGCTGCGCCAGCGCATGGATCGGGATGCATCACCACCCATGCAAACAACGGGACACCTGCGCGCACGCTTCGTCGCACAATTGCCCTTCACTCTCACCGGCGCGCAACGGCGCGTTATCGACGAAATTTGCGCCGACCTGGAGAAAACCCACCCGATGCAGCGATTGGTTCAGGGTGACGTGGGCTCGGGAAAGACGGTGGTAGCCGCGATGGCGGCACTTCAAGCCATCGAGGCCGGCTTTCAAGTCGCCTTCATGGCGCCGACGGAACTACTCGCAGAACAGCACATGGGGAACTTTCTCGCCTGGCTCGAGCCGCTGGAGATCCCGCTTGCATGGTTATCGGGGAAACTCACGGCGCGGGCGCGGGATACGGCATTGAAAAGCGTCGCGAGCGGGCAACCGATGCTGATAGTGGGGACCCACGCCCTGTTTCAGGAACAGGTGGACTTTCCCAACCTTGGTCTCGTCATCGTCGACGAGCAGCACCGATTCGGCGTCCATCAGCGTCTTGCGCTGCGCGACAAGGGTCAGCGGACCGGCAAGCAACCCCACCAGCTCATCATGACGGCGACCCCGATTCCGCGCACCCTCGCGATGGCGGTGTACGCGGACCTGGACACCTCGGTCATCGATGAGCTGCCGCCGGGAAGACAGGCCATCGATACGGCGGTGCTCCCGGACTCCCGCCGACCCGAGGTGGTGGCACGGGTGCACGCCGCATGCCGGGAAGGCCAACAAGCCTACTGGGTCTGCACGCTCATCGAAGATTCCGAGGCGTTGGAAGCCCAGGCCGCGGAAGAGACCTACCGCAGTCTGAGCGCGGCGCTGCCGGAGCTACGCATCGCTCTTGTGCACGGGCGCATGAAGTCCGCGGACAAAGAGCAGATCATGGCGGCCTTCAAAGACGGGAGTCTGGATCTTCTGGTAGCGACGACGGTCATCGAAGTGGGCGTCGACGTTCCCAATGCGAGCCTCATGATCATCGAAAATGCCGAGCGCTTGGGGCTATCGCAACTGCATCAGC
>JAACFO010000097.1 GCA_009937425.1 Gammaproteobacteria bacterium
GCGATGGAAGAGGGCTTGCGGTTTGCTATCCGTGAGGGTGGCCGCACCGTGGGTGCCGGCGTAGTCGCGAAAATCATCGAGTGACGGCGGCGAGATAGAGGATTTCTAATGGCTAATCAACGTATCCGCATCCGGCTGAAAGCCTTCGATCACCGGTTAATCGATCAGTCGGCGCTCGAGATAGTCGAGACGGCGAGGCGCACCGGTGCCCAGGTGAAAGGCCCGATCCCCTTGCCGACCCGCAAGGAACGTTTCACCGTGTTGATTTCGCCCCATGTGAACAAGGATGCACGGGACCAGTACGAAATACGCACCCACAAACGCATCCTGGATATTCTCAACCCGACTGATAAGACCGTCGATGCGTTGATGAAGCTGGATCTCGCGGCGGGTGTCGACGTTCAAATCAAGCTCAACTGAGTCGAAGAACATGACCATTGGACTAGTAGGACGAAAATGCGGAATGACGCGGGTCTTCATGGAAGACGGGGCTTCGCTGCCGGTGACAGTTATCGAGGTCACACCGAACCGCATCACGCAGATCAAGGACATCGACAACGACGGATATCGCGCCTTGCAGGTGACCACAGGCAGCCGCCGTGCGAAGTCCCTGAACAAGTCGAAGGCCGGGCATTTTGCCAAGGCCGGTGTCGATGCGGGCCGAGGTTTGTGGGAGTTTCGCCTGGACGCCGACGAGGGCACGGATCTCGAGGTCGGTTCGGAGTTGAAAGTCGATCGCTTTGCCGTGGGTCAGAAGCTGGACGCCCGTGGTTGCACTATCGGCAAAGGCTTTGCGGGTGTAGTGAAACGGTACAACTTCCATATGCAGGATGCCACCCATGGCAACTCGCTCGCCCATCGTGCGCCGGGGTCCATCGGTCAAAATCAAACACCGGGGCGCGTCTTCAAGGGTAAGAAGATGTCTGGCCACATGGGTAACGTGATGCGCACCGCCCCGAATCTGGAAGTAGTGCGGGTCGACGAAGAGCGCAATCTCGTTCTGCTCAAGGGCGCGGTGCCAGGCCCCGCGGGCGGCGACGTGGTTCTGAGTCCGGCCGTGAAAGCCCCGGCCCCCGGGTCTGCTTGAACCAGGTTTATCAGGAAAGGGCGATGAAGCTTGCTGTAGTCAGTGAAAAGGGAAAACAGTCGTCGAAGGGCGTCGAGGTGTCGGAGACCGCATTCGGCGCGCCCTTCAATGAGCCGCTCGTGCATCAGGTCGTGAATGCTTACATGGCCGGCGCCCGCCGCGGCACTCGCGCGCAGAAAACCCGGGCCCAGGTCAGCGGTGGCGGTGCCAAGCCGTGGCGCCAGAAAGGCACGGGACGCGCCCGCGCCGGAAGCATTCGCAGCCCCATATGGCGAACCGGCGGCGTCACCTTCGCGGCCAGTCCCAGAAACTACTCGCAGAAGGTCAACCGCAAGATGTACTGCGGTGCCCTGCGTTCGATTTTCTCCGAATTGGTACGCCAGGAACGGCTCGTAGTGCTGGAGGAGTTCGGCGTAGATGCGCCGAAAACCAAAGAACTCACCGCCAAGCTCGGGACTTTGGGATTACAGGACGTGCTCATCGTGACCGCAGAGTTCGAGGAGAATCTGGCGCTGGCGTCGCGCAATCTTCACTGGACGACCTACATCGAAGCCAGCCAGATCAATCCCGTGAGTTTGGTAGCCTTCGACAAGGTTTTGATCACGGTGCCGGCGTTGAAGCACGTCGAGGAGAGATTGGCATGAACGACGAGCGCCTGATGAAAATACTGGTCTCGCCGCATGTTTCGGAGAAGAGCGCGCGGGTGGCGGATGCCTCGAATCAGGTGGTTTTCCGTGTGCTCCCCGACGCCTGCAAGCCGGAGATCAAGCGTGCGGTCGAGAAGCTGTTCAACGTCGAAGTAGAGCACGTGCGCACCGTTTCGGTGAAGGGTAAACGCAAAACCTTCCAGCGCACGCCGGGCAAGCGTTCCGATTGGAAGAAGGCCTATGTGCGCTTGAAGCCCGGCCACGACATCGATTTTATTGGTGGGGAATGAGGCCTGAATCATGCCATTGATCAAAACAAAGCCTACTTCTCCCGGCCGACGGTTCGTCGTCAAGCCCACTCGGCCGGATCTGCACAAGGGTGAACCTTACGGTCCGCTTGTCGCCCCCAAGAGCAAGTCGGGCGGCCGCAACAACAAGGGTCGTATCACCACCAGGCATCGCGGCGGCGGACACAAGCAACGCTATCGGATCATCGACTTCAAACGCATCAAGGACGGTATCGTCGGGCGCGTGGAGCGATTGGAATACGATCCCAACAGAAGTGCCCATATCGCGCTGATTCTGTATCCCGACGGTGAGCGATGCTACATAGTCGCGCCGAAAAGTGTTCGCGCCGGCGATGAGGTGAGTTCCGGCCCCGACGCGCCTATCAAGGCGGGGAGTTGTTTGCCGATTCGCAACATTCCCGTGGGCACCACGGTGCACTGCGTGGAATTGAAGCCGGGCAAGGGTGCGCAGGTGGCCCGCAGCGCCGGAACGAGCGTGCAGCTCATTGCCCGGGAGGGGCAGTTCGCAACGCTGCGATTGCGCTCGGGGGAACTCAGACGGGTGCCCATCGACTGCCGCGCAACGGTGGGAGAAGTCAGTAACTCCGAGCATGGGCTTCAGTCATACGGCAAGGCCGGTGCGAGCCGCTGGCGCGGCCAGCGGCCGACGGTTCGCGGTGTTGCCATGAATCCGGTGGATCATCCTCACGGCGGCGGCGAAGGCCGATCGTCGGGCGGACGTCACCCCGTGTCACCCTGGGGGCAACCCACCAAGGGTCACAAGACGCGGCGGAACAAACGCACCGACGGCATGATTGTCCGCCGGCGCAAACGCGGTAAGGGAGGATAAGGGGTGCCACGCTCAATCAAGAAGGGTCCTTTCGTGGACCACCATCTGGTGCACAAAGTGGATCAGGCGCGGGCGACGAACAGTAAACGCCCTATAAAAACCTGGTCCAGGCGCTCCATGATCGTGCCGGATATGGTCGGGCTGACGATTGCCGTGCATAATGGTCGGCTGCACGTGCCGGTGCTGGTCTCGGAAAATATGGTGGGCCACAAGCTGGGTGAATTCGCCCCGACGCGTACGTTCAGGGGTCATTCGGGCGACCGCAAGGTCAAGAAGTAGCCTCCAGTCTGCGTGGGATATTGGAATGATGGAAGTATCGGCAAAATTGAAATTCGTGCGCTTGTCACCGCAGAAGGCGCGTTTGGTCGCTGACCAGATTCGTGGGCTGCCGGTGGAGCGCGCTGTGGAGTTGCTCACTTTCAGTGACAAGAAGGCCGCGGGCATTTTGAAAAAGGTGTTGGAGTCGGCGATTGCCAACGCGGAGCACAACGAGGGTGCGGACATCGACGAGCTGCGCGTGCAGACGGTGCTCATCGATCAGGGTCCGACTCACAAGCGATTCAGGGCGCGGGCGCGTGGCCGGGTAAATCACATCATGAAGCGCACGAGTCACATTACGTTGACGGTTTCGGATATCTAAGCGAGGACACGATGGGTCAAAAAGTACATCCAGTCGGCTTTCGATTGGGCATAGTCAAAGACTGGAACTCCATCTGGTACGCCGACGGGCGAGACTACGCGGACAATTTGAACACCGATATTGCGGTGCGCGCGTTCATTCGCAAGAAGCTCGCCCACGCTTCCATCAGTCGTATCGAAATCCAGCGCCCGGCCAAGAATGCCCGAATCGTTATCCACACGGCGCGCCCCGGTATCGTTATCGGTAAGAAGGGCGAAGACATCGATGCCTTGCGCAAGGAAGTCTCCGCCATGATGGGTGTGCCGGTGCACATCGGCGTCGAGGAGATCCGCAAGCCCGAGCTCGACGCCTACCTGGTCGCGGAAAACATCGCCGGGCAGCTCGTCAGGCGCATCATGTTTCGGCGTGCCATGAAGCGAGCGGTCACAAATTCCATGCGCCTCGGTGCCGAGGGCATCAAGGTGAAAGTCAGTGGTCGTCTGAACGGAGCGGAAATCGCGCGGTCCGAGTGGTATCGCGAAGGGCGTGTGCCGTTGCACACGCTTCGCGCGGACATCGACTACGGATTCGCCGAGGCACGCACAACCTACGGCATCATTGGCGTGAAGGTCTGGATCTTCAAGGGCGAGATCTTCGAGCGGGTCGAAGAAGCCGAAGTGGTGGAGGCCGAGGCCGCCGCTGCCAGCTAGCAGGGGTCAGGATTTTTTGGAGAATTTATTATGCTGCAACCAAAGCGCACAAAATTCAGAAAGCAGCAAAAGGGTCGCAATCGCGGCAAGGCGAATGTCGGCAATAAGGTCAGTTTCGGCGAGTACGGCCTCAAGGCGACCACCCGCGGGCGCCTCACGGCCCGGCAGATCGAGGCGGCCCGGCGCGCCATTACCCGTCACGTGAAGCGCGGAGCGAATATCTGGATTCGGGTTTTCCCGGACAAGCCCATTACCAAGAAACCCCTGGAAGTGCGCCAGGGAAAAGGTAAGGGAAATGTGGAGTACTGGGTGGCGCAGGTGCAGCCCGGCCGCATGCTCTATGAAATCCAGGGTGTGGACGAAAAGCTTGCCCGTGAAGCATTCCGGCTGGCGGCGGCGAAGCTTCCAGTGCAGACCATATTTTCGGCGAGGACGATACTTTAAATGGATGCCAAAGAGCTTCGCGCCAAGAGTGCAGAGGACCTGGAAAAGGAACTCCTCGAGTTGTCCCGAGAGGCATTCAATCTGCGTATGCAAAAAGGTACGGGTCAGTTGACCCGGCACAACCAGGTGAAAGACGTCCGGCGAAATATCGCTCGGGTTAAGACCATTATGAACGAGCGCCTCAGAGCGGAGAGCAAATGAGCGATCAGATCCCCAGCGCTGAGAGTGCGCACGCCGGCGGGCAGACGGACGGTCCGGCCAGGACCCGGACGCTGACTGGACAAGTCATCAGCGACAAGATGGACAAGACCATGACGGTTCTCGTGGAGCGGCGCGTCAAGCACCCGCTTTACAAGAAGTACATACGCCGTTCGACCAAGTTGCATGCGCATGATGAAGAGAACGCGTGTCGCGTCGGCGATCTGGTCAGCATCGAGCAATGCCGGCCATTGTCCAAGAGCAAATCCTGGCGTTTGCACGAAATCATCGAGCGCGCTCGATAACTTGGACCATTTGGGCGGAGAATTGACATGATTCAGATGCAATCAGAGCTGTTAGCAGCAGACAACAGCGGAGCGCGGCGCTTGATGTGTATCAAGGTTCTTGGCGGATCAAAGCGCCGTTATGCCGGAATTGGCGACGTCATCAAGGTGACGGTGAAAGAGGCCATCCCGCGCGGCAAGGTCAAGAAGGGTGAATTGTACAACGCGGTGGTCGTCAGGACGCGCAAGGGTGTGCGCCGGCCAGATGGCTCGCTGATTCGATTCGACAGCAACGCGGCCGTTTTGCTCAACAATCAGTTGCAGCCGATTGGCACCCGCATCTTCGGCCCCGTAACCAGGGAGCTCAGGAGCGAACGATTCATGAAGATCGTTTCGTTGGCCCCTGAGGTGCTTTGAGACTAGAGGACACGGGAAATGGCCAAGATCAGAAAGGGTGACGAAGTGCTGGTGCGCGCCGGCAAGGACAAGGGCAAACGGGGCACTGTGCTGAGCGTGACTCCCGATGACCGTGTCGTCGTAGAGGGAGTCAATCTGGCCAAGCGCCATGTAAAGCCGAACCCTCAGCGCGGTACCAGTGGCGGAATCGTGGAGACGGAGATGCCGATGCACATCTCCAATGTCGGTATTTACAACGCCATTGAAGGTAAAGGCGATCGCATCGGCTACAAGTACCTCGAGGACGGCAAGAAGGTGCGAATTTACAAATCGACCTCTGAGGTTGTGGATGTTTGAGGCTTTTGGCCGATTTTTTGGGCGATAGGACGATGTCAAGACTGCGCGAACATTATAAAGAGACGGTTGGGCCGGCGCTCATGGAGCGCTTCAGCTATGGATCCGTTATGCAGATTCCGCGGCTCGAGAAGATAACGATCAACATGGGAGTTGGAGAGGCGCTTGCTGACAAAAAGGTGCTCGACCATGCTGTGGCGGATCTTACGAGGATTACCGGCCAGCGACCCATCGTCACCAAGGCGCGCAAATCAGTTGCTGCCTTCAAGGTGCGCGAGGGGTGGCCGATTGGGTGCAAGGTGACGGTTCGTGGCGAGCGTATGTACGAATTCCTCGATCGCCTGATCAACATTGCAATTCCACGTACCCGGGATTTCCGGGGTTTCAGCCCGCGCGCTTTCGACGGACGCGGCAACTACAGCCTGGGTGTGACCGAGCAGATCATCTTTCCGGAGATCGATTACGACCAAATCGACAAGATCCGGGGATTGGACGTCGCCATCACCACCAGCGCGAGAACCGACGAAGAAGGTCGGGCGTTGCTCGAAGGGTTCAGTTTTCCATTCCGACAGAATTAATCAGCGGGAACCGATATGGCGAAGCTTTCACTGACTAACCGAGAAACCAAGCGCATGCGCATGGTGCAGAAATTCGCCGCCAAGCGGGCGGAGTTGAAGTCGAGAATCAGCGATCAGGGTTTGAGCGCCGAGGATCGCCTCGACGCAATGCATCAGCTGCAGCGCCTGCCACGCAACGCAAGTCCGGTGCGGCTGCGAAACCGGTGCCGAATGACCGGCCGCCCCCATGGTTATTACAGAAAGTTCGGCCTGGGGCGAAATAAGTTGCGCGAAGCCGCCATGAGTGGGGACGTGCCCGGTCTGGTCAAGGCCAGCTGGTGACGTCACTGGATACGATTTTTGACGAACACATGAAAAACTTTATCGAGGCCACCGAACAATGAGCATGCAGGACCCAATCGCGGACATGTTCACCCGCATTCGCAACGGCTTGTCGGCAGGCAAGGTGCGCGTGATGATGCCCATGTCCAAGCAGAAGATGGCAATCGCCAATCTTCTCAAGGAGCAGGGTTACATCCGCGATCTGACCACCGAGAGCGAGGGCGGCATGCCTCAGCTTTCCGTCGTGCTCAAGTACCATGACGGCAAGCCGGTGATAGAGAAAATTCAGCGGGTCAGCCGCCCGGGGCTGCGGATTTTCAAGAACAAAGACGAGTTGCCGACGGTGATGAATGGTCTCGGCATCGCGATTATTTCCACGTCCCGGGGTCTCATGACCGACAAGGCGGCGCGCGCGGCCGGGCATGGCGGCGAAGTCGTCGGCATTGTCACCTAGGAGAACCAGGGGATGTCCAGAGTCGCGAAGAAACCCATCAGCGTCCCGTCCGGGGTGGACGTGACCATCGACGGTCAGTCCATCACTGTCAAGGGCCCCAAGGGGACGCTGGAGCATCGCGTTCACGACACCGTAGAGGTGGTGCGCAACGATGATGCCTTGAACTGCAGCGCCCGCGAGGGAGCGGACAACGGTGTGGCCCTCGCCGGGACCACGCGCGCGGTTATCAACAATATGGTTGTGGGAGTCAGTGAAGGGTTCGAGCGGCGCCTGCAACTGGTGGGGGTCGGCTATCGCGCACAAATGCAAGGTAACGCGCTGAACCTGGCCTTGGGATTTTCCCATCCGGTCAAGTTCGAGGCGCCCACTGGAGTGACAGTGGAAACGCCGTCTCAGACGGAAATCGTGCTGCGCGGTGTCGACAAGCAGAAAGTTGGTCAGGCGGCGGCCGAAATTCGTGCTTTCAGACCGCCCGAGCCCTACAAGGGCAAAGGTGTGAAATACCACGACGAATTAATTCAGCGCAAGGAAGCGAAGAAAAAGTAGGTACACGTATGGATAAGAAACAGTTGAGAATCCGCCGAACCCGGCGTGCGCGCGCGAAGATCAGGGAGCTCGAAACTCCCAGACTTTGTATTCACCGCACGCCTTACCACATATATGCGCAGATCATCGTTTCCGGCGGTGCCGAAACGCAGGTCAGTGCATCGACGGTGGAGAAGGCGGTGAAGCAAGAGGTGGGCTATGGCGGAAACATCAAAGCCGCGACCGTCATCGGACGGCTGATCGCCGAACGCGCCAAAGCCAAGGGGGTCGAAACAGTTGCGTTCGATCGCGCCGGATTCCGGTATCACGGCCGCATCAAGGCGCTGGCTGACAGCGCGCGCGAGCACGGATTGAAGTTTTAGGGGTTGAAGAATGGCTAATTTTCAGGGTCCATCGAGCAGCGACGATCTCGTCGAAAAACTGGTCGCCATCAATCGCGTCGCGAAGGTGGTCAAAGGCGGGCGTCAGTTCGGCTTCACGGCTCTAACCGTGGTCGGTGACGGCAAAGGGCGTGTAGGTATGGGTCGCGGGAAGGCCCGCGAGGTACCCGCCGCCATTCAGAAGGCCATGGAGAATGCACGTAAGAACATGATCTCGGTGGCGCTCAAGGGGAGCACCCTGCAATACGCGATGATGGCCCGGCACGGCGCCGCCAAGGTTTACATGCAACCGGCGTCTGAGGGCACAGGGATTATCGCCGGCGGTCCCATGCGCGCTGTGTTCGAGGTCCTCGGTGTGCACGATGTGCTCGCCAAGTGCATCGGCTCGCCGAACCCCATTAACGTCATCCGGGCGACCGTCAAAGGGCTTGCCGGAATGTCATCCCCGGCGCAGATCGCGGCAAAGCGCGGCCTGACCGTGGAGCAGGTAGTGGGATAGGTCATGGCCACCAGTAAAACGGACAAGAAAACTGTCAAGGTGACGCTGGTGCGTAGCATCAACGGCCGCCTGGCGAAGCACAAGGCCTGCGTACGAGGGCTGGGGCTTCGGCGTATGCACCATACGGTGGAGGTGGAGGACACCCCCTGCACCCGCGGCATGATCAATAAGGTGTCGTACATGCTTCGAGTCGAGGAGGCGTGACAGTCATGCAATTGAATGATCTACATCCCGGTGCAGGCGCGCGTAAGGCGGGCAAGCGCGTTGGTCGCGGTGCCGGCTCTGGTGTGGGTAAGACCGGTGGGCGCGGACACAAGGGCCAGCGGTCGCGCTCCGGCGGCCATTCCGTGGTGGGTTTCGAGGGCGGCCAGATGCCGTTGCAGAGGCGCCTGCCGAAATTTGGTTTCACTTCCCGCAAGGCGCGATTCAGTGGCGAGGTCCGGGTCGGTGATCTGGGCATGCTGAACGCCGATACCATCGACATGGAAGTTCTGAAGGCCGCGAGGATCGTCGCCAAGCGCGTCAAGCGCGCCAAGATTATTGCCGCCGGTACCCTCGACAAAGCGGTCGTGGTGAAGGGGATTTCCGTGACCCCGGGTGCCCGGGCTGCCATCGAGGCGGCTGGTGGTAAGGTGGAAGCGGGCTGATTCCATGGCACGCGCGCCCAAAACCGCCAGTGGCGGCGGACCGACTGCGGAGCTCAAGCACCGGTTGCTGTTCGTGCTCGGTGCGCTGATCGTGTACCGCACCGGATCCTTCATTCCGGTGCCCGGCATCGACCCGGTCGCCCTCGGGCTGCTGTTTGATCAGCAGCGCGGCACGATTCTCGACATGTTCAACATGTTCTCCGGTGGCGCGCTCGGTCGTTTTTCCATATTCGCCATCGGCATCATGCCTTACATTTCCGCAGCCATCATCATGCAGCTTCTTACGCATGTGGAGCCGCGCTTGAAGGAGCTGCGCAAGGAAGGTGAGGCGGGACGGCGCAAGATCACCCGCTATACGCGTTACGGCACGGTATTTCTGGCGAGCTTCCAGGCGCTCGGTGTTGCGATCGCGCTGGAAAGCCAGCAGGCGGGAGCGCTTCCAGTGGTCATCGATCCCGGCCTCGGATTCCGCATTACCACGGTTGCGACATTGGTTACCGGCACTGTTTTCCTCATGTGGCTGGGTGAGCAGATCAGCGAGCGAGGTATCGGCAACGGCATCTCCATCATCATTTTTTCCGGCATCGTCGCGGGCCTGCCCAGTGCCATCGGGGGCACTTTGGAGCTCGCGCGCACGGGCGAGTTGCATGTGCTGCTGGTACTGGTAATCATGGTTCTGGCCCTGGTTGTTACGGCCTTCGTGGTGTTCGTCGAACGCGGGCAGCGCCGCATTACGGTCAACTATGCCAAGCGCCAGGTAGGACGCAGAATGTACGCCGGGCAGAGTAGCCACCTGCCGCTCAAGCTCAACATGGCCGGCGTTATTCCGCCTATTTTCGCCTCGAGCATCATTTTGTTCCCGGCCACCATTGGTGGCTGGTTCGGTAGTGCCGAAGGCATGACCTGGTTACGGGATCTGTCCACCACCTTGTCGCCGGGGCAGCCTCTGTATGTCATGTTTTACGCTGGCGCCATCATCTTTTTCTGCTTTTTCTACACGGCGCTGGTGTTCGATCCAAAGGATACGGCGGACAATCTCAAGAAATCCGGCGCCTTCATTCCCGGTATTCGACCCGGCGACCAGACCGCGCGCTATATCGACGGGGTCATGACGCGGCTCACCTTCTGGGGTGCCGCCTATATTACGGCCGTCTGCCTGTTGCCGGAATTCATGATCCTGCAGTGGAGCGTGCCGTTCTACTTCGGTGGTACCTCGCTGCTGATTATTGTGGTGGTGACCATGGATTTCATGGCCCAGGTACAGGCCCATATGATGTCGCACCAGTACGAGGGGATGCTGAAGAAGGCAAACCTCAAAGGCTACGGCCGCAGCGGCGTGCCCCGTTAGTGGGTCAATGGCCGGTCGGCGGAAAGCAGATTAGGGAGTTCAGGAGATGAAAGTCAGAGCGTCGGTTAAGCGCATGTGCCGAAACTGCAAGATCATTCGGCGCAAGGGTGTAGTACGTGTCATCTGTAAGGATGCACGCCACCGGCAGCGGCAAGGCTGATTGCAGGTTATTGATTTATATCCAGTTTCGGATTACACTCCCGCAATTTTGACGATCACGCGACATTAACAACTGAGAGACCGATGGCATGGCACGAATCGCTGGTGTAAACATTCCCGACCGCAAGCACGCGTGGGTTTCCCTGACGTCCATTTTCGGCATCGGCCGGACCCATGCCCGAGCCATCTGCGCGGATGCGGGAATCAGCCCCACGGCGCTGGTGAAGGACCTCACCGAAGAGGAACTCGACAGCGTTCGCAGTCAAGTATCGCGTTACACCATCGAGGGTGATTTGCGCCGTGAGGTATCCATGAACATCAAGCGCTTGATGGACCTGGGTGCTTACCGTGGAATTCGCCATCGCCGTGGCCTGCCGGTACGAGGCCAGCGCAGCCACACCAACGCGCGAACCCGAAAGGGCCCTCGCAAGATCATTAAGAAGTAACGCGCCTGGCGCCGTTCTAAGAGTCGATTAATATGGCCAATCCGAAGCCCAAGACAAAGAAGAAGGTCAAGCGCGCCGTCACCGACGGTATTGCCCACGTGCACGCGTCCTTCAATAACACCGTTATCACCATTACCGATCGCCAGGGCAATGCGCTTGCCTGGGGCACCGCCGGCGCCAGCGGCTTCAAGGGCTCGCGTAAGAGCACGCCCTTCGCCGCCCAGATCGCCGCCAGCCGTGTGGCTGAATCGGTCAAGGAGAACGGTCTGAAGAGTTTGGAAGTGCGTGTGAAGGGTCCCGGTCCCGGACGCGAGTCCGCGGTTCGTGCATTGAACAATGCAGGATTCAAGATCACCAGTATTACCGATGTCACTCCGATCCCCCATAATGGGTGTCGGCCTCCGAAAAAGCGCCGCGTTTAGAGGTTGGTTGCAGTTCCATGGCCAGATATACCGGACCAAAATGCCGATTGAGTCGCCGCGAAGGCGCCGATCTAATGCTCAAGAGCCGCGCGCGGCCGTTGGATTCCAAGTGCAAGCTGGAAACACCTCCGGGGCAGCACGGCGCGCGCCGCCAGCGGCGCATGTCGGACTACGCGCTGCAGCTGCGTGAAAAGCAGAAGTTACGCCGCATGTACGGAGTGCTGGAGAAGCAATTCCGAATCTACTATGCAAAGGCCGACCAGAAGAAGGGTCCCACCGGCACCAATCTGTTGCAGGCCCTGGAGTGCCGCCTGGACAATGTCGTCTACCGGATGGGCTTCGGCGCAACCCGCGCAGAATCACGCCAGCTGGTCAGTCACAAGGCGATCACGGTCAATGGCGACTGCGTCAACATTGCTTCTTATCAGATCAAGCCGAGCGACGTCGTCGCTATTCGGGAAAAGGCCAAGCAGCAGGCGCGGATTCAGGATTCGCTCACGGTTGCCGAACAGTACGGATTTCCCGATTGGGTCGACGTGAACGCCAGCAAGATGGAAGGCGTATTCAAGACCGTTCCCGAGAGGGAAGAATTACCAGCCGATGTGAACGAACAGTTGGTCGTCGAGCTCTACTCCAAGTAGTAACGGCAAACAGTATCGCCAAGTAGTATCGAGATAGGAGACCCCAATACCATGCAGGTTGCTGCAACACAACTACTCACCCCGCGCGTCGTGGACGTCCGGGAAGTTGGCGCCGACACGGCGAAGGTTGTCATCGAACCCCTGGACCGTGGCTTTGGCCATACGCTGGGCAACGCCTTGAGGCGCGTGCTGCTTTCCTCAATGCCGGGGTGCGCAGTTACGGAAGTCGATATCGAGGGAGTGCTTCACGAATACACCACTATCGAGGGCGTTCAGGAAGACGTCACCGAGATCCTGTTGAACTTGAAGGGCCTTGCCATTCGCATGCATTCCCGGGAAGAGTCGATTATTACCATCAACAAGAAGGGTCCCGGTACCGTTTACGCCAGCGACATCGTTATCGATCACGACGTCGAGGTGATGAATCCCGATCACGTCATCGCCCATCTCACCAAGGCCGGGCAGCTCAACATGAGCATGACCGTGCAGCAGGGCAGGGGATATCACCCGGCTGCCGCCCGTGTTGCCGAGGAAGACGCCGAGCGTCCCATCGGCAAGCTCCTGCTCGACGCGTCCTTCTCGCCGGTGCGCCGGGTGTCTTACGTGGTTGAAAGTGCGCGGGTCGAGCAACGTACGAATCTCGACAAGCTCATTATCGAGCTCGAGACAAACGGGACCCTCGATCCCCGAGATGCAATTCAGCATGCGGCGACGCTGCTGCGTGAGCAACTCGCCTTCTTCGTCGAGGACATAACACCCGAAGACAAGCCGGCCACTTCGCCGGAGCCCGATGTGGATCCGATTCTTCTTCGTCCGGTGGACGATCTGGAATTGACCGTGCGTTCCGCCAATTGTCTCAAGGCCGAGAGCATCTACTACGTTGGTGATTTGATTCAGCGCACCGAGGTGGAATTGCTCAAGACGCCCAATCTCGGCAAGAAATCCCTCACCGAGATCAAGGACGTGCTTGCGGCCAGGGGCCTGTCACTGGGCATGCGCCTGGAGAGTTGGCCGCCCGCCGGTCTCTACGGCGACGACAGGGATTCCTGAGCGAACAGCCCCGAGCAGAACCCCAGAGCGAGATAAACCCCATGCGTCACCGTAAGAGCGGACGTCACCTGAATCGCACCCGCAGCCATCTGCGGGCCATGTTCAAGAACATGTCCACGTCTCTCGTGCGTCACGAGTTGATCAAGACGACTTTGCCCAAGGCAAAGGAGCTGCGTCGTGTCGTCGAGCCATTGATAACGCTCGCCAAGATCGACAGCGTGGCTAATCGGCGCCTTGCATTTGCCCGCCTGCGGGATCGAGATTCGGTGAGCAAGCTCTTCAACGAGTTGGGTCCCCGCTACCTGGAGCGGCCAGGCGGTTACCTGCGTATTCTCAAGTGCGGCGTACGTTCGGGCGATCGCGCGCCCATGGCCTACGTGGAACTGGTGGATCGACCGGTCAGCGACGAGGAGGCCGCCGCCGGGACTTCCGACTAGGCAAACGCCGGGGAAAGGCAACAGGCATAAGGAACCGGGCATCGCCCGGTTCTTTCGTTTTCGGGTGCCGTCGTCGGTGCCGGAATTGACCTAATTGATTTTTCGCTTGTGGTAACTGCGAATAACATGGGAAGCTGGTCGTGAGTAGTCAATTAGGTCAACTCCGGCACCAGTCATGATTCTGATGTTTACTGATTTTGGCGGCGGCGGCCCCTATCTGGGCCAGATGCGCCTCAGCATCGAGCGGCATGCGCCGGGGATCCCGGTGGTGGATTTGATGTCCGATTTGTCGCCCTTGAATCCCCGCGCCGGCGCTTATCTGCTGGCGGCGCTGAGCTCCGAGATCCCGCCCGGCGCGGTTCTGCTGGGTGTCGTGGATCCGGGTGTGGGAACTGAAAGCCGCCAGCCCGTGGTCATGCGTGCAGCGGATCGCTGGTATGTGGGCCCCGGAAACGGATTATTCTCCATCGTCGCCCAGCAGCACCCGCCCACCAAAGCGTGGCGCATCACCTGGAGACCCTCGCGGCTCTCCGACAGCTTCCATGGACGTGATTTATTCGCACCGGTGGCGGCGATGCTGGCCCGGGGAGACGAGGTGCCCGGTGAGCCCATGGACGTGGCCAGCGTTGGTCCCCGGGATTGGCCCGATGATCTCGCCGAGATCATTTACTTCGACGACTTCGGAAATGCCATGACGGGCGTGCGTGCCAGTACCCTGAATGCTCGCCAGGGCCTCGAGGTGCACGGTCACTCGGTCACGCCGTCGCGCACCTTCGGCGAGGTGCCGCCGGGGCAGGGCTTCTGGTACGCAAACTCCTGCGGTCTCGTGGAAATCGCGGTCAATCAGGGTAGCGCCCGGGAGCAGTTCGGACTGCGGGTGGGCGACAGCGTGCAAATCTAGGGCGACAGTTTGCTCTTGATGATCTCACCCACCCGTTGGGGATTCGCCTTACCGGCGGAGGCTTTCATCACCTGACCAACGAGAAAGCCCAGAACCTTGGTCTTTCCGGCAAGATACTGCTCCACCTGGGACGGATTGGCGGCGAGCACCTGATCCACTGCCTGCTCCAGTTCGCCGCTGTCCGACATCTGCTCGAGGCCACGAGCCTGGATGACGCTGTCGGCGTCGCCTTCGCCGTCCCACATGCCGGCGAGTACTTCCTTGGCGCCGCTGCTCGACACCGTGCCGTCGGTAATTCGCACCATCAACCCGGCCAGCATCTCCGCTGTTACCGGGCAGGCGTCGACGCCCACCTGGTGCTTGTTGAGATGGGCGGCCAGCTCACCGGTAATCCAGTTTGCAGTCAGCTTCGCGTCGGTTCCCGCCAACCCATGGGTGCTTTCGAAGTAGTCCGCAACCGCGCGATTGGCGACCAGTTGACCGGCAAGCTCGGCCCCCAGTGCGTATTGCTCAATCAGCCGGCGTTCCCTGGCGTCGGGCAATTCCGGCAAGGCGGCGCGAATCGCCGCGATGGCATCCTCGCTGATGACCACGGGCAACAAATCGGGGTCGGGAAAATAGCGGTAGTCGTCGGCATCCTCCTTGCTGCGCATGGAGCGCGTCTCATCGCGGATTTCGTCGTACAGACGCGTTTCCTGGATAACTGTTCCACCGCCCTCGAGCAATTCGATTTGACGTTCGATTTCGATGTCGATGGCGCGCTCAACGAAGCGAAATGAATTCAGGTTTTTGAGTTCCGCGCGGGTACCGAGAGTGGAAGTGCCCGCCGGCCGCACCGAGACGTTGGCATCACAACGGAAGGATCCCTCCTGCATGTTACCGTCGCAAATACCCAGATAGCGAACGATGCTGTGAATTTTGCGCATGTAGGCGACCGCCTGGGCCGCCGAGTGCATCTCCGGCTCGGAAACAATTTCCAGCAGCGGCGTGCCGGCGCGATTGAGGTCGATCCCCGTCATACCCTGAAACGCGTCGTGCAGGGACTTGCCCGCGTCTTCCTCCAGATGCGCCCGCGTCACGCCGACGGTAAAAGGCGCTGC
>JAACFO010000098.1 GCA_009937425.1 Gammaproteobacteria bacterium
GGCCGGGCGTGCGCAGGATTTGGAAGATATCAAGGCGTTGAGGAAACTGACATGAGGCCGATACAATTTTTCAGCGATGAGTATCTGGAGCAGTGCAAGAACGCGGATCCAGAGGCTATCCTGG
This sequence comes from Gammaproteobacteria bacterium, assembly GCA_009937425.1. Taxonomy (GTDB): domain Bacteria; phylum Pseudomonadota; class Gammaproteobacteria; order HK1; family HK1; genus JAABYT01. The sequence continues at coordinate 125 of JAACFO010000098.1, forward strand.
AATTCCTGGAAAGCTTCAGGTTGATGAACGACGCCTCGGCTAAATCGAAGCTGATTAGTATCAAGATACCCTACTCTCTTCTGGAGAGTTTCCGCCGTAAGTGTGAACTCGAGGGCGTTCGATATCAGACACAGATCAAGACCCTCATGGTGCGGTGGCTGGGAGGGGCCTAGTCCGAACCGAGTTCGACATGTACACGCCCGGCGGATTCGAGCTATACGCCTTCCCGAGCTGCTCTCTCCCCGAGATCACCTGGCTTGGAACCTGGTGGTCGCGGGGTAAACTCGTCTCCTCGAGCCAAGCGGGCCAACCTCGCAGGGGGCGGCCCTTGTTAGCTGTCGAAGACCGAGCGGAACACCAGGGTCACACTCTGAAACTTTCCTGAACTGCTGAATTGGTAAGCGAGGCCAACCCGGTCCCACTCGAAGTGCCAGAATTTGAGCTTGCGCTTTCCCTTGCTGAAGGCGAGCCCCAGCTCCCAGGTATCGGCTACCTTGTCGATGGGGACATCGCGGACGAGAAACTTCAGATTGTCGAAGTAGGCCGTGTAGGTAGCGTGCCAGTCGAGATAGACCCGGTCGCCACCCAGCTTTACGTTCCTCAATGGCAACCGAAACTCCAAACCGGCCATGACGGGAACGGCGTCGTTTGACGGCCCCTCATTGGGCGTGTAGCCGATGTACTCGATGGCGTTGACCAGGGACCACTCGAGATCGCCGCGGCCCAGACGATAGCGGCTCTTGAGTCCCGCCCAGTAGATCCACGCCGACTGGGGACCGTTTACCTGCGCGCCCCAGCCGCCGTATGCCAGGGGCTTCAATGACCAGCGTTTCGTTATGGGCACCTCTATTTCGACGCCGGGGGTAACGCTCACCGTGCCGAAGTTGTCGACGTCGAGAATCTCGGCGAGGTTGTCGATGTTGAAATTGTGCACACTGAAGGTAACCGGGAGTCTGAGCTCGATGCCGATTTCCCGATTACCCTCGCCGTCCAATCCTGGCTCTCCCCAATTCCAGCGTGGCGCTGCGCGGACGGCAAAGACATCGAGCTCATTGCCCACTGAGTACCAGCCCGTGCCGAAGTACGAGGCATAACCCCAATGCACGAAGTTGTCGGCAGGAATCTGAGCGTGGACGGCCGGGCCGACAAACCCGAGAACCAATCCGGCGGTACAAAGGCGCGTGACCCCGCACATCAGCTTGCGTGCAACCCGGCGGATGACCATATCCTTTCCCCTAGGGTCCACAGAATTTCGCCTCCTCTGATTGAAATCAACAACCTCGGGCGCTTCGAGTGTACACTTTTGGAATCCTGTCGCGGATGAGCCGAATCCGTTAGTCTCGAAAGCGACGCTGGTATCCGACGAGGAGGGGTCAATGAACAAGGCAATGGGGAAAGTCACGATGGTCTGTGTATGCTTGGCGCTGCCCCTGATCGGGCCATCGCGCGATGCGGGCGCGCAAGGTGGAGCGGTCATGACGTACCCGCGGTCGGGCCAGAGCCAGGATCAGCACGACCGTGACCGGACGGAATGCAGCCAATCCGCCATCGACAGCACCGGATTCGATCCGTTGTTCGAGGCACAGTGGCTCGCGCGCTCTCAGGGACAGCTCCACTCGTCCGTAACGTCACCTGCGCCGGACGCGGGCGGCCCCGGTGCGGTGGGAGGCGCCGCTATCGGCGCCACCATGGGCGCGATCGTCGGAGGGATCAGCGGCGATGCCGGCAGGGGAGCGCGGATCGGGGCAACCAGCGGTGGTCTCCTCGGCGCCGGGCGACGCGGGAACCGGCGGCAGGAGCAAGCCCAGTGGGAGCGAAAGCAGACGGCGCAGAGACAGGACGAATCGCGACAGCTGCAGGCTCAGTTCGACGCGGGCATGACCAACTACGAGAGAGCGTTTACGGTGTGCATGCGGGCACGTGACTACGAGGCCCTGTAGGTCGGTAGCACGCCTTGGAACCATCTTGGAGGAACGAATCGTGAGAAAAGAAATCTTATGCATGCTGCTGATATCTCTCGGACTGGGAAATCTTGCGCCTGAGGACGCCAATGCGGGCGAGACGGTCACCTACCGTGGAGTCGGAACCTTCGTTGCTAACCGAAGCACCTTACCGCTCGCAAACGGGGGGGCCGCGTTCCAAATGGCCAACGATGTGGTCGCGACCATCGAGCCCAGCAAATCCGGGGTCCTGTACGGTGACTGCGCGGGCCTCGGCTACGCTGACGCCGAGGGTGAGTACAGCGCGCGCACCTTCTGCACGTTTGCAGAGACCGAAACCGACGGATTTGCCATCGATGCCTCCATGGAGCCGGGGGTGGGCGGTACCGTCAAGATCATCGGCGGCAGCGGCAAGTGGGCCGGCGCGTCGGGTGACGGCACGCTGGAGGCGAAATCCGCCGATGGCTATGGTGGCAGCTATAACTACGAGTTTAGAATTACGACGCCCTGAAGAGGGCCAATTGGCTGTTCGTCACGCCGCATACGGCCGATCGGACACCGGAAGCAATGGTTGCAGCGAGCGAACCGGCCGAGAGGAATGCTCGCGTTTAATGGAGGCAAGCACATGACGCGCTCGAGGCAAGAAACAAAATCCCTGTTCGTCGACCGCCCACTGACGGTCGTCGGCTCTTTCTTCGTCATGGCCGCCTGCGGCCTTTCGATAGCTGCCGGCCCCGCCTTAGCGTCTCCCAACGATCGCGCGTGGACTGCCGACGATGTCGCGAAAGAGAAAGTGTACTCACCATACGCCGGCAGGGCCTATGCCGACCGGGTCTTTTTCGGCGACATGCATTTCCATACTAATCTCTCGTTCGACGCGGGCCTGGTCGGAACCACGCTGGACGTACACGACGGATACCGAATGGCGCGCGGTGAGAAGGTGATCTCGAACTCCGGTCAGCCCGTGCAGCTGGTCAGGCCGCTCGACTTCCTCGTGATCACCGACCATGCCGAATTGATGGGGCTTGCACCGGCGATCCGCGAATCAAGTCCGCTGCTGCTCGCCGATCCCTGGGGGCAATGGATCCACGAGCGCTTCAACTCGGGCCAAGAGGGTCGCATGGAAGGGTTTGCCTCAATCGTCGATAAAGGAACGTCGGGCATCAACCCGTTCAGCTCGGATGATCTGACGCGTTCCATCTGGAGACAATTCGTCCGGATCGCAGATCAGTACAACGAGCCCGGCCGGTTCACGGCGATGACCGGGTTCGAGTGGTCGTCCACGCCCGACGGGGACAATCTCCACCGCGTCGTCGTATTCCGCGACGGTACCGACAAGACCGGGCAGGTGATCCCGTACTCGCTGTTCGACAGCGATGACCCGCAAGACCTCTGGAAGTACCTGGCCGCATATGAAGCCAGTACGGGTGGGAATGCCATCGCCATTCCGCACAACGGCAACGTCAGCAATGGCTTGATGTTCTCCGAAAAAACTCGCTCGGGTAGTCCGATGGACGCAGAGTATGCGGCGGCGAGGATCCGCTGGGAACCCATCATCGAGGTCACGCAGATCAAGGGAGACGGCGAGGCGCATCCGCTGCTGTCGACGGAGGATGAGTTCGCCGACTACGAGAACTGGGATGTCGGGAACCTGGATGGATCGGCGCCTAAGAAAGAGTGGATGCTCCAGTACGAGTACGGTCGTTCCGCGCTCAAGCTGGGCCTCAAGCTCGGTCGGAAGCTGGGGGCCAACCCCTACAAGTTCGGCTTGACCGGAGCGACGGACACGCATACCGCCCTTGCGACCAGCCGAGAGGAGAATTTCTTCGGCAAGTACCAGCACACGGAGCCGTCGCCTGACAGGCACAACCGCGAGGTCATCCCGGCCGAAAATCCTGCGCTGCGAATCATGACCTCACAGGAGGTGGCCTCGGGGCTGACGGCCGTCTGGGCCCGGGAAAACACTCGGGAAGCGCTCTTCGACGCGATGAAACGCAAGGAGGTCTATGCGACCACGGGCACACGGATGATGGTGCGCATTTTCAGCGGGTGGGACTTCGAGGCCGAAGAAGTCACGCGGCCCGATTTCATCGCCCAGGGTTACCGGCGTGGTGTGCCCATGGGCGGCGATCTGAGGGACGCCCCCGGTGGCGCAGCGCCGAGCTTCATGATTCGTGCGTTGCGGGATCCGGATGGCGCCAATCTCGATCGCGTGCAGATCATCAAAGGATGGCTGGACGACAGTGGTGAGCTGCACGAACGTATCTATGACGTGGCCGTATCCGACGGCCGAAAGATCGGAGCCGATGGTCGCAGCAAAGGGAAAGTGGGCAACACGGTAAACGTCGCAACCGCGACCTACACGAATACGATCGGTGATGCATTGCTGATGGCGTATTGGAAGGATCCGGATTTCGATCCCAAAGAACACGCCTTCTACTACGTGCGCGTGCTCGAGATCCCGACTCCGCGTTGGACCACCTACGATGCTGCATTTTTCGGCATTGACCTCCCGACAAACGTGCCGGCGACGCAGCAAGACCGCGCTTACACGTCCCCTATCTGGTACACACCGGGGGGATAGTAGGCCATGGTTCATTAATATTGATGTGGGGCTGGACCAGCTCTTTTCAGCTCGAAAAAAACCTCAGGAGTTTTTTGGACTTTCAGGCTCGCACGGTTGCTCGCCGCTCTCCGCCTCTGCAGAAAGCGGTTCGGCTGCTTCGCCCTCCAGGGATTCAGGATTGAAGGCATCGGGTGATCCGCGTGGCGGATAATCGAGGGTATCGGCGAGCTGCTCGCGACGGGAACTGGCCATGTTCGGAAACGGCAACTGGCCGGTGCCGCGCCAGGATCGCACCTGATGCATCGCCGCAGCGCCACGCTCTTCGTCCAGGCCGCCGTCGCGGCCCAGATACACGGTCCGTGACGGGAATGCGAAGCTGGTCCCGGCTTCCTCGACGATTTCGCCGACACGCAGCATGACGTCCTCCTGGATGGCGAAGAACTCGTTCCAATCCCGGGTCAGCGCATAGATCCGTATCTGGATGTCGAGCGATGTCGACCCATAACCGATGAAACGAATCCGGCGGGTGTCGTTGTCGATCTTGGGGTGGGCAAGACACATCTCGCGAAGCTTGGCCAGAACGTAGCGGAGCTGCTCGAGCTTGGTCTCGTAGCGCAGCCCGATGGTCGCGAGGATCTGCATCATGTCGCAGCGCGCCCAATTGATAATCTCCATGTCGGCAAAGGTCGCGTTAGGCACCGTGATTATCGTTCGATCTCTCGCGCGGATTTGTATCGAACGCACACCGATTCTCTCCACGGTGCCCGTGTGGTCACCGAAACTGCAAAAATCACCGACGCGCACCGGTCGGTCGGTGTAGAGGATGATGCCGCCGATGAGGTTCTCGAGCGTGGGCCGTGCCGCCAACGCAACCGCGAGACCGCCGACGCCGAGGCTGGCGACCAGCGGTACGAGCGGTACGCCGAGATGGTTCGCTCCGTAGAAGATGATCCCGAGTCCCAGGGCACCGCCTAGAATGCCCGCAATCATCCGGAGCATGTTGGCGTCGAGACTGGCGGCGTCGATCCGGGGTGAGCGGATGATGCTTTCTGCGACGAGCAAGGCAAGAAGATACGAGATATGAGCGCCGAGAAGCGTGATGGGGACCAGCAACCCATTGAGAACGACGATGAGACCCTGGCCGGTGAAATTGAGTTGGTGAACGAGGAGATACTCAGTGGACCAAAGTCCGAATATCGCGACGCTCGGCACGGCCAACCGCCGGAGCACACGTATGAAGTCACTGCCGGGGTCCCGGAAACGCCGCAGCCAACGAGACAAAACGTATGGCACGAACAATACGACGAGCAATGTGAGCACGAGCGCTGTCCACTGCCAAAGCGTCTTGCCATAGTAAAAGGTTCTGGTCCAGGCAGGCAGATCCTCCACCCAGGCGAGCCATTTCGGCGGCAGCAATCTGCCCGGAGATGAAATGTGCCGCTCGTAGAGTCCTTTGGTTTCCTGGGTCAGGTACGGGAGATACCTTACCGTCTGGTACATTTGCGCCGCTTGCGCGACGGTCCGGGGATCGAGAAGAAACTCACCGGCCCGGGGGCCTTCGGCTACCTGAACGATATTGATATTGGTGTCGGGGACTCGCCAGCGGGTGAGTCCCTGCGCTTCGACCGCCTGTTTGTCCGGAATGGCCTCAGCCGGTAGCAACCGTACTCTGTCGAGCACCTCCTTGAGCTGTAGAGCTGCCTCCAAGCTCAGGAACTTTCGAGTCGCGGGCGAGATCTCGCTGAGATTCAGGGATCCCACTGCCCGCCTCAAATGCACTTCTGCGCGCGCCTCCTGCTCGAGCACCGCCTCGCTCTTGAACAAGCCGGGTGTCGCCTCGTATTCACGTGCCGCGGCAGAGAGTGCGCGATGCGCTCCGACGACGTTGTCGATGAGGTTAAAGAGGGTGCCCCTGGGACTCGTAGTGTCGGGTGGTTTGAGCGGAAAGGGCTCCTCTTGCGCCGTTACTGTGGCGGACGCAGTGGCCAGGGCTAGTGTCAGGAATATCCCGGTGAGAAAGCCGACGCCACTGAGCGAGCGGCGCCTCATCGCAGCATCGGCGCGTCGCGCGCTGAATCCAGTCTCGATCCCTGCAGCCATGTCGCTCCGCTCCACTGTCACCGCCATTCTATCGGTACACGCTCTGTGCTGCATCACACGCGAATCCGGCCCGGAGCGGGTCTGCGACTCGCCGGATTTCACTTGACCGAGAGCATTCTGCGAGCAGTAGTTGTATATTATCGTCTTCTTTGTCTGTCTTAGATTCGTCTTTGTCTCATCGTCGCCGATGCCCCATTTGACAGCCGTTTCCCCGACATTCGAGCTCCTTCTCTTGCGCATCGGGAAACGTGTTCGGATAGCGCTGGTGGGATTGCTCCTGGCATCTCTGCAGGGATGCAGTGGTCCAGACCTGAAGCCCTGGCATACGGAGCGGCTCACGGCCGAATTCGATGCAGGCATGACCGAGGAAATCCGGACCTTCGACGACTACTTGCAGCTCGAGGACAGGTTGTTCGTGGAGCTGAAAGAGAAAGTCTATGCTCACACCGGCACCGGCCCGGAATATGCGCTGGTTCGTTACAGCGCGGGAAGCGCCGCGGATCCGCTGGTCAGGCAGCCCAACTGGAACCACAGCTTCGAGATCCCCAATGACAATCCCGTCGGCGGTGTCCTGCTGCTGCACGGCATGTCGGATTCGCCCTACACGTACAGGGCGCTTGGCAAAGCGCTGGGCGAGAACGGATACTGGGTAATCGGACTACGCCTGCCCGGCCACGGCACTGCGCCGTCGGGGCTAACGCGGGTGACCTGGCAGGACATGGCGGCTGCGGTCCAGATTGCGGTGGCACATCTTGTATCGAAGTTGAACGACAAGCCCGTTCATATTGTCGGCTACTCTACCGGTGCAGGCCTGGCGTTGAATTTTGCCCTCGACGCCCTCGACGGAAGCACCTCGCCGTTACCGGCGAGCCTGGTGCTGATCTCGCCGGCCATAGGAATCCACTCGGCGGCGGCGCTGGCCGTGTGGTCGGATCGCATTTCCCGGGTCCCCGGCCTCGCCGGGCTACGCTGGGCACAGATCCAGCCCGAGTTCGATCCGTACAAATACAACTCATTCGCCATTAATGGCGGCACTCAGGTTCACAACATGACCCGCGCGGTGGCACGTCGTATCAGAGAGCGCGCCGAATCCGGGTCGGCGGACAATTTTCCGCCGACTCTGGTATTCAAATCCACGGTCGATGCCACCGTCACCAACGAAGCGCTTATCGACAGGTTGCTCGCCCGTCTGCCGCCGAATCGAAACGAGCTGGTGCTGTTCGACGTCAATCGTTCCGCCATCAAATCCAGGTTGATGATCAACGATCCCGGCCCATTCACTGCGCGTCTCATGACCGATCGCTCTCTTCCTTTCGCCGTCGAATTGATCACCAACGAAAACCCTGAGAGCAGTAAGGTCGTCAGTCGACGCAAGCCGCCGATTTCGAACACCGTATTTCCCGACGAGCCGCTGAACATCGCCTGGCCAAGAGGTGTGATCTCCTTGTCTCACGTGGCATTGCCGTTTCCGCCGGATGATCCGCTCTACGGACGCGGCCCACCGACCAGCGATGACGTGATTTTCCTGGGTCAGATGGCAATTCAGGGTGAACGAGGTTTGTTGAAAATTCCTACGGACTGGATGCTGAGGTTGCGACACAATCCTTTCTACCCGGTTCTCGAATCGAGAATGCTCGAGTGGTTGAACGACTTCGAGGGTAAAAACTGATGGGTCACGGTATGGACGTTATACGTAGCAGCAGTGCGTCGGCAACGCCACCGTCTTGAGTCCAGAAAAATGGTGAGAATCAAGCGACGGTTGAAAATTGTTCTGGTATCGGCGTTGGTGATACTGCTGGCTGTCGGCGCGTGGCTCTACTATGTAGTTTATCTTTCAACGGGCTCCGCAATTGAACGTGCGGAGGGCCTCCTATTCAGGCGAATGCAGGTCACAAGAGTCGATGATCAGGGAACTCATCGCTTCTTCTTCGTCACCAACCGCCGCCTGAACGAAGCTAACGGCGACCTCGAACAAAAATTCGATAACCAACGGGAAGACATACTCAAGTTCGGATACTTCGATAGCTCTCTCGAGCCGGATCTCGGGCTCGGCATAATTTTTAACCCGGCCGAGTGGTTTCAGATCGAACAGACCCGTATCCGCGACGTACAGCCACTGGAATCTTCTGCTTTCGTTGAGCAGTTGCAAAAGTATGTACAAGCATCCCCGCGTCGCGCATTGTTGCTCGTGGTGCATGGATTCAGGGAACAGTTTCCTTCCGCACTGCATAAGACCGCATTTCTCGGCCATCAATTGGACATAGACACTCCCGTCATGGTGTTCGACTGGCCCGGCAATCAGGGTTCCACGTTGCGTGGCTATCGACGTGCGCGCGAAGTGGCGAAGCAGTCGGGCGTCGACCTGGCCCGGGCGATGGCGCTGATCATCGACGAGGTCAGGCCGGAGAGGCTCTGGCTGGTAGCCAACAGCATGGGCGCTCAGGTGGTTGCCGATGCCTTCAGCGTCTTGTACCGCCAGGCACGTTTTTCCGATACCGAGACGGAAATCGAAGATGTGGTATTGACGGCGCCCGATGTGGGCCACGAGGACTTCGACACCAATTTCAAGCCGAAGATAAATGCCCTGGTCAAGGATCTGACGGTTTACGTCTCCTCCAACGATCGGGCCCTGGTAATGAGTCGACTGATCAATCGCGAACGACGACGGGGTGAAAGCACTCTTGGTGCGGAACATTTCGAAGAGGCCGTGAAGATAGCCGAATTTATCGAGCCGAACAGCCAGCGCATCACTATGGTGGATGTCACGCCGGTCAATCGAACCCGCAATTTCCACAACTTCAGTCTGGAGACACCCGAGTATTTCGATGATCTGTACCTGCGTCTCACCAACGCCGATACACCCAGCAGCCGGTTGCTTTACTCAACTCGAAATTCGGACGGAAAGACTTACTGGGTTATCACTCGAAGTCGATAAGCAACAACTAATACAATGACGCTGATCCCCGGACGATTCCTATGGAACCGGCACGTTTATTTGCCACCCAGAAACTCCTGATAGCATTCGCTCTCGTCTGCAGCCTGTCCTATGCAAGCGACTCGCTGGCGTCGGAGGAATCGGATTATGCGGGACCTGTCCTCGATGATAAGTTTTTTCTGATCATAGGTGGGTTCTTCCCCAGAATCGATTCCACTGTCCGTGTGGATTCGAACTCGGGCATTAAGGGATCGGATCTCGATATGGAAGATGCCCTCGGTCTTGACGATTCTGTTGCCTCTCCCTATCTGTACTTTCGCTGGCGTTACCATCCGGTCCACCGCGTGGAACTCGAATACTATGAGCTGTTGCGCGAAGGCGCCAGTATCATGCAACGCGATTTCAGAGTAGGAAATATCTCCGGAAGTGTAGGGGTCGGCGTCCGAACCAGCTTCGATGTGCGAATTGGCCGACTAACCTATGGCTACGATATCGTCAAGGACAAAAAGAAAGAATTCGGCATACTGGCCGGCATGCATGTGACCTCGGGCAAGGTCCAGTCTCAATTTTTCGGCGACTTCACCATAGACGGTGTCGGTAGCGTGTCGGGCGCCGTGGCAACAGAAGAAGCCGGGATCACCTTTCCGCTGCCCCATCTCGGTGGGTTCTTCGCCTATAGCTTTACGCCAAAACTCTCGACACAATTGGACCTTCTGCTGTTCAGAATCGAAGCGGCTGGAATCAAGGGTACTCTTACGGAAGCCAATGCGACCCTACACTATCAATTTGCAAAGAACTTCGGCATTGGCACCGGTCTCAAATTCTATCGATTCAGACTGGAAGATACCGGATTCTCCGACAGGGACAGTCAGTTCAATTATGAATTTTTCGGACCGGTTCTTTACGCATCGGCAAGCTTTTGACATGCGCGATCAACAAGGGGAATCATCGATGACATTCAGAGTCCGTATCACCGTTGTCGCTCTGCTGGCAGCAGCTTTTTCGAGTGGTTGCGTTTCCATCAACAGCGTGTCGCCGGATCCTGCGGTTCCCGGCGACGTGGTCAGACTGCACCTCAGCAATGTCATAGGGCCTATGAGTGTCGAGCCCGGGGCGGCACTGACATTTGACGGCAAGGAAATGCCGCTCGATCCGGATACGGCGGGCGTCGTCGGCTTCGTAGTACCCGAGGGGACGGCCGATGGTACCTACACTGTGAAGGTACGTGATGGTGTGGGACTACTCGAGGTAATCACCATCTTGCCACTATTCAGGAAGCGATCGGATTCGGCCTCCTTAGTGGTCGGTGCCGAGTAGACTCCGCAGGCCTCAGAATCCAGGCGGCTTTCCGGGCTCGACTGTTCCGGTCATGTTTCGAATACGAAACGCATCCACGTTCTGGAGCAAGTAGTCGCTCTCGCGTCGCCACCACTTGTAGCAGCGGCGTGTTGAACCGAATAGGCGGGTCCAGCGATGGCAGTAGACGTCCTCTTCCACCGTCCAGGTGCCACCATCACTGCTGGTAAGCCCCTGCGAGCCGCGCACCACGCCGTTTTCGTAGTAAACCATTGTGAGCTGTTGGCCTTCCCATGCGCCCCGAAAGGTGTTGCCGCTGATGAGCTTGGTCACCTCTTCCCCATTCAGTGCGACGTCGTCCTTAGTGGGATTCATGCTATCGCAGCCCGCGAGCAGGCCCGCGAGTATCACCGCTGATGTGGCCGGTACATACCGAATCATTCTCCTGCCCAACACGCCCCAGATTGCTCGTTCGGTTCTTCTAACCATCTTGGTTCTCCAGTCGACCAGCATGCTGCGCACGTATTCAATCAAAATCCAGCCATCGGCTCCATGATCCAGATTACCGGTACGGAGTCAATACCATGGACCGGAAAATTAATTCGACTCTCGACCACCTGTCACCCGGGAAGCCGGATAGCGTCCGGAAACTATGACCACGCGTGGCGTGACATTGTGCCCGATTGGCGCAACTGCTTCGACGGAGGCGTTTGTTGTCGCCCCTGTCCTACATCCCGACTACAAGACTTCGACAGAAGCTGGCACCTTAGAGGAATTCCGGATACCGAAAATCCGTGCAAGTATGCGAGTGCGCGGCTACCGGACTCCAGTCGTCGAAGGCAGGCCGAGTCTCCGACCGCCGTCAAACAGCCCCGATTATCGGCATATCGTAGAAAATCCGCTCGTGGACAGTCGACTCTTGACCTGCAGCGGTCGGAAAACCATGGTTGCCGGAGCTCAATCGTGATCGACGCTTCAGCTGAAGCGTCCATTGTCGACTTTGTCCTACATCGGACATCGTTCTTTAGCGACCATTAGTGGAGCTAGATGACTAACGTTAAGTGCGGAACAGTCCGGTGGGGATTCGGCACCTGGCCGACTCCATGGATATAGACCCCCTCGAGCTCTCGACAATTTGCCTGCGGGCGAGATTGCGAGTGTATTAATGTGCATGATTGAGTTATATAATTAACCTAATTCGGACCGAATTTAGTTGGAAATAAACCATGGCTACATCGGTAATCAGTCTCAGCGACTTCAAGGCAAGGGCCAGCCAATTTCTCGAAGAGATCAGCGCATCGCAGCATCCCATCGTAATCACTCAGAATGGGTCGGCCGCGGCTGTCGTACAGGACTACGAATCCTACCAACGCATGCAAGATTCGGTCGCCCTCCTGAGGCTCATGGTTCAGGGTGAGGCGGACATCAAGGAAGGCCGACTAACTCCTCAACGGGAGGTCTTTTCGTCGCTGCGTAAACGGCTGAAAGGCCGGGATGGCTGAGTACAAAGTACTCTGGACCGAGTCGGCTCGAACGGACCTGGAAACGATCGTCGACTTCATTGCGGAAGAGGACCCACGAAACGCCCTCAGCGTTCTCGAGAAACTCGAGAAGCGGGCACGCACATTGCGGCAGTTCCCGGAACGGGGCAGGATCGTTTCGGAGTTACGCACCCTCGATGTGTTTCTCTATCGCGAACTCATTCAGAGGCCGTGGCGCATCATCTACCGAATCGTCGAGAAACGGGTTTACGTCTTGGCGGTACTCGACTGCCGGCGGGAGCTGACCAGTCTGCTCCTGGAAAGGCTGGCCCGCTGACACGCAGTCACGATTCCCTGATTTCGAACCAGGTGGTCGGTAGTTAAAAGTATCCACTGATTCTTTCCCGTCGTAGTGGACTGCGTCATGGGTGTGGCATTCTACCGGGGTTTGCGCCACCAAGGAGCCAGGCCCAAATCCGGACAGCATGGCGAGCCAGAATGCGACGAGTTCTCGGAAAACTGCTATGTCTTGTCATACTCGGTGCGGCTGCGACGCTGCCGCTCCACGGCCAGGAAACCGGCGGCCAGGCGGCCTGGACCGACAGCATCACCGCGCCCCGGCGACTCGCCTCGCCGAATTCCGTCGGCGGCACCATCGCCGGCGACCGAGAGGCGCGCGATGCGGGCCTGGCCATACCGGGCGTGCGGGACGCCTGGGAGTCCTGGTTCGAATGGAAGGATCGTGTCCAGAAAGAGCACGGGCTGGCCCTGGGTCTCGACTACACGGCGGTGATACTCGGCGCCACGGAAAGCCTCGCCGATCGCCGGGCTTCCGGTGGCATCGCGCGTCTCTTCGGCTACTGGGATCTGACCGGTCGCGGGACTCCGAACACGGGCACCTTCATCTGGAAGTTCGAGCACCGGCACCGCATCGGCAGCATCGCGCCCACCGATTTCGCCTCCGCGGTCGGTTACGCGGGCGACTTCGAGGCTCCGTTCAATAACGAGGGCTTCCGATTCACCAATCTCTACTGGCGACAACGCGTCGACGGCCCACGATCCTTAGTTGCGGGCGGCTTTCTGGACGTCACCGACTACGTGGATGCCTATCCTCTCGCGGGCTCCTGGTCCGGCTTCATGAACTTTGCCTTCGACACCGGGAGTGCCACCATCGGTCTGAGCGACGACGCGGCGCTCGGTATTGCCGGCAGAACGATGCTCGACGAGAACTTCTATGCGCTGGCCGGGGTGACAAATGCCAATGCCGACCCCGAGAGTCCGTTCAGCGAGGTGAGCTCATTTTTCAGCGACAACGAATACTTCGGCAGCATCGAGTTCGGCTGGGTGGCCAGCCCTGATCGAAAGGACTACGAGAATGCCCACGTCACACTGTGGCACTTGGACTCCAGTGACAAGAACGGCCAACCGGGAGGTCGGGGCGCGGCTTTCTCCGTCGTGCAGTACTTTGACGATCGGTGGATGCCATTCGTGCGCGGCGGTATCGCGAACGAGGGCGGTGTGTTCCTGGAGCGATCCATCAGTGCCGGACTCGGCTACGGCGTGGTTCCGAAGCGCGATCTGCTCGGCATCGGCTTCAACTGGGGACGCCCCAACAAGAGCCGGTTCGGGCCGGGGCTGCGTGACCAGTACACGTTGGAGGTCTTCTATCGCATGAGACTGACGACGAACCTCACGGTCACGCCGGATATCCAATACATAAGGAACCCGGCGCTGAACCCCGTCGTGGATGATCTCTGGGTGTTCGGTTTCCGCGCACGACTGGCGCTCTAGCCACGACCCTGCGGGGGGGCGTGCCTCGGAGTGTGTTGCCGACCGCATGCCCTTCGTGGATGGCGATCATGAGATTGCGCGGCGCAAACGCAATCACCTATGAGGTACAGCTCCATGCCCTCGAGCGCCGATGCGAGGACGCCAGACTGTACCCAATGGATCAGCTGAATTCCATCGTGCGCCTCGTCGGCACGGGTGCGTCGGCACGTCCGCGGAAGCACAAATAATCGACGAGAAACATGGCAGGGGCCGACAAGTGGGCATGGTAATCTCGCCCTCGGGCACTCCGGACGACAGATCGCAACCATGACCAGCCTCGACAGCACCAATGCGAGATAGTCGACTGACGCTTCGCGGTGGCCGTCGCCTGGCCTACACGGAATTCGGTGCCCCCGCCGGAAATCCTGTGCTCTATTTCCACGGATTTCCCGGCTCCCGTCTCGAGGCGGAGTTCGCGGATTCCATCGCGAGCGATACAGGTACGCGGCTGATCGCCGTGGATCGCCCGGGGATGGGTATGTCCGACTATCTCCCCGGCCGCACCATTCTCGGCTGGGCCGACGATGTGCTCGCACTGGCCGATCATCTCGGAATTAGGCAATTCTCCGTAGTGGGAGTTTCCGGCGGCGCTCCCTATGCCCTCGTCTGCGCATTCAAGCTGCCCGACCGGATCCCTTCGGCGGCGATCGTTTCCGGTGTCGGCCCACCGGCGGCGGTGGCCACGGCTTCCGCGGTAACGACGAGTGGCCTGGGACTGCGATTGACGACCCACAAGCCGTGGGTGGCGTCGCTCTTTTCACGGGTCGTCTGCGTCTTTGCGCGTCACGCTTCGTCACTTCTGATCACCATGCTCTGGACAATTGCACCGGAGCCTGACAAGCGAATTCTCCGCGATGCCGACTTTCGAGCGACCCTGGCGACAAGCCTGCGGGAGGCATTCAGGTGCGGGACCCGTGGCGCGGCGACCGACCTGCGGCTGCTTTGCGCACCGTGGAACTTCGAGGTCCGAGACGTGCACACGCCGGTACACCTGTGGTATGGCGAGGTCGACCGTGTCGTACCGGCTTCCATGGGGCGCTTTCTGGAGCGGGCCCTGCCTCGCTGCCGGGCCACCTACATGGCACACCAGGGACACTACTCTTTGATTCACGACTTCGCCGGGCAGATCTTGTCCCGTGTGACCGCGCCACACGATGAGCACAGACGGTGAAGAATGTAAGGAAGTCTAAGGACTAGCGGTCCGTTAGTGGAGCCAAGGGGTCGACGATTCGAGGTAGCCGCACCTCGAAAGTAGAGCCCGTTCCAAGCTCGCTGTGGACATCAATCTCACCAT
>JAACFO010000256.1 GCA_009937425.1 Gammaproteobacteria bacterium
GTTGATGACGTCGAGAGAAAGCGCGAACGCCCCGGATGCCTCGGTTCCGCCGGTGGCGCGAACCGCGAAGAATTCCTCTTCCGAGAACTCCCACGCCTTCACCGTGTGAGCGATGAAGGCGGTCTCGATGCGCGCGTGCTGGCGGCGAATACCCTGTAATGCCCAGAAGAAAAACGACTTGGCGAGCTGACGCGAGGCTTCGTCCATGCTCGAGGAGACATCGAGAACGAAAATGACCGCCGCCTGGGTCATCGGTTGCGGGCGACGTGCCAGCTGCCGAAAGCGTAGATCGTCGTCGGTAAAGGGGATCGGGTCGGTCTGGACGGCGCGGCGCTTAACCGCTTCCTTCACCGTCCTGCGACGATCCAGGCGCGCCCGCGGTCCGCGGCGATCGATGCCTTCGCGCACGTACTCGGGGTGATCCATGCTGTCGGCGGATTTCGGTTCCAGATTGGGCAGTTCGAGTTCTTCCCACAGCCAGTCGAGAATGTCGTCGACTTTGAACTCGAGAACGAATTCCAGGCCACCTTCACCGGTGCCTGCGCCGCCGTCACCGGCGCCGCCAGGGGCGGCGGGTCGCAGCACGTCGCCCGGTTTCGCGCCCTCGCCCTGTCCCACACCGGTTTGCGTGTCGCTGTCGGAGAGGCGGAATCGGTAATGTTCGAGAAATTTGACCGGCACCTTGACGGTGCGATTCTCTGGTTGGGTGAGCACGTCCGGCCCCGAGATCAGATCCGGCAGGGATGCCTTTACGGACTCGCGGACTTTTTCATTGTGGCGCAGCCAGTCCCGGGCGCCACGCGAAAAGAGGTCGTACCAGCGCGTTGACTGGACGATCGCAGGCCGATTGTGGCTGTCGGATGGCATGTTACATCTGTCTTGCGCGCGCGCTTACTCCTGGCTGAGAAGAGTGGTCACGTAACTCAGGGCTTCCCTGGCACTGTGGAGATCGTATCCATACTCGCTGACCAGCCGTTCCTCCACCGCCGAAATCTTCGCCTGCACCTCCTCATCGGGACGGGTCACGGAAGTGACCAGGCGCAGTACGTCACGCCGTTCTTCGAATAGATACTGCTCCACGGCTTCCTTGAGCTTGCTGTGGCTGCCCAGGCTGAATTTTTCGCCTTGCTTGTAGGCGACCATGGCCTTTCTCACCACTTCCTGCCGGAAGCTTTCCTTGCCGGCATCGGAGACATTGATCTTTTCCTCCACCGATCGCAGAAAGCGTTCGTCGGGCGGGCGTGTCTCGTCGGTCATACTGTCGGTGACCTCGCGGTTGTCGAGCATCGCTTCGACCTCGTCGAGGTATTTCTCCAGCAACCCTTCCGCCTCTTCCTCGAAGGAAGCAAACAGGGCGCGGTGGATGTCTTCTTTCACCCAGCGGTTGTAAAAGTCCTTGCGGGCCGTCACCAGTAAATCGATCCAGGTTCGCTTTTGCTTGACGTCGATGCGTGCGTCGGATTCGATGGCGTCCTTGAGCGTAAGCAACACCTCCATGGTGGTGAGACTATTCGCCTCGCTCTTGATGATGGCGTTCGAGAGCGCGTTGATGATGAAGCGCGGACTGATTCCACCAAGCCCCTCTTCGGGCGCGTCGGCACGGATCCGGTCGATTTCCGATTCGGAAAATCCCTCGGCATCTTCGCCGGCGAACAGGCGAGCCTTCTTCGAAATGTCCAAATCCTCACGCTCCGAATCGGCGAAGCGTGTCAGCACCGCGAACACAGCCGAGGTCCTGAGGGCGTGGGGGTCCAGATGCACTTCCTGGAACGCCCGCGCCGAGGAAATCAGCTTCTTGTAGATGCGTGCTTCCTCGTGGAAGGAGAGCGTGTACGGCACCTGCACGATGACCATGCGGTCGAGCAATGCCTCGTTCTCCTTTTCCTGGAGAAATTTGCGGAATTCCGCCATGTTGGTGTGGGCGAGAATCGTTTCGTCGAGATATATCAGGGGGAAGCGCGATACCTTGACGTTCTTCTCCTGGGTGAGGGTCAGAAGCAGATACAAAAACTCCCGCTTGACCTTGAGAATCTCGATCATTTCCAGCACACCGCGGCTGGCGGCGTATACCGCACCGGACCACGACCAGGCCCGGGGATCGCCTTCGTCGCCGATCTCCGCGACCTTGGAGAGATCCACCGAGCCCACCAGATCGGCGATGTCGGCGGTAGTCGGATCGTGGGGTGCGTAGGTGCCCACACCCACGCGGGCCGCCTCGGAGAGAAAAATGCGCTCCACCGGCATTTTCATGAAGTCGCCCTCGAAATTTTCGTCCAGGCGCGCGCGATTGTGTGGACATAGTTCGCCGGCGATGTCGACGCCGTAGTTCTCGCGAAATTCGCTGCGCAGGCTATGCGGAATGAGGTGTAACGGGGATTCGTGAACCGGGCAGCCTTCGATGGCGTAGATGGCGCCCTCGTCGGTGTGGCTGTATTCCTCGAGTCCGCGTTTCAGCAATATGACGACCGTGGATTTACCGCCGGAGGGCGGTCCCAGGAGCAGCAGAAGGCGCCGACCGACCTCGGAACCGGCGCTGGCGGCTTTGAAGTAATCGGCAACCCGCTCGAGGGCGTCGTCGACACCATAGAGTTCGGAGGAAAACAGGCTGATGGGGGAGTCCTGCTTGCCATTGGACGAGCGGCCCGCTTTCCAACGCAACATGTCCCAGATGTACTGGTGGCTGTTGCGGCAAACTCCCTGGGGATTTTGCGGAAGTACGTCGTCGAGAAACTCGGCGAAGCTGCCCTTCCAATGGCGCGCCTTGTGGGATTGGGCGTAGCTGCCCAGGGATTCGATGAACTTTGACTTCGTGCCGTTGCCGGCGAGAGTAGTGGACTCCGTCATCTGTCAGTACCCCAACGTATGTAAGGCCTGAAGCGGCGGAGCTATCCCGAAATCTTCCGAAACCGGAATAGTCGGGTCTGTGTGCGGCTACGCTAGCGTAAGAAAGCGATTTTCGAATGCATTCAGCACTTTTAGCATCCGATTAGCGTAGTTACACGACACACTCCGTTCAGTTACAGCTCCATGCCGCCACAATATTTGCAGATTCGTCGTGATGTAAAACGATTCCACAAAATATGTCCCCCAACTCCCCATGCAATTAGAGTAGCCGTTCCGCTCTATTGTTCCATGACGAAAGCGTCATCATTAATTTAAATACCTGCTGATCGACCTCGGGCTTCTTCATTTGTGACAGGCGTCACTTGCGCCCATAGCTGCACCATGGCATGGCCAATTGGTCGAATCCGTGTGCTGTGCTGTGGATAACTTCGTGAGTGCCGTTGGTATTGTGTATACCAGACGTGGTTTTAAGAGTCCGAGCGCGCCACACGGTACTGAAAGGCGCAAAAATTGCGGAGGGGGCGTGGAGAATGGCTCCAGCCCGGCACGCCACGGTGACTATCGATCAGCGCCAGGAGGGTTGCTGCGCGCGGGTTTTGCTTCCCCCTTGGTGAAGGATCGCTTGAAGTCGTCGTACATGCTTCTGGCCCAGCCTTTGGAGTACTCGGATATGGCGTTTTCCTTCAATCGCCGCAGGCGCTTGTGATCGGGGCGGACCCGCAGACCATCGTCGATGGAATCTCTGGCGGCCAGGAACTGTCCGGTCGCTATCTCGTGCTCCGCGCGCCTGCGGTAGCGCTCGGCAATGTCATACGAGATGCGCGCAGTAACGGCGCTGCGGGGGGCTATCCGGGCCAGTTCGTCGCGATAATAAACCGCATTGTCGCCAAAAGGTCTGTCCAGCTTTCCTTGTTGAAGGCGCTGACGGGCGCGTTTGCTCAGGTATTCGATTTCCCGTTGCTTCGCGGTTTTCTTGGGTGTTCCCGCCGGAGGTTTGGGTCTGCGCTTGGCGACGGTTTGCCTCTTCGGTTTAGGGGGAATGCTCGATTTCGTTTCGAGTTTCACCTTCTGCGTCGTGGAGGCCTTGTTGGTGGTCTTCGAAACCGTGGAAACCGGATTGCTAACGGCAGCTGCCGATGGCGGCAACGCGGGCTGCGTGTCTCTGGGTGTAGTCTTTGGTGAGCCATCGACGGCGCCGTCTGAGTCGCTGACAGTCACCGGCGACAGCCCCGCCATCTGGGTCGACTCGCTGGTGTCTGTCCCGTCTCTGGAAGTGAGCAGCACGGTGCCGCCGTC
>JAACFO010000023.1 GCA_009937425.1 Gammaproteobacteria bacterium
TAGTTACTCCACAAGGCGACTCGACAACTTGGACAGCGAGCGATCTTCTGGCCCATACCACTAGCTGACGGCGTGTTCACTACCTCGGGGGACCCGCTCAGTAGTATCACACGTTTGGCTTCGATGATCGCGTTGAGGGCGAAGGACGCCCCTGTTTCACGCTGACAACTGCGGCAATGGCAACAGTTAACGAACATCGGCCGGCTGGTCATGCGGTAACGCACGGCCCCACAGGCACAACCGCCCTGGGCCGAGAATTCTTTCTCATCAGTCATTGAGGAATGATACATTCCTCGGACCAGCATGGCATCCACATCAGACAATCCCATTTCACCGCAACCCGCGCTCGGTAGCCTGGGGACACTCCGGCGGTTCCTGCCCTATTTATGGCCCCAGAACGAGTGGGGGCTGCGCACTCGCGTGGTGCTGGCGATCGCCTGCCTGGTGGCGGCCAAGGTAGCGGTGGTTTTTGTGCCGATTTTCTATCGCGATGCCATTGATGCGCTCGACATGGGCCAAGGTTCCGCGGTTCTTGTGCTGCCCGTGGGGATTATTCTCGCCTACGGCGCCGCCCGGTTGCTGTCGCTGGCATTCGGGGAACTTCGCGACGCCCTGTTTGCCAAGGTCGGGCAACGGGCCATTCGAACCATCGCGCTGCAGGTATTTCGCCACCTTCACGCCCTGTCGCTGGGATTTCACCTCTCCCGGCAGACTGGCGGGCTATCGCGTTCCATCGAGCGCGGCACCAAGGCTATCGAGACACTGCTGCGTTTCAGCATCTTCAGCATCGTACCGACCGTACTCGAGCTGGCATTGGTGTTCGTGATCCTCTGGCGGGTACTCGATGCGTGGGTGGCACTGGCGACGGTGATCACGGTGGTGATCTATATCACCTACACCATGCTGGTCACGGAGTGGCGCATCAAGTTTCGAAGAATCATGAACGAGGAAGACAGTCGCGCCAACACCCGAGCAATCGACAGCCTGCTCAACTACGAAACCGTGAAGTACTTCGGCAACGAAGAGCACGAGGCGCGGCGATACGATAGTGCCATGCGCGGATACGAAAAGGCCTCGATTAAAAGCCAGACGTCCCTTGCGCTTCTCAACATCGGTCAAGCGTTCATTATATCTGCGGGTCTCACTGCCGTTATGCTGATGACGGCCAACGGAATTGTCTCGGGCACCCTGACTCTTGGCGCCTTTGTGATGGCCAATACCTATTTGATGCAGCTTTATCAGCCCCTCGGTTTCTTTGGTTTCGTGTACCGTGAGATTAAGCAATCGTTGATCGACATGGAAAAAATGTTTGACTTGATGGGTGAGGATCCTCAAGTGGCAGATGCCTTGGATGCGAAATCCCTGGAGGTGACCGGCGCCGAGGTCACTTTCGAGGACGTCTATTTCGATTACGACGCGCGCCGACCTATTCTCAAGGGCGTGTCATTTCGCGTACCTGCGGGCCAGACCGTTGCGGTGGTCGGGCCATCCGGTTCGGGAAAATCGACTATTGCCAGGCTGCTTTACAGATTCTACGACGTGGCGCAGGGTTCGATTCGCATCGATGGCCACGATATTCAAGAGATCACTCAATCTTCCCTGCGTGCCTCTATCGGGGTTGTCCCCCAGGACACGGTTCTGTTCAACGAGTCCATTTACTACAACATCGCCTACGGAAAGCCCGGAGCGACTCCGGCGGAGATCGAGCACGCGGCGAGGATGGCCCACGTGCACGACTTTATCATGGCGATGCCCGACGGCTACGAGACCTTAGTCGGCGAGCGCGGTCTGAAACTCTCCGGCGGGGAGAAACAGCGGGTCGCCATCGCGCGCACCGTTATCAAGGATCCGGCTATTCTGTTATTGGACGAAGCGACGTCGGCGCTCGATTCCCACACCGAACAGGAAATCCAAAAGAATCTTCGGGAGATTTCCCGCGGCCGAACCACTTTGTGCATCGCCCACCGGCTATCGACCGTAGTGGATGCAGACGAGATTCTGGTTCTCGACGATGGATATATCGTCGAGCGGGGCCGCCACGCCGAACTCCTCGCCATGGACGCCCACTACGCGAAGATGTGGCGCCGGCAACAGGAAGCCAGGGAACACGATGGAGATTTTCCCGAAGGAGCGCTGGTGACCTGATGGTAGCGGAGCCAGGTCTTCAGAAATCATGGGGGGCGCCGAGTTACTTCTTCACGAGAGCGCTATCTCTCCCGGCCTCATACTGAGGCAGGCCATCACCCAACACAGTCCAGTTCGCGCGTGAACTGACGAATATGTGGGCATTGGGCTCTACTGGTACGTCTCCATCCACGGTGCCCAGTGCGACCTCTACCACCTCTTTCGGTGCTCTCGGGCTGGAAAACGTCAGGCTGGAACCGCAGTGACGACAAAATGTCCGGGTTGTGCCGTTTTCAGCCGTATACTCCTTGAGCGCATCCTGACCCTCAACCCAGCGAAAATTCGAACGAGACACACCCGCAATCGTGGCATACGCCGCACCATGAAACTTCCGGCACATGGAGCAGTGGCAATGAGCCACTTGTGGCAGAAACTCGTCGATCTCGAATTTCACTACTCCACATAAACAGCTACCGCGATACGACTCGGTCATTGCACCTCTCCTGGCATCACATTATGCCTGCCATATCGTCCATACACCGATAACCATAAATCCCACCCCAGCCGCATACGAAAGGTGTTTTGGATCTACATACTGCGACACCAAACTTCCTGCCGCCACGCCGATAACAGATGCCACAATGAGAGCCAAGGATGCACCGACAAATACTGTCAAAAGGTTAGCAGGTTCTTTTGAGGCAAAAAGAAGTGTTGCAAGCTGCGTCTTGTCACCCAGCTCCGCCAGGAAGATGGTTCCAAAAACAGTTGCGAATAGTTTTATATCCATTTTCCGATTGAACGCCTGTATTGTGTAACACTTAACGTTAAATCTCAGCCGCGGACGAGCCGCGCATCGGGTTGGCCGTCAGCTGCAGCGCCTTGTTAGGCTGATATTGCAATTCAGGCATGAACTGAATCAGCACTTAGGGCCTTTTCGACCTCTTGTATGGAACCGCACCCTCAGCTGAGCCTGTACCGCTGAACCGGTCGTACTGTGATAGGTCATCTCCAATTCGATGCCAAGTGATTCGCTCGGATACCCAGACGTGCCGGTCGGGAGGAAGCTGCTCGGGCTGATCAAAACTCCCTAGACTAATGTACACCTCGTCAGGGTATTCCTGATTCTCGTAAAAGAGGGGTGAGCCGCAGATTCCGCAAAAACTTCGATTCACAACGGAAGTAGATTCATAGTAGGTTGGCAAGCCATTAAGAATTTCGAATCCGTCTCGCGGGAAGCCCGCTAAGACCGATACGGCGCTTCCACTGCTTCTCCTGCAACTATCGCAATGACAATATTCGACCATGACCGGGGGCCCGGAGACGCGGTAGCGAATCGCACCACAACGGCACCCTCCATTGAACAATTCCCTTTCAGTCATACGAAAACCCCACCATCCGCCTAACGACCAGGTTCAGCTGCGGACAAGCCGCGGAGCGGGTTGGCCATCAGCTGCAGCGCCTTGTTAGATGGCAAGTGCAGCGTGCCTTTTACGCCTGGATCGGTGGCCGATTCTTGCGGTAAGAGTTTTTTACCGCGATTTTCCCGTCGCGAAATAGAAAAATATCGCATCCTGTGACCTCTACCCGTTTCCCGTCAGCTTGTGTTCCCGAGAAAACCCACTCGGATACTCCTCGGTCGCCGCTCACGAAATGACTGGCATCGCCCCATTTAGCGTCTGGCAAACTCTCCCAAGCTTTGGCAAATCCTGCTCGAACTGCGTCGGCGCCCTCGTAACGAGTGCCACACACCTCATCTCCTGCTGATGCCTCAAAGACACAGTCATCTGTCATAAACGACATGAGGTCGTCGACATCATGGCGATTCCAGGCATTCGCAAATGCCTGCAAAAACTCAACCGTAACTTCAGAAGATTGCTTTGTCATGGTTTTCCACCTCCCAGTCGCATATAGGGAAACCGTTACCCGCCATCTAACGACCAAGCTCAGCTGCGGACAAGCCGCGTGGCGGGGTGGCCGTCAGCTGCAGCGCCTTGTTAGAGCTCAACGGACACCAGCTCCACTACAACGTAGGGCATATGAGGCGTCGTCGCTCCTTTAATCACTTCTACAATCCTACCATTTACCTTACATCTCACATTCGACTTTCCAAAGAGGACCTTGACATCGTTCGGTCTGAACTTCCACTTAATCAGATAATATTTGGTACTTTTATCTACGATGACCTGCGTATCTGTGAAAAGAAGGTGCCGATCCGACGAGTACTTTAAATTCAAAGTTAATTTGAGATGCTTCCCGACCAAGTTCGTCGGCTGTCCTTCTGCCATAAGGCTCTCGTAGATAGGCACCAGATCGGCGTTTAGCTCCGAAATTGCTGACTCGTACTCTCCGTGAGCCGCCGCGGAAATCAATAGAAAGGCCAGAATCAGACTCAAAGTCTTCATTTCAGTGAATTGAGCTCTAGCGACCAAGCTCACCGGCAGGTAAGAGTGGAGCGATCTGGAGCGTAGCGGAAAATCGCGTAACTTTTGGCTGTCCGGTACATCGCCTTGTTAGCAGTTTTACCAATACTCTGGTGAACTTAATGACATGGCACATCGAACCGTGCCTTGTGTTTTTGAAAGGATGCTTTCTGCAAGTTCCTGAGCCATCCAGGCTTCTTCAGGGTATCTCAATTTATGGGGTGGCTTAAGATTGTGGTCTGCCTTGAAGCCAGTGCGCATATAATAATTCGGATCACCATATACAAGCACTATCTCAGCACCACGCTCTTTTAGAGTTTCAATCCCCTTATTAATTAGCAGTGTTCCTTTCCCTTTTCTTTGAGAAAATCTTGTAACTGCTAAGGGAGCTAGAATATAAGCTGAAACTCCCTCAGCACCATCAATGTTTACTGAACTAAAAATTACGTTGCCAATAATTTCGTTATCCTGTTCGGCTACAAGTGAAAGAATTGGTAGCGCTGTTTTGTCCTCTAAAAGATCGATAGCCAGTTGCGAAACAGTTTCTCCCTCGGAGTGATCAAACGCATTTAGGTGAACCTGTCTAATAGACTTTTTATCATCTTCTACTGATTCTCTTATTTTCACGGATTTTCCTATAGGCTGCTAACGGCCAAGTTCAGCGGCGCGGACGGTTCGACAAGCAAAGCAGCCATCGCTTAACGGCGTTCACTGCAGCACCTTGTTGTGGGGCGTATGTGGTGTGGAGATTCTCATGGCCTGGCTCCTGAGGCGACCACCACTGGCATGGGTATTTGGTATTCCTGTTCGACCAGATAGTCGGGGAGATTTGCTTCAACTGCAGCCTTGATTTTCTTCAACGCACCCTCTTCCTGACCGCGCAACGTCGCTGCGGCGCGAACCGATCCGTTCATTACTGCGGCAAAGAGTTCGTCTGCCGATGACAACCGCCACGTCTGTTTGACAGTCCGGAACTCGATTTTTTCGAACCCAGACGCAGCAAGTCTCCTTTCCGATTCACTCGGGTCAC
Organism: Gammaproteobacteria bacterium; assembly: GCA_009937425.1. GTDB lineage: Bacteria > Pseudomonadota > Gammaproteobacteria > HK1 > HK1 > JAABYT01. The sequence goes on from JAACFO010000023.1 coordinate 5,575, forward strand.
TAAAAAGGAAGAAATTGGGACCAGATGGAAGTCCGATGTCCATAGTCCCATGTGCTTGGACTGCAGCGTAAATCAGACCAAATCCAATGGCCTCATCTGGCTTCGCATACACACTAAATGCAAAACGTCCCCCTCTGCGAAGTACTCGAAAAGCCTCCGCGATGGCCGCGTCTGGGTTCTCGAAGTGGGGAATGCCGATACCATTCACTACACAATCGAAAATCTGATCGTCGAACTCCAGAGATGTCGCATCGCCTGCACGAAACTGGGCATTCGGGTAGCGTGCGGCTGCCAACTCAATCTGAGCCTGCGAGAAATCTATACCGACCGCCTCGGCACCGCGCTCGGCAGCAAGGCCGGCTAGGTAACCAGCTCCACAGCAGACATCCAACACCCGCATCCCTTCCACGACATGGGCTGCCTCTAGCAGTGCCGGTGCAGATTGAATGGTGATGGTTCCGAAGTGCTCGTCGTAACCGGCACAAACACCTCCGTCGCTCCAGCCGGCGTACTCGAACGCCCTAAATGGGTCGGTCGTATCCATTACTTCATTCGTATTTCTGCTTTTACCCTATGCTCTCGTACGACCGTAAACTTGCCGCATAACGACCAAGCTCAGCCGCGGACAAACCGCGTAGCGGGTTGGCCGTCAGCTGCAGCGCCTTGTTATGTGGCATTGTTAGGCAACTCACTTTGGTCTGCTTCAATAGCGGATGAGCGTACGGAGATACCCGGAAGTTCGTCACCACGGTCGCTATCAGACATTAGTATGGTGGTTTGTAGGGGTCGGAGGTTCCTGTTGGAATCGGTGGGTATTTTTTCAATGATGCCACGTGTTCGTTCAATTGAGGAAGTGCAGCTTTCGGCACCCACGTGTGGGGAAAGAGCACATTATCGCGCTCCTGAGGATCGTTGATTAGATTGTAGGCACGGGGCATGGTGTATTCGCGCAGTACGCCGTTCCACCCTGTCTGTTCCTTGAAATGGAGCTTCCAGTCTCGCCATTTCACACCGAAAATGTCGTTTCCCATGTAAACGATGAAACCTTCTCTGCCGGATTTCTCGTCCTGTCCGAGCAAGAAATCTGACGTATCGATGCCGTCGATGACGCGATCCGCGGGAACTTTTCCACCCGCGATTTTCGCAAAGGTTGGAAACAGGTCCATTGCGTGCACGATCTCGTCGCTCACGCGGCCAGCCTCGATCTTGCCCAGCCAACGAATAGCAAAAGGTACGCGCAGCGCCCCCTCGTACCCGGTGAACAAGGTCGAGCGCCAAGGCCCCGCTGAGCCGTGTATAGCGGTCTCTACCGTGAGCGATGTTTCGCCGGGACTCAAGGCCTCAGGACCGTTATCGGCCGTGAAGATGAAGATCGTGTTCTCAGCGATGCCCAATGCGTCGATCGTATCGAGCAACTCGCCGATATAGCTGTCAATCTGCATCAGGAGATCGCCCCACGGACCCTTACCGGATTTTTCCTTGAAGTCGGGATGCGGCATGGTCGGGAAATGCGTTGCAGTATAGGGCAGATAGACAAAGAACGGTTTCTCGGCCTTGGTTTGCCGCTTCATGAAGCTGATGGCCCGGTCGGTCAGATCGCGATCGATTAGTGGCCGGTAGTCCAGGCGGTAGGGACGAACCTTTTTCGGAACGCTTCCCTTCTTCCCGTCCATCACAAAAGTCTCCGAGAGACCGCTCGCATCGAAGCCCTGCAAAGACGAGTAAACCGACTCGTCTGTGGAATTGGGAACACCGTACCACTCATCAAATCCCTGGTCCGTGGGGAAACGTCCTGCCGTGCGACCCAAGTGCCATTTTCCAAACATGCCGGTGGCATAACCCTCCTCAGAAAGCATTTCCGCCATCGTGACTTCCCACTGCACCAGGCCATATACGCCCTCTCCGAGTGGAACGGTGCCATTCCCGCTTCGGATCGCATAGCGACCTGTCATGATTGCCGAGCGGGAGGGTGTGCATTGAACTTCGACATTGAAGTTGGTCAGTCGAAGACCCTCTGAGGCTACTTGGTCGAGCCTCGGGGTCGCTGCGCCACGAACGATTCCACCGCCATTGAAACCTGGTTCGCCCCAGCCAAAATTGTCCATGAATACAAGAACAATGTTCGGTTTATCCTGGGCGAATACCATCGAGCTTGAAAGACACAAAAGCAGAACGGGAAAGATGGTCTTGAACACGTTCATTCGAACTCCTTTGTTGCCTTTATCTATTGTCGATGTTTCAGGCAAAGCCAAGAAATCAGTACTGAGTTACTGTCCGCTTTGATTCTAAGGGGGGATCTCGGATCAGGTCGACTCAAACCATGCCACATAACAGCAAACTAGACCGACATATGCCGTGTTATAAAACGGACATTGTCCATCTATCACTCATTTGAAAATCATACGATCTTTTTGGGGGCTAGTGCTAACGCATTGATTAAGCAGGACTTCAAGGCACAGTTCTGACGGTATTTGACTGTGCATATGCGGCAATTCGCCATCATATTACCTTTGAGTGTTTACATTTCGCGGAACGTTTAATCTGACCGATAGCGGTCCTTCGCTCCGAGCATTCTCGATATGAATTTCTCGCGCACCGACGATCCGAAAAGCCTACGACGCTACCATTCCCCTCAGGGTGTTTCTTCTTCCAGGCTCTCGAGGGCGGACCGATCGTAACCGAGGCTCGCCCGCAGCAACCGCTTAGTGTAGGGATGGGTCGGTGTATTGTCGCGAAGTTGGTCGACCGTCATGGTCTCCACCACTTCGCCGTGCTGCATGACCGCAAGGCCTTCACACATGTGTCCCACTACTGCGAGGTTATGGCTGACGAGAACGTAGGTTAGCTCGCGCTCGCGCTGCAGCCGGGTCAACAGATTCAGCACTTCGGCCTGCACAGATACATCGAGAGCTGACGTTGGTTCGTCCAGAAGCACGATGTCCGGTTCGGTAATGAGTGCCCGGGCCACGGCGACGCGCTGACGCTGACCACCGGAGATCTGGTGGGGGTATCGAAAACGAAAAGACGCATCCAAACCAACTTCCTCCAAACGGCGCAACACCCGCGAATCTATGTTGCCCATTTTATGGATGCGCGCCGGCTCGCTCAGAATCTGATACACCGTGTGGCGCGGATGCAGAGAACCATAGGGATCCTGGAACACCATTTGCACGCGTCTGCGAAAACGCTGTGATCGTTTGTGACCCTGATCCTCCCCGGCGACGGTCATATTGCCATTGATGTGAGCCACGTGATGCAGCAGGCCCGTGATCGCTCGCAGCACTGTGGATTTTCCGGAGCCCGATTCTCCGACGAGTCCGAAGCTTTCGCCTTTGTTAACCTTGAACGAAACATCCTTGACGGCGTGCACACCACGTGTCCCGTGCCCGAATCTCACGTTCAGTGCGTCGACGTCAATCACGACTGCTTTCCTGATACTCGCTCCAGGCAGAATCGCGCTCGAGCACGGGTAGCTCGCGTCCGCTGTCACCTACCTGTGGCAAACAACGCATCAGTCCACGAGTGTAGGGATGTTCGGCATGCTGGAGATCGTCAGCGTTGCGCACCTCCATGACTTGGCCCGCGTACATGATGAGCACGCGGTCGCAGAATGATGCGACCAGGTTGAGATCATGGCTGATGAATATCAGCCCCATGCCGTGCTGGGTCACCATGTCATCGAGAATAGCCAGGACTTGAAGCTGGACTGTCACATCCAGTGCCGATGTCGGTTCGTCGGCGATGATGATGTCGGGTTGTGGAATCATCATCATGGCGATCATGATGCGCTGGCCCATGCCGCCGGAAACTTCGTGGGGATAGGCCTGGTAAACGCGCCGCGGATCGCGAATGCGCACTGCTTCCAGCATCTCCAGGGTGCGTTCGCGTGCTTCCTTTCCAGAGGCTTTCGTGTGCACCAGGTAGGCCTCTTCGATCTGCTTGCCCACGGTCATGACCGGGTTCAATGAATACTTGGGATCCTGCATGATCATCGAGATGCGGTCGCCGCGGATGGTGCGCATGGTGCGCTCGTCGGCGCGCAACAAATCGATGCCGTCGAATTCCACGCGCTTGGCGCGCGCGTGTCCGCGGGCCGCCAGAAGGCCGAGTAGCGCCCGTCCCGTCTGGGATTTTCCGGATCCGGACTCACCGACGATGCCGAGCTTTTCCCTGCCGAGCTCGAAGCTCACGCCGCGCACCGCCTCGACGACCCCCTTCGGCGTGTCGAAACTCACGTGCAGGTCTTCGACGGTCAACAACGGTGCGTCTTGCATACTCACTCCGCACTCTTGGGATCGAGCACGTCGCGCAGCCCATCACCCAGGAGGTTGAAGCCGAGGCTCACGACGAAAATGGCGATACCCGGTACGGTTGGTATCCACCACTGGTCGAGCAGGTACTGACGGCCGGTGGAAATCATGGCCCCCCATTCCGGCGTCGGCGGCTGGGCGCCTAACCCCAGAAAACCGAGTCCCGCCGCCGTCAGGATAATCCCTGCCATGTCCAGCGTCAGGCGGACGATTACCGAGGAAATGCACAGGGGCATCACGTGACGAAACAGTATGCCGCCGGTGGACGCTCCCTGAACCTTGGCGGCCATGATGAATTCGCTGTTACGGATTGTCAGAGCCTCGGCGCGGGCGATGCGTGCGTAAGGCGACCAGGTGGTGAGTGCGATGGCGAGCACGGCATTTTCGAGACCGGGGCCGAGGGCGGCCACCAGCGCAAGCGCCAGGATGAGACGCGGGAAGGCGAGGAAGATATCCGTGATACGCATGAGCACGTTATCCACCGCGCCACCTACGTATCCCGCCAACGTGCCCACCACTAAACCCACGGGCACCACGATGACACCCACCAGACCGACGATGTACAAGGTAATGCGCGAGCCCCAGACGATGCGGTCGTAAATGTCGCGGCCGAGGCCGTCGGTGCCGAACCAGTGCGCGGCGCTGGCAGGCTGAAGGCGATCTTGAAGCTGCGGCTCGAGACCGTTCGTCGAAGTTACCAAGGGCGCGAAGATGGCCAGGAGCACCAGGGCAGCTATGATTAAAAACCCTGTCATGGCAATCGGATTTCGCCGGAAGGTGAGCCACGCCAGATAAAAACGCTGGGCGCGCGCCTGGGTGATGGAATCCGGCACGTCCTGGAGCAACCATGCCCGCAGCCCCCTTGCCTTGTTCACCGCTGCGGCTTGCGTGCTCATCTCGCCCTCGGGTCGACCAGCTTGTAGAGAAGATCCGAGAACATGTTGATGCCGACAAAGCACACTCCCACGACAATGGTGCCGCCAAGCACCGCGTTCATGTCGGCGTTAAATAGTGAACGCGTAATGTACTGTCCAATTCCCGGCCACGAGAAAACCGTCTCGGTGAGCACCGAACCCTCCAACAGGGATGCATAGGTCAGGCCGATAATGGTAATGAGCTGCACCTGCACGTTGCGAAACGCGTGGTGCCAGATCACCCGGCCTTCAGACATGCCTTTGACTCGTGCTGTCAACACATACTCTTGGTTGAGTTGGTCGAGCATGAAGCTGCGGGTCATGCGCGCAATGTACGCAAGCGCAAAGGTGCCGAGAATTGCCGCCGGCAAAATCAAATGCGATATGGCATTCCAGAAAATTTCCCATTCACCTTCCAGTGCGGAGTCGATAAGTATTACCCCGGTAACGGGCGTGACGATGTCATCGAAGAAAACATCAAGGCGACCGGGCCCGGCAACCCAGCCAAGATTCGCGTAGAAGATCAACAGGCCCACCATTCCCAGCCAGAAAACCGGCACGGAATAACCGAGGAGTCCGAAGATACGCACGAAATGATCCGGCCAGCGACCATGATTGACCGCCGCGAGCACGCCCATGGGAATGCCGAGAAATATTCCCAGCAAGGTTGCGATGGTTGCGAGTTCCAGCGTCGCCGGAAAAAATCGCAGGATGTCGTCCATGACCGGTCGGGCGGTCATGATGGAAGTGCCCAGATCACCCTGGACGAGTTGCATCAAGTAGCGCCAGTACTGCTCGTAGAGCGGGCGGTCCAGTCCCATTTGCTGGTAGACCTGCTCATAAACCTCTTGAGAGGCGCGGTCGCCGACGATGGCGAGCACGGGATCGGCGGGCATCACGCGGCCGATCACGAAAGTGATTGCCGTCAGCCCGATAAAGGTCAACAGCAATGAGAATAAGACGCCGGCGAACGCCTTGAGAGTGGATAGCGGAGCCGAGCTTGCACCCGGCCCCGCCGCCTCCTGGCGTGCGGAGGCTGATTCAGCCATTCCGCCTGTCCGTCGCGACCTACTTGGTCACGTTGCGATAGAACACCAGATCGAAGTTCGATCCGGATACAAAGCCCTTGACGTTGTTACGTCGCGCCACCTGCTCGTTCTGTTGAAACATGATTGCGAAAGGGCCGGTGCTCTGCAGCTTGCGCTGGAGTTCGAGGTAGAGCTGCTCGCGCTTGCCCAGATCGAGCTCGTTACGCGCCCTGACCGTGAGGTCGTTGATGGCCGGGTCCGCCCAGGCATTACGCCAGGCCAGTACACCGGTGAGCTTGGCCTCCAGGCGATTGTCCGGATTGTGGGCAAAGGCGTCGGCGTTGGAGTGCGGATCCACGTAATCCGGCGACCAGCGGGCGAGGATGATCTCGTGCTTGCGTGCCCGGTACATGGGCCACAGGGTCTTGCCCTCGGAAGTGATGATTTCGGTTTTGATTCCGCCTTTGGCAAGCGTCGACTGCAAGGATTGGGCGATTTCCGGGAACGGCGCCGCGTTGAGGGTATTGATGCGCACGGAAAATCCGTCGGAATGACCGGCTTTGGCCAGCAGCTCCTTGCCTTTCGCCACGTCCAGTGAGTAGGGCGTCTCTTCGAGCGCGCCCCACAGACCGGCCGGCCAGAATGCCTGGTGGGTCACGAACTGACCGGCCAGGAAGGACTCCTGCATGCCTTTATAGTCAACCAAATTGCGAATTGCCTGCATCACGTCGGCGTTACCGAGGATGGGGTGGGATGCGTTCGCCGCCATGTAGACCACGGTTCCCTTGGGATTACCGTCAATGGCGACGTCGGCGTTACCCATTACACCCTTCACCTGATCCGGTGTCAGGTTGCGCGCCATGTCGACGTCGCCCTTCTCCAGCAGCAATCGCTGAGCGGAGGGCTCGGCCACGTGGCGCACGATCACGCGCTTCATAGCGGGAGCGCCGTGCCTGTAGTCGGCGAAGGCGTCCATGCTCACGACCTCGTTGGCCTTCCAGGACTTGAGCGAGAAGGCACCGCCGCCGGCGCTATTGGACTTGAGCCATTCATAGCCCATGTCGCCGTCTTTCTCATGCTCCATGACGAGCTTCTTGTCGACAATGCACGCAATTCCGGCAGACAGTGCGTTCAGCACCAGTACCGGTGAAAACTCCTCGGTAATCGTGACTTTTACCTGGCTGTCGTCGACGACTTGCACGAGCTGATCGACATTGTCTTTGTTCCAGCCGAACTGGGTGACGATGAACGCGGGAGTTTTGTTGAGCTTGACGACCCGCTGCAGTGAGTAAGCCACGTCCTCGGTCGTTACTGGATTGCCCGAGTGAAACTTGAGCCCCGGGCGAATCTTGAAGGTGATTGATTTGCCGTCGCCACTCACGTCCCAGCTCTCGGCCACGCCGCCGACCAACTTGGTGAGATTCTCCGGTTCGAACATCATCAAGCGATCATAGAGATTGGCGGTGATCTCGCCGCCGGAAAGCTCGAAGACCTCGGCCGGGTCCAGGGTGATGATGTCGCTGATGTCCTTCGCCATGACGAAGGTGCTCTTGGGTGTTCCGGCCTGAACCGCGGAAGCGCCGGTGAGGGCGACGGCGGCCAAAGCCAGCAGGAATCGTCTGAGGGCTGATTTCATTGTTTTCTCCTCCCGAGTGTTTTTGTTCGATGGGATTTGCCCTGGCGGGCCCGGTGGGTGCCGGTTCGCCGATTATACGCCCATGAGCGCCGCCGCCACCCTTTTTGTCAGATCCAGCGTCTGGTCGGATGCTGGCCGGATGCCGGCCTGACACACGCGCCCGATCTCGTGGCACACTCAACAAACAGAGCCGGCAAGTAGCTGGCCGGTAGCAACACGCGAGGAACCGCTCACCATGGGTAAGCAATCGCCGGACCTATCCCCCACTACCGCCGGCTGGCGTGCATTTCCCCGTTACCCCGATGCCGCCATCGAGGCGCTGGACCCGCGATTCGAGAAGTACCAGATCATGCTGTCCGCCGTGGAGCGCCTGTACACGGGCTGTCGTTGGTCGGAGGGTCCGGTGTGGTTCGGGGACGGTCGGTTCCTGTTGTGGAGTGACATCCCGAATAACCGGATGCTCAAGTGGGAGGAAGAGACGGGCGCCGTCAGTATTTATCGAAAACCCTCGGGCTACGCCAACGGTAACACGCGGGATCGCGAAGGCCGCCTGGTCACCTGCGAGCACGGCGGGCGTCGCGTCACCCGTACCGAGCACGATGGGAACATAACGATTTTGATGGACAGCTGGCAGGGAAAGCGCCTCAGCTCACCCAACGATGTAGTGGTCAAATCCGACGGGTCGATCTGGTTCACCGATCCGCCCTTCGGCATTCTCGGGCATTACGAAGGCCATAAAGCCGAGCCGGAACTCGGGCAGAACGTCTATTGCATTGACGGGGAGACTGGAGAGCCCTCGATTGTGGCTGACGATGTTCTCGGTCCCAACGGGCTGTGTTTTTCACCGGACGAGCAGATTCTGTACATCGTCGAATCCCGGGGCGTCCCGCATCGGAAGATTCTTGCTTACGACGTTCTTGCCAGCGGACACGAGATTACCAACAAGCGCGTGCTGATCGATGCGGGGCCGGGCACCCCGGACGGAATGCGCTGCGATGTGGACGGCAATCTATGGTGTGGCTGGGGAATGGGAAGCGAGGAGCTCGACGGTGTGTTCGTGTTCGCCCCGGACGGCACGCACATCGGTCGCATCGCGTTGCCCGAACGCTGCGCCAATGTGTGCTTCGGCGGCTTGAAACGCAATCGACTGTTCATGGCTTCAGCACAATCCCTGTACGCCCTGTACGTCAATACCCAAGGTGCGCCGGGCGGCTAGAGAACAGGGAAAAAGCGGATGGCATTATTCGATATCGACGCGGGGCAGATTTTCTACGATGAGCGCGGCAGTGGCGATCCGCCGTTGGTGTTCGTGCATGGACTCGCCTGCGCCCATGAAGACTGGCACAGCCAGATTGACTGTTTCGCTCCGTCACACCGGGTCGTCAGCCTTGATCTGCGTGGTCATGGTCTGTCCGTCGACTGCAGTTCGGGATTCGATATTGTCAGCTTCGGCGCAGACGTGGCGGCGCTCATCAGCGAGCTCGCGCTGCCGCCTGTGTTACTGGTGGGCCACAGCATGGGCTGCCGGGTGGTACTGGAGTGCGCGCGCGTCGCACCGGAACGCGTCGCAGGTCTGGTGCTGTTGGACGGCAGCCGTGTCGCCGGGAAAAGTGCCGATGCCGCGCGCCGTGCAACCCTCGGAACAATTCAGGCAACCGGCTACGAAGCCTTTTTCCAGCGATTCTTTACACAGATGTTCACAGCTGCCAGCGATGCAGAGACGCGGGATGCCATCGTTACCCGCGCCGGGCGACTACCGAAGGACGTGGTTTTCGAACTGATGCCCGAGATGGCTGTCTGGGACACCGATAACGCGGAGAGCGCTCTTAGAAGCGTGAAGGTGCCCGTGACAGTGCTTCAAAGCACCTATTTGAATAAGAACCGTGAGCGCGTATCGCTGCAAGCCGGTGAAAGCTCACCGTGGCTGGAACTCGTAAAGGAACTCGTTCCCCATGCCGATATCGCGATCCTGCCCGGTGTCGGTCACTTCGCCATGCTCGAGGCCGCCGATGACGTTAACCGCCACATCGAGACGGCACTGGCAAGTCTCGCTGGTGGTTGATCAGATTTTCTGGTCAGTCGAGAAACTGCATTTGTCTGGACCGCGTTGGCCCCTCGGCAATTACATGAACGTGGTATCGACATCCAGTCCCAGCATGAATCGGCCGACGGTTTCAAAATTCGTGTGCCGGCCCTGTACTTGTTGTGACACCGCATGGGCGTCACGGAAACGCCGTTCGAACGCTCGACTCTCGAATATTGCCGTTGCGCCGGCCAGCCGGAACACATGCTCCGTAACGTCCGTCGCTTGATTGATGGCGTAGGTCGTGGCGAGTCGAAGTCGAGCGCGATCCGCCAGTTCGATCTCCCCCGTCCTTTCGACCTTTTCCCAAAGTTCACTCAAGACCTGCTGCTGGTAGGCGCGTGCTGATCCGAGCTGGGCCTCGAACTCGGCCAGGCGGGTTTGCACTACGGGACTCCCGCGCATGGAGCTGAGGGCGCCCCGCGGGTGCTTGTGTCCTGCAAGCGCCAACAAGTCATTCAGCATGGCGCGCGCGAGCCCGAGAGCGACGCCGGAGAAGGCACACGCGTAAATATTGGTTGTGGAGAATCGGTAAAGGGTTGCATCGACCCTGCATTCCCCAGGCGCGTCACGGTCGAGGGTGAATGCGTCTGCCACGAACAGATCCTCGACACTGTACCCCTCGCTGCGGGTTCCCCTGAGACCCATCACGTACCAATCGTCGGACATGGACGCCGAGCTACGTGGGAACAATGCGGTGCGATTCACCTGCTTGCCGTCCGCTTGCAAACGTGGACTGCCATCCGCGTCATAAACTCTGCAATGGCCGCCGAGCCAGGTTGCGTGCTTTCCGCCACTGGCGAAACGCCAGGCGCCGGTGATTCGGTAGCCGCCCTCGGTTGCGACGGCTTTTCCCTCGTTGCCAGCCCCCCACGCGAGAACCGCTTCACGGGGGCCGAAAACCTCTCTTGCAGGGCCTTCGTCCAGGAACGCCGCCGACATTGCACAACCCAGCGCCTGTCCCAGGCACCACGCCGCGCTGGCGTCCGCCGTGGCGATGGTTTCGGTCACTTGAGCGAGCAGCGGGATCGGTAACTGCGCACCGCCTAGAAATCGTGGCAGGGTTAATCGATACAAACCTGCTTCGAACATCGCCTCCAAGACATCGGCGGGCAACTCGCGTTGCGCTTCGATCCGATCCGCCGCAGCGACAATCGCAGGCACGAGCGCCCGTGCCTGCTCCAGGTGTGACTGCGCGGACGCCACCGCGTCTTGTGTATCGGCTTTCACAAGTTTACTCGCTGAGCTGGAATCCCGATTCGTAAACACGATTGAGCGACGCTACTGCGTCCTCCGGAAGCGGACCGGATTCGGCTCCCGCCAGTGCCTGGTCGAGATGCTCCAGGGTGGCGAGCCCCACGATTGCGCAGGAAACTTCGGGTTTGGCGAGGGCGAATCGAACGGCAGTCTGTGCCCGCGTCCCATGACGATCCCCCAGCGCGGCAAACACTGCGCGGGTGCGCCGTTCCTCTTCTTCCACCTGGCTATCGGCATTCACGGGGATCTCGCGGCCAGTGCGCGTGTCGGTGGCGAGAACACCGGCGGCGAGTATGCGGATGGCCATGACGCCCATGTCCTGGCGGTGACAGGCGTCGATAATTCCGTCGTAGGAATGCCCGGTCCACTTTGCCGGCATCTTCTGGCCGGCGCTCGGGTTGAGCGCATTGTAGTAAACCTGGGCCGTGTCGAATCTGCCACTGTCGATCACCTGCCGGCAGGCGCCAGCATCCCCAAGAGCGGTGATGCCCATGAAGCGAATCAAACCCTGGCCTTTTAGTCGCTCGAAGGTGTCGGCGACGCCGCGTTCTTTCAACACATCTTCCACGTTGAGTGTGGCTGCGTCAGCGGGTGGACCCAGGGGATTGTGCAGCTGCAGAAGATCCACCGAGTCACGTGCCAGCCTGCTCAGGCTCTGCTCGAGGCTGCTTTCGATCTGACCAGGGATGTCGTCCAGTCTGTCCAGATCCAAACCCACCTTGGTAGAGAGGTGGGGCTGCTCATGCAACTCCCCCAGCAACCAGCCAAGAGCGGTTTCCGACTGCCCCTGACCGTAGGAAGGCGCCGTGTCGATCCAATTAACGCCGGCGTCGAGGGCGCGACGGATCGCTTCGCGGCGTGTGTCGTCGTCGGCGTCAATGAGGATTCCGCCGACGAAGCCACCGCCGAATACCAGCTCCGAAATATCGATCCCCGTGCACCCGAATCGTCGATGTTTCACTGTTCTCTCCCTAGGTCGAAGGCCAGGCAATTACCAGCGCCGCGACGAGTATGACCACCGCCAGCACATTTTTCAGCAACCGGTCGTTCATGCGCCCGGCGAGACGCACACCCGCGGGAGCGCATATGGCGCCCGTCACCGCCATGATGGCAAGCGCCGGCAGGTAGACATAACCCAATGACCATGGTGGTAGGTCCGCCATGTACCATCCGGCCGAAACGTGGCCGAGAGTGCCGAAGGCCGAGTACAGTGCGGCAGCCACGGTGGAGGTACCGATGACGGTGCGCAGGGGAATTGCAAAGCGACTCAAATAGGGGATGGCGAATAACCCTGATGCGACACCGGCCACACTGCTGGCGAAGCCGATGCCGAACAGGACGGCGCGTATCTCGTGCTTGTGCGCATGCCATTCCCGTTGACCGCCGCTGGCGCTACTTTGCCCTCTGAGTGACCACAGGCCGACGATCATCAGCATGCCCGCAACGTAGAGGCGCAGTACATCCACCGGAACATAACGCGCTGCCCAGGGGCCGAGCAACGCACCGACGGCATAGGGCAGAATCGCTATGCGAAGCAGGGGCCAGGAAACCTGCTCACCGCGGGACTGTGCAATACCCGCGACGACGGCGCCTACGGCCATGGTGGCCATGGTGGTGCCCGTTGCCAGACGCAGCGCGATTTCCGGGGCGAACATGGTGGGAAGCAGGATGGCCAGGGTCGGCAGCACCACCAGACTGGTGCCAAATCCGATCATTCCCACCAGCAACGCGCCGATGCCGCCGGCAACGGCCAGAACAACCCAGATCATGCTTCGACTCTCGACGGGTGCAGCCGGCGACCGACAAGAAAGACGCGCCTGCTCCCGGGTTCGGCCCCTGGAGGCCGGGGAAAACGCATTTGGTACAATCCACCCATAGCTAAGAATACCCCAATCAACTTCTCACCAGCGGTGAACCATGGAACTTGGATTGAGCGGAAAGACTGTTCTCGTCACCGGCGCCTCGAAGGGTATCGGAAAGATTGTCGCGCGAGGGTTTCTATCGGAAGGCTGCACGGTGCATCTCGTATCTCGCAGCCTGGAGAACCTCGAAGCGGCAGCTGCCGATCTCGCTGGTGAAGACAGGTCCCGTGTGTTCCTGCACGCAAAGGACATGAGCAACAGCGAATCGGTTGGTGATTTGCTCGCTGCGGTGGGAACAGCCAACATCCTGGTCAACAACGCAGGCGCCATTCCGGCCGGTGATCTGCAAAACGTCGACGAGGCCCGCTGGCGCGAGGCCTGGGACCTCAAAGTCTTCGGGTACATCAATATGACGCGCGCTTTTCTCGAAGTCATGGAGAAGCGCGGTTCCGGCGTCATCGTCAATGTGACCGGATTGGCCGCGGACAGAACCGACGCAAATTATGTCGCCGGCACGACGGGAAATGCAGGACTCAATGCGTTCACCCGGGCAGTCGGCGGCCGCAGTCTCTCGCGAGGCGTACGGGTGCTCGCGGTCAGCCCCGGCCCTGTCGCAACCGAGCGCCTCGTTACCCTGATGAAGTCCCGCGCCGAGGCGGAATTTGGCGATCCCGATCGGTGGCAGAGTTACCTCTCCGGCCTACCCGCGAGCCGCGCTGCAACCGTCGAGGAAGTGGCGGATGTCGTCGTTTTCATGTCCTCGGAGCGGGCCAGCTTCGTGAGCGGCACCGTTGTGACCGTGGACGGTGGCCACGGTGGCAATCAGGGCAGCTTTACGTAGGCGCAACGTCCAACGCCGAGATCTCCCGATCGGGGGAGATCGGCTCACTTGCCATGCCCGAATTCCAGCGAATGGGCGGCCAAAGGGGGTGATTTCCCCCGAGACTCCCTCCGCTGGCCGATTCAGCTCCCCATCGCGTCTTTTCTCTTGCAATTTCTTTAAGAATTTCCGATAGTTACCGGTTCTCGCATCGCAGTCGAGCTGGAGCCGCTCGGGGACCGACCCTGGTCCCTTGAAATAGGCCCGCTGAGACCGCATGTTGCGGGTCGGCAAAACTCCGGGCGACGCCCAAAGTTCTGCCCTAAATGGCCGATAACCTTCCGAATACCATCCAGATCGGTCGGGTCGGCACGTACGCCAGGATGGGCGCACCTGCCGACGGCTGGTTGCCCGATTGGGAACTGTCGCTTCGATTGACCGATCTCCGGCGGGGAGACCGCCGGGCGGTCAGTTGCGGCTTGAACACATACTGCGAGCACTGCAATGAAGGACTTAACGCGATACAGAAACATCGGCATTTTCGCGCACGTTGATGCGGGAAAAACGACGACCACGGAGCGCATTCTCAAGCTCACGGGTAAGATTCATAAGATCGGCGAGGTGCACGACGGCGCCGCCACCACCGATTTCATGGATCAGGAGCAGGAGCGTGGCATCACCATCCAGTCGGCCGCGACCACGTGTTTCTGGGATGATCATCAGCTGAACATCATCGACACGCCGGGACACGTGGACTTCACTATTGAAGTTTATCGTTCGCTCAAGGTGCTCGACGGTGGCGTGGGTGTATTCTGCGGTTCCGGCGGGGTCGAACCCCAATCGGAAACCAACTGGCGTTATGCCAACGAGTCCGAAGTAGCGCGCATCATCTTCGTGAATAAGCTGGATCGCGTGGGCGCTGACTTTTATAGCGTCGTCAAGCAGGTCGAGGACGTGCTCGCCGCAAATCCGCTGGTCATGACGCTGCCGATTGGCCGCGAAAACACGTTCACCGGTGTTGTCGATCTGCTGACCCGAAAGGCGTGGGTTTGGGACGACTCCGGCGATCCCATGAAATACGAGATTCAGGACGTGCCTGCCGAGCTCGCCGAAGACGTGGAGACCTGGCGGGAGCGGCTCATCGAGACCGCTGTCGAGCAAGACGACGATGTAATGGAGCGTTACCTCGACGGCGAGGAGCCGGACATCGAGTCCATCAAGCGTTGCATTCGCAAGGGCACCATCGCGCTGGATTTTTTCCCCACCTACTGCGGGTCGGCATTCAAAAACAAGGGCGTGCAGCTCGTGCTCGACGCCATTGTCGACTACCTGCCGGATCCCACCGAGGTCAAGCCGCAGCCTGAAGTCGACCTGGAAGGTCACGAAACCGGCGAGTTCGCGCGCACCGATCCGGAAGCGCCGTTCCGCGCCCTGGCGTTCAAGATCATGGACGATCGTTATGGTGCACTGACCTTTACACGCATCTACTCGGGTACGCTCTCCAAAGGCGATACCGTGCTCAATACCGCTACCGGCAAGACCGAGCGGATCGGCCGTCTGGTCGAGCTTCATGCCGACTCCCGGGAGGAGATTGACTCCGCTCAAGCCGGCGACATCGTCGCGGTGATCGGCATGAAGAACATTCAGACCGGTCACACGCTTTGCGATCCGAAGCGCCCGGCGACCCTGGAGCCGATGGTGTTCCCGGATCCGGTCATCTCCATCGCCATTGCGCCCACGGATAAAGCCGGCGCCGAGAAGATGAGTATCGCCCTCGGTAAGATGGTCCAGGAAGATCCGTCCTTCCATGTGGAGACCGACAGGGACAGCGGTGAGACCATTATCAAGGGCATGGGTGAATTGCACCTGGACATCAAGGTGGACATTCTCAAGCGCACTCACGGTGTCAATGTCGAGGTCGGTAAGCCACAGGTAGCCTACAGGGAAACCATCAGCACGCAGGTGGAGGATTCCTACACCCACAAAAAGCAAACCGGTGGCTCGGGTCAGTTCGCCAGAATCGATTACATCGTCGAGCCCGGCGAGACAGGCAGTGGTTTCGAGTTCGAGTCGAAGATCACCGGCGGCAACGTGCCGCGGGAATTCTGGCCGGCGGTGGAGAAGGGATTCAGGACCAGTATGGTGGAAGGCGTGCTGGCCGGATATCCGGTGCTGGACGTGAAAGTGCTGCTGATGGATGGCGCCGCCCACTCGGTGGACTCGTCCGCCATCGCCTTCGAGACGGCAGCGAGAGCCGCCTATCGACAGAGCATCCCCAAGGCCTCGCCGAAACTGCTCGAGCCGATCATGAAGGTTGATGTCTTCACACCGGAAGATCACGTTGGTGACGTAATCGGTGACCTCAACCGACGCCGCTCGATGATCAAGAGCCAGGAAGCCGGTGCCACCGGCATCCGGGTCAAGGCGGAAACGCCATTGAGCGAGATGTTCGGCTACATCGGTGATTTGCGCACGATCACCTCCGGCCGCGGCCAATTCTCCATGGAGTTCTCACACTACGCAATCTGCCCCGCGAGCGTGTCAGAGAAGGTGGTGGCCGAGGCCTTGGAGCGGAAAATCGCTGCCTGAGTCAGGATTATTTCCACATGTCGGGTCAGGCCCTGGTGCCTGACCCGATGGACCGCCCCGCCCCGTTCAAAACGTCAAACTATCCTGCTCCGCGCGCAGCGACCAAAGCCTGCTGGCGTCGTCCGGGACGACCATGTCGCAGCTGATGACGCTCCCGGCAGCAACTGGACGGGTGAGTCGTTTTTCCACAGCCATGTAGTAAGGCAGCGGGTTGATGCCCACCGCCGCTGCCGGTTCGACCAGCATCGGTTCGAGCCCGGCCACCTCGTGATGGTGGTGATTTGTGATAGCAAGCGTCTCTCCTCGAGCGAAGTCGCGGGTTGCCCGTGGCACCAGGTCGCAACGGTGGCTCACCTGGGCACCGCCGGTGGATTTATTCAAAAGCACCGCGGAGAGAATGGACACGGGGGCTTCCACACCCAGCAGGTGTTGTGGATTGTAGAGAAGCGCATAGCCCATATTTGCGCTTACCGGGATACCCTTCTCTCGCAATATTTCCCAGGTGACTGCATCGCGGCAGGCGACGACAATGAACACGCCTCCGGCGAAACTGGCTTCGTCCGGGCGTCTCAGACAATTGAAAACGTCGATGACGCCGGCCCCCGCGAGGATGCCCCCATCCGCCTGTGGGCAAAGAACATCCGGGACTTCCAGCGTACGCGCAACAGGCACGTGAAAGTCCGGTTTGTCGGGATCGAGATCGCTGGCATTCACCACCAGGCCCATTTCGCATAGGTCCGGCACCGTTCGCTGGGGCAGTGCCGCCAGTGCGTGGGAACGATCGGCAATGGTGGCGGCGCGATCCTCCATGGAAAGCTGCCACAAAGACGCGAACCCGGGTACCTGGATTCGCCGATCCTGCCAGGATACGACACCGGCAGCTGCATCGTAGATAAAGTCGTACTCGCTGGACTTGCCCGCCGCCACCACTTCGAGACCCAGCGTGCCGGCCCATGAGAGCAGCCCCAGAAGCAGGCTCGGCTGATCGCCGTCCACCGGTGTATAGGTCAAGCCCGCTTGGCGGGCGTGCCTGTGCAGCAGCGGTCCGACCACCGAATCCGCCTCCTTGGTCGCCATAGCCACGTGCTTGCCACTCGCCAGAGCTGCCGCCGCGTTGCCCGCGCCGGCTTCGGGGTTACCCGTGGCCTCAACGACGATGTCGACGGGGAGTTCCATGACCAGCGCACTGTCCTCGACGAGTACCCGCCTGCCCTTGTCCAGGCTTTTGCGCGCAGATGCCGGCGAATCACAGACGGCGACCGCGTCATCCGGGATACCTGCAAGCCGACAGGCATCCCGGGCCCTTTGCAGGTCACGGTCGCATAGGACGCAAACATCGAGATTGCCGATGGTCTGAGACTGAGACACGAGGGAACGTCCAAAGTCGCCGACGCCGATAAGGGCCGCGCGTACGAGCTGGTCGGATTGTGAAAGCAGTGCGTGGTAGTTCATTTATCAGGCTGGCCAGTTGCACCAGGAGTGATGCTATTGTTCCATGTCCGATCATCCATCGTGATGTTGGAGAGTACATGAACACTGAGGGAGAGAGTCAACCAATGAGTTTGCGTGATCGAATCGGCATTGACCTGGGACGCAAGATGGCGTTGGAAGAAGGAATCGCCTGGGCGGGTTCCAATGATGTCCACTACGTGGACGCGCAGATCGACATTGCGCCGAACGCACTGGAAAGCTTCGACGACGCGCGCTGCCTGACGGTTCGCAAAGCCTGCGACGACAACGCCATGCATCTGGGACTGCATACGTTATCCGCGGTGAATACTGCCGAGGTGTCGCCTTTTCTTCGCGACGCCGTCGACCAATACCTGCGGGCCTACATGGATCTTGCCGTCAGGCTGAATGCGGAGTGGATCGTCGTGCATGCCGGTTATCACTTCACCAGCGATAAATCGCTGCGCATGCAGGCGAGTCTGGATCGGATCAAACGTGCCGCGGACTATGCTGAAAAAGTCGGCGCCAAGCTGTTACTGGAGAACCTCAACTGGGAGCCGGATCACGCCGAGGTGCACTATCTCGCACACGACGTTGAAGAGTGCCGCTATTTCTTCGACGCCATCGACTCATCGTCGTTGGCTTGGTCGTTTACCGTCAACCATGCAACTCTGGTGCGGGAAGGAATCGATGGTTTCATCGACGCGATGCCCATGAACCGCTGCGAGGAAGTACGCCTCGCGGACAATAACGGCGAGTACGAGCTGCACATGTTTCCGGGTGACGGCATCATCGATTTTGGCAACATGTTCCAACGCCTGGAGGGCGGAGGATTCACCGGACACTACACCAATGCTTTCGGGAGTCTCGAGGACTGCCTCAGGGGCAGGGATGTGCTTGTCGAGATGGCTGAGGCGGCCGGAATTCCTGGCGACGCTGATCGACCGACGGATCGGACAGGTTAGAGGCTCTCCACGTAGCGGACCATCCGCTCGCGCATCTGCCGGTCGGGCAATCGACCGTACAACGCGCCCATGTTCTCCTGCATGTGGTCCGTTCGCGACGTGGCGGGAATCGCGCAGGTAACCGCTGGATGGGAAACAATGAACTTGAGGAAAAACTGCGCCCAGTTTGCACAGTCGCATTCGCCAGCCCATTCCGGCAGGGTATGGCGCGCGAAGTAGTCGAACAGATCGCCCCCCCGGAATGGCCGGTTGGCGATCACCGCCTGTCCGCGTTCCGCCGCGAGCGGCAGCAGGCGCCTTTCCGCCTTGCGGTCCAGAATGTTGTAGGTGAATTGCACGAAATCCAGCGGCTGCCCGGTCATGACTTTGACCATTTCATCGTGGCGGCGACCGTGAGATGTTGTTACACCCGTGTAGCGGATGCGACCCTCTGCCTTGTGCGCCAATAGCGTCTCCAGGTGGCTCTCCCAGTCCAACAGATTATGGATCTGCATGAGGTCAAACGCCTCGATACCCCATAGCCGCAGCGATTCCCGCATCTGCTCGACCCCGCGGGCCTGCAACCAGGTCCATACCTTTGTGGCGGAGAACAGGGGTGGCTTTTCCGGCATGCGCTCGAGGCAATAACCGATGACCTCCTGGGAAGATCCGTACATGGGCGATGAATCGACTATTGCTCCGCCCAGCTCGAAGAAGGCTTGGAGCACCTTGGCCCGGTTGTCACGAAGCGCCTTGTCTCTACCCACGTCAAAGGTGATCCACGACCCCATCCCGATCACCGGAACCTGTTCTCCAGTCATGGGAATGGACCTTCTGAGGATTGTTCCAGGCGCAAGCGTGGCGGAGCCGACACCCCGGGATTGCGTCATGGCGAGGGCCGCCAGGGATATCAGGAACTCGCGGCGGCTCGGTCGGAGGCGGGTTCGCTGCATGCCATATCATTAGCAGCAAACGGCCTCACACGGCAATCCAATTGGGACTATTGCTGCGCCGGATCAACGGTCGCTCGCGACAAAGTGGTACAACCGCTGCTCATGGGAAATAATAGCCAGCTGTAGAGGTAGTGAGCATGAGCGTGCCTGCAAAAATCGTCGTACCAGGGGATGATCCGCCACAAATCGCTGATTCCCCGGCCCTCGACCGCCTTTCGGGCTGGGGCCAGGTGGTCGTATATTCGGATCGTCCGGCCAGCGATGAAGACAAGATCGCACGGGTACGAGATGCCGACGTCATTTTGAATTCACGCTCCGCGGTCACGTGGCGCGAGTCGGAATTCGCACAACTGCCGAAGCTGGGGCTGATCGCCACCTGCTCGGTGGGCACCGACGCCATTGACCTGGAAGCCGCCCGGGGGCGCGGCATCGTGGTCTCGAATCAGCCGGGCGTCAACGCACCGTTTGTGGCCGAGCACATGTTCGGCTTGATGTTCGCCGTCGCCAAGCAATCGGCGGTACAAACCGCCGCACTCAAGCAGGGAAAGTGGTTGCTGCCTACCAATGTCATGCTGCAAGGCAAGCGCCTGGGAATAGTCGGTACCGGTGCCATCGGCGCGGAAATGGCGCGGCTGGGGCGTGCTATCGGTATGGATGTGGTTGCGTGGACCTTTAATCCGTCATCTGAACGCGCCAGGTCACTTGGTGTCGACTACGTATCCCTGGAGGAGTTGCTGGAGAGCTCCGATGTGGTCAGCTTGCACGTGCGATTGACCCCCGAGTCAACCGGTCTCATAGGCGCGGGTGAACTCGCACGCATGAAATCCACCGCCATCCTGCTCAACGGTGCCCGCGCCGACGTAGTCGACAATGAAGCGCTCGTGGAGGCTCTCGAACAGGGGCGGTTATTTGGCGCGGGTATAGACGTGTTCTCGCAGGAACCCGCGCCCGCGGACGATCCGATTCTGTCCTGCGAGCGCGTGGTGCTCACACCACACGCGGCGGATCAAACGCCGGAAGCGGTGACGGCCACCAACGAAGCGGCGGTAGACAACATTATTGCGTTTCTGGAAGGCAAGCCACGTGTTAACGCGGCGCAGTAATGTGTTTGTTTCTTGACGTTCGAACGTCGCTGAGGAAAAACATGAAGCGTTCAATAACAACCGGGAGTGGCACCAAGGGGCGACCATCGCGCATTGTACTGCCAGTAGTCGCTGTAGGCGCCATCGCATTCGGTTGGTTAATGATTGCGGCGGCACATGACGTGGCAAACGGAACGCTGGCAGCGGCCATTCGCGCCAGCGGCCATCCCTGTGCGAGAGTCATCAAAAAGGAACGCTTGAGCGGAAGCGAATCGGTTTGGCGCGTGCATTGTAATTCGGGACACTTCCAAGTCACGATGAAAGGCGATTCCGCATCGGAAGTCGTGGCGCTCGATTGAACGACGATCCATAAATGCGCCGCAACGCTATTAAAGCAAAATTTGCCGCCGGGGAACCCGCCTTCGGATGTTCCATCATGATTCCGTCACCACAGATCGTGGAAATGGCCGGCCATGCGGGCTTCGACTGGGTACTGATCGATATGGAGCATGGCACCATTACACTGGAAACCGCCGAGCTCATGATCATGGCGGCCGAAGCCGTGGGGATCACGCCAATCGTGCGCCCACCCAGCAATTCGAGCGCCGACATCACTGCGGCCATGGACCGCGGCGCCGGGGGAGTACAGGTACCTCACGTGAACACTGCCGAGGATGCTCGGCGCGCGGTGGCGGCAGTCAAATTCGGCCCCGGGGATCAGCGCGGTCTGGCCTCGGGTACGCGACCTGATCGCTACGGCCTTGCCGAGGCCATGCCGGATTTCGTCGAACGCAGCAACGTGGAATCGCTGGTGTGCATTCAACTGGAGCACGGCAGCGCAATCGACAACCTGGACGGGCTGCTCGGCGTAGACGAGGTGGACGTGTTTTTTGTCGGGCCCTCGGATCTGTCCCAATCCATGGGACATCCCGGCGATCCGAAGGCGGAACCAGTGAAACAGGCGATCGAGCAGACCCTGGCGAAGATCGTCGCGGCCGGCAGAACGCCGGGGATGCCGGCGGCCACTAACAACATCGGCGATGTCCTGGACCGGGGTGTACGTTACATCTATACGCACCTGCCGAAGCTGCTCAAGACGGGTTCAACTGAGTTCCTGCGCGCGGCCGGACGCTAACTCCCGGAACCCGCCGGACCGAATGTTTCCGTGTGGACGCGGCTCCCGGGGACGCCTGCGGCCATTATTCCCGACTGAATATCTCCCATGAAGCCCACCGGGCCGCACAGATAAAAATCCGCGTCGAGTCCCGGCACCAGACGAGTGATGAGTTCGCTGTCCAGCCTGCCGGTTGAATCGAAGTGGACACCGGGAAGATCCTCGGGCCGCGGCCGGCTGTAAACCATATGCGTGTGGACGCGCGGGTGACCGGCGACGAGGGACCGGACTTCGTCGGCGAGTGGATGGTGATTGCCGTCGCGGGCGCCATGTATGAACCAGACGTCTTTTGCAGCCGAATCGCGGGTCAGGGCGTGCAACATGCTGACCATGGGTGTCAGGCCAACCCCAGCACTGATGAGCACGACGGGCCGATGGGTTTTGGCAAGCACGAACTCGCCCGCGGGTTTGTGTGCGTCGATAAACGCGCCCTTCTCGAGGCGCTCGTGAAGATGGCGGGACGCAACCCCGTAGTCCTCCCGCTTCACGCTGAGTCGGTAGTGCCCGTCGCCGGGCCCATTGGAAAGCGAGTAAGTGCGGCGAACCGGCTCGTCATGGCCCGGCACTTGCAGCTCAATGGGCAGGTGCTGACCGGCCTCGAATTCCGGCAGCAGTCCTCCGTCGCGGGCCTCCAGGACGAATGACGTGACGTCATCGCTTTCACGGATCTTGTCGACGAGACGAAGTGTTCGAACGGATTCGGAAGGAGCACCCCAGCGCAAGGGCAGCGCCGCCGGTAGCTCGATAACCTCGTCCAGCATGAAATAAACCAACCGCCGCGCGCCGGGAAATCGGGAAACGTTCTGCGAGTCCCAATCGATACTGGTGCGGCCGGTAAGTTGCAACAAGCTACCGCCTTCGAAATCGACGAAAAGCAGACCGGCGCGAGGATCCGCGACCAGATTCCCGATGGTGTTGTAGTGATTGTTTCCCGCGTAATCCGGAAACACCAGTCGGGTGGCGGATTCCAGGTGCACGAACCCGGGATCGCCGCCACGGTGTGAGGCATCCATGCCGTACATGGGCTTGTCGCCATCGCCGTGGTGCCCGCTTGCGATGAAAAAAGTATCGGCTGCCGTGATCCATTCGCGCATCGCCGGCGACAGCCGGGAGCCACGGCGCGCCGGCAG
Organism: Gammaproteobacteria bacterium; assembly: GCA_009937425.1. GTDB lineage: Bacteria > Pseudomonadota > Gammaproteobacteria > HK1 > HK1 > JAABYT01. The sequence continues at coordinate 28,806 of JAACFO010000023.1, forward strand.
GGGCCGTGGCGGCTCCGGTACGCGTTTCCAGGAGCGCTCGTGGATATATTGCGGGCAGTTACCGAAAGCCTGGTCCACCTGGAAGTTAATGGCGCTTTCGTCACCGTTCCCGATGCGTCCGTTTACACGGTTTCGTCGACGTGTTTCCAAACCGATGCCGAGGAGGCCCAAGTGGGCGCCGGTCGTGAGTGCACCCTCCAGGGCGTCGCCGGGCACGGGCTTTGCCTCGATGGTCAGGTGGCCGGGATCAGGCGAGCGCACGAATCCGGGCGAACCGGTCAAAAGGGTTGCCCAGGGGCGCCCTTCCCGGTCCCGCGCGGCCGCGACCAGGAAGGGCAACGACGCGTGAAAGATGCGGTGTTCTTCCGGTAAATAGGGACGCACCACTTGCCGTGCCCAGGGTTCGATCTGATCACGAACCCCCAGCCGAGTCTGCACCTGTTGCTCGCCTTCATGGAACGGAGATGTGTTAGACATGATGGTCACCTCACTCGCGTCAAGAACGGACATCACTGTGCTCAGGCGACGGGAAGGGCGATGACTTCGAGGCGAATGTTCCCGGGTATGCGGCACATCATGTGCTGGGCCGGGCCGGCGCCCAGTGGCTCGGGTGCGAACTCGATCTGAACATCATCGCGAGCGGCCAGCTCGCTGTGCAAGACCTGCAACGCCGCCGGGTCGGCGACACCCAGAGCCAGGTGATGGAGACCTATTACCCGCCTGCGATCGAAGGGAACGGCGCTCTCCGGATCCTCTGCCTGCCACAAGGTAATCATGGTCGTGCCATCGCTGAGGAACACCGCCGGGTAGTCGGGCACTTCCCCAACAGTCTCGAAGCTGAGTCCTTCGGTGAAGAAACGCCGGGCGTCTTCGAGACTCGGGACGGTCAGGCCTACGTGGTGGACGCCCAGGGTTTTCGGTGTGGAAGTGGTCATTCTGTTTCTCCAATGGTGGATTCGATAAACCTGAGGGGAATTTAGGACTTGTGTCGTTTGGAATAAATGCCGAGAATCTGACAACACTCTTCCGTTTTATGGAGGAATAACTTCCACATGGACAAACTCCTGGCCATGCGCAGTTTCGTAGCCATCGTCGACCGGGGAAGCCTTACGGCGGCGGCAACCGATCTCCATCGCTCCCTGCCTACAATGGTGCGCACCCTGGCCGCCCTGGAAGAAAGCCTCGGCACACGCCTGCTGCGCCGGACTACCCGGCGCATGTCCCTGACTGCCGAGGGCCGGGTCTATCTCGAGCGTTGTCGCAGCATCCTCGGCGACATCGAGGAAGCGGAAGCCTCGGTCACGCGGGATCAGGTCGAGCCCCGTGGCCAGGTGCGCATGACCGCCCCGGTGCTGTTCGGCCAGATGCACGTTGCTCCCGCCTTGAGTGAGTTCTTGAATCGCTTCGGTGAGGTGCAGATCGAATTGCTGCTTCTGGATCGCGTGGTCAACCTGGTGGAGGAAGGCATCGACCTGGCCATACGCATTGGCCATCTTGCCGACTCCACGATGGTTGCTGTACCCGTCAGCCAGGTGCGCCGTGTCGTGTGTGCGAGCCCGGCACTGCTTCGTACGCTGGGCATACCAGCGCATCCCAGCGAGATGAGCGAACATCCCTGCGTGCGTTTTCGCGGCATCAATCCCGGAGATAGCTGGTCTTTCCAGGATGCGGGCCGGGAGATCTCGGTCAAGACTCGGGGAAATTTTACCTGCAACCAAGCTGCCGCGGCGGCCCAGGCCTGCGCCGAGGGCCTCGGTTTCGGAATGTTCCTTTCCTATCAAGTCGAGCCCCTGGTGCGGGCAAAACGCCTCGAGATCGTCCTCGCAGACTTCGAGCTTCCGTCGCTCCCCGTAAGCCTCGTCTACCCGGAGGCCCGACTGGTCTCGACGCGACTGCGTGTGCTACTCGACTGGTTAAAGAAGACGCTGAGCGGGTGACCGAAACTTCGATAAGATTATTTTAAAACCGTCTCTGACCCGGGTTTCCCGAAAACCGGGTCAGAGACGGTTTTTCCGGTTTCTCGGAACCTTACACCGGGGTTCGGCCCACGTACGGGCGATTGATGGAGAAGTCGAAATCGCAGCCCTCGTCCGCCTGGGTGACGTGGTCGAAGAACAGTTTTTGATAACCGCGCCGTACCTCGGGTTCATCAGGCGGCGCCCAGGCATCCCTTCGGTGTTGCAGCTCTTTTTCCGATATCTCCAGTGACAGCCGGCGGGCTGGTACGTCCAGGCTGATCTCGTCACCATTCTGTACGAGGGCCAGCGGGCCACCGGCGGCGGCTTCCGGAGTGGCATGCAACACGATGGTGCCGAAAGCGGTTCCACTCATGCGGCAGTCGGAGATACGCACCATGTCCTTCACACCCTGCTTCGCGAGCTTTTTCGGGATTGGAATGTAGCCGGCCTCCGGCATTCCCGGCGCGCCTTTGGGGCCGGCGTTGCGCAATACGAGGACATCGTTTGCCGCAACATCCAGATCCGGATCATCGATGCGTGCAGCCAGATCGTCCAGAGAGTCGAATACTACGGCGCGGCCCTTGTGCACCAGGAGCTCTTCGGAGCATGCGGACTGCTTGATGATGGCGCCATCGCCGCTCAAGTTACCTTTCAGGAACACGATGCCGCCGCCGGTGTGAATGGGATTGGAAAGCGGGCGCACCACGTTCTGCTCAAAGGCCGGCGGCAGCGCGTCAATCTCTTCGCCAAGCGTGCGCCCGGTCACGGTGACACAGTCCAGATGCAGGAGCGGCTTGAGTTCGCGCATGATGGTCGCCATACCACCAGCGGCGTGCAGATCGTCCATGTAGGCGCTTCCGGTAGGCTTGAGGTCGATTAACACGGGGGTTTCACTGCCCATCGCGTCGAAGGCCTCCATGTCGATCTGAATTCCAACACGTCCGGCGATGGCGGCAAGGTGCAACAGGCCATTAGTCGACCCGCCAATGGCAAGCAGCACCCGCAGGGAGTTGGCCAGGGACTTCTCCGTCATGATGCGCGACGGGGCCAGGCCTTCGCTTGCAAGGCTCATGGCCCGTGCGCCCGCCTGCTCGGCGTGGCGCAAGCGATCAGCGTGGACGGCCGGGATGGTAGCACCCCCTGGAAGCATCATCCCCATGGCTTCCGTCATGCAGGCCATGGTGCTGGCGGTGCCCATCACGCCACAAGTGCCGGCGGAAGTGACCAAACGGTCGGTGACCGCCTCGATTTCCCGCGCATCGATTTGTTCGGCCCGGTAGCTCGCCCAGAAGCGCCGGCAATCGGTGCAGGCACAAATGCGTTCACCCTGGTGCGAGCCCGATAGCATCGGCCCGGTCACTACCACGATGGTCGGGATGTCCGCACTGGCGGCGGCCATCAATTGCGCCGGCACGGTCTTGTCGCAACCGCCGATCACAATGCAGGCATCCATGGGTAGAGCCCGCATCATCTCCTCGGTATCCATGGACATGAGGTTGCGCAGGTACATGCTGGTTGGATAGGAGAAGGACTCGTGCAGGGAAATGGTCGGAAAATCCATCGGTAGCCCGCCAGCCAGCATGACGCCGCGCTTGATAGCTTCCACAATCTGCGGAACTGTGGCGTGGCAGGCGTTGTAAGAACTGAATGTATTTGCGATGCCGATGACCGGCCGGGACAGTGCGTCGTCGGTGAACCCCATTGCCTTGATGAAGGCCTTGCGCAGGTAGAGGGAAAATTCCGCATCCCCGTAGTCAGTGAGCTTTCGCCGCATGCCCTGGTTCTTTTCGTTCATGCGTGGTTCCTCATTGGACATGCTCGGGATTGCCCCTATTATCCGAGAGATTCAGATGCCCGTCGACTCGCCCCGCCAGGCTTGTTCGTCGCGGCAAGTTGGTATTCGGGCTGAGCAGAGGTTGTGACTTGAGCACCGAAAAATTCAGATTCGGCCTGATGATACGTGCGCAATACCCGCGTCATGACGATATGGTGAAGCGCTTCGATGAGATCTGCGCCGTCGCACGGCTGGCGGAGCAGCTGGGCTTCGACTGCATCACAAAAGGTATGCACTACGGTGCTTCACCCTTGGGTGACTACCAGCAGATCCCCTTTCTGGCCCGCATCATGGCCGAGGCCCCCAGTTGTCGTTTGAATGCAGGCGTTGTGCTCTTGTCGCTGCACAAGCCGCTGGACATCGCGGAGCAGTTTGCCACTTTGGACGTCATGTCCAAAGGTAAGGTGATCCTCGGTGTCGCACTCGGCTACCGCGATCTCGAATTCAAGGCGTTCGGCACCACACAGGGCGAACGCGTCAGCAGGCTGGAGGAGAATCTCATAGCCATCAGGCGCCTCTGGACCGAGGACCGTGTGAGCATGAAGGCTTCGCACTTCGAACTCGATGAGGTAACCCTCGGCATGGGCCCGGTACAGAAGCCGCACCCGCCGATCTGGATGGGGGCCAATGCCGATCCCGCCATCCGTCGTGCGGCACGCCTGGCGGATTGCTGGTACATACCGCCGCATAATCGCGTCGATACCGTGCTTCGCCAACTGGACGTCTACCGGCGCGAGCTCGAAGCTTGCGGCAAGCCCTTCCCTGACGAGTTGCCCATGCGGCGGGAGGTGTTCGTTGCCAACAATCGCGAAGAAGCACTGCGCCTGTGCGGCCCGGCCCTGGAGAGCAAGTACCAGGCCTACGTGGCGTGGGGGCAGGACAAGCCCATGCCTGAAGGCGACGAGCTGAATCTGGCTTTGGAGGAGTTGCTGAAAGATCGCTTTCTCATCGGATCTCCCGACGAAGTCGCCGAAGCCATTCTCGACATCGTGCGCCCTACCGGCGTCAACCATCTCATCATCAGTACCCATTGGCCGGGCATGGAGACCACGGTCGCCATGGATTCCATGCAGCGTTTTGCGGAAGAAGTCATGCCCAGGGTCCGAAACGGACTCTGAGGGAACCCATGGGGCGAGCGGTCCGGTATCAGCTGCCGCCCCGCGCGAGGGTCACACCGCCACACACGTACAGTACCTGACCGGTGACGTATCCCGAGCGTTGGTCGAGAAAGAAAGCCACGGAATGTGCCACATCTTCCGGCTCGCCCAGGCGACCCACGGGGATGGCATCGATGATTTGCCGGGTGCGTGGATCATCGGGGGGATTCGCGTCCTCGAATAGGGCGGTGCGAATGGGCCCCGGTGCGATGGCATTGACGCTGATGCCATGGGCCGCCAGCTCCAGTGCCCATACTTTGGTCATGGATACCATGGCGCCCTTGGTGGCGGCATAGCTCGTGCGCAACGTTTTGCCCAGATGCGCACGGCTGGCGATGTTGACGATTCGCCCGAAGCCCTGTTCCTTCATGCCGGGAACGAGCGCCTGGGCACACACCATGGGTGCGCGCATGTTGATGGCCACCGACTCATCGAAGTCAGTCACGCCGGTATCCTCGAGCGCCGACATGTGACCGATGGCGGCATTGTTTACCAGCGCGCTTACCGGCCCGTCCGAAAGAACCTCGCGCAGCACCTGTTTCGTCGCGCTGACATCACTGAGATCCACTGCATACCAGATGTCGCCGAGTTCGGGTTCGGCGGCCGGTGGGGTCATGTCGAGATTGATGACCTTCCAACCCTCGGCGAGCAGCCTTGCCGCAATGGCGCGTCCGATGCCGCGGCTTGCGCCGGTGACGAGTGCTGTTGTTGTTTTCACGGACGAATCAGGAAACATTGCCGATTCGGGTCAGGCAAACACTTCTTTGAAGAAGACCTGCATTTCCTGCCAGGAGCGTTTGTCCGTGTCTTCGCTGTAGGCCAGCGGCAATCCATACTTCTTGCCGTTGGCGTCGGCCTCCGGATTAGTGAATCCGTGCAGCGCGCCGGGATAGGAGATAAAGCGCAGATCGGCCCCGGCGGCCTGCATCTCGCCTTTCAGTGCCGTAACACCATCTTCGGGCACGAGAACATCGTCGGCGCCATGGCAGACCATGACCTTCGCGCGGACGCTGCCGGGGGCGGGCGTGTGTGCAGAGCCCAGTGCCCCGTGGAAGCTGACGACACCGGCCAACGGCATGCCGGTCCGTGCCGCGTGCAACACCATCGCGCCACCGAAGCAATAGCCGATGGCGCCAATCCGCTGCGAATCCACGCCGTCGTGATTCTGAAGGTACTCGAGAGCGGCGCCCATGCGGGACTCCGCCTGGCTCATGTCCCCCAAAACGCCATTCATCAGGCGTCCGGCATCGTCCGGATTGTCTGCCACCTCGCCGGCGCCGTACATGTCCACCGCCAGGGCCGCGAAGCCGAGCTCCGCCAGCATGTGCGCCCGTCGGCGAATGTAGTCGTTCAAGCCCCACCACTCGTGGACAACCAGAACTCCCGGGCGGGATGCGTCGCTTTGGTCGTCATAGGCGAGATAACATTCCAGTTCAGTGCCATCGGCGCTGAGTCGGACCGTTTCGGTATGCAGATTTGACCCGGTTTCGGACATGATCTTCCCCTCAGTCTGGAAAAAGCTCGAATCAATCGAAGGCCGTCTTTGACGCATCCTAGCGTAACCCGGGATCAGGGAAAACCCGAAGGAAGACGTGTCCCCCCATGAAGTTTCAGCCCTGGATACGGGTGTGGGAGAATCGCCGGTATCATCCATTCAGATCAGACAGGCGCGGATAGTTCCCGGCAGCGACCATGAGCAAGAATATCGACACATCGACCAACTACGCATCCAACGTGCGATCCCTCTACGAGGAATATCCCTTTCCGCTGCGCGATCCACAGGACGAAGCCAGACGCCTGGTGATCGCCGAGCAGGAGTCGATAGGGAAACTGAATCATTACTGCTTTCGGGGGCAACAAGCTTTTGGAAACGGTTTTCGCGTGCTCGTAGCTGGCGGAGGAACCGGCGATCACACGATATTTCTGGCCGAACAATTGCGGAACTACGATGCGAGCGTCACTTACATCGATATAAGCCGGACCAGCATGGACATTGCGAGGGAGCGGGCGCACATTCGGAACCTGAACAACATCGAGTGGCATCACTGCTCGATCCTGGATGTCGCATCACTGGGGCTCGCTCCGTTCGATTTAATCAGCTGCACCGGTGTTCTGCACCACCTCCCTGAACCCGAACGGGGCCTGGCGGCACTGCGCGGCGTTCTGTCGCCACAAGGCGCCATGAGCCTGATGCTGTATGGCCGAGTTGGAAGATTGGCCGTGTATGCCGGCCAGGAACTCATGAGACTGGTTAACGACGGCGTAGAGGATCGGCGTTCTAAAACGCGACATGCACTAAGCGTGGTCCGGGGCCTGCCGGAGACCAACTGGCTGTTGCGGGGAGGTGGTCCGAACAGGGTATTGAACGAGTTCCTCGACGACGAAAGCAATTTGAACGACGTTCTTCTACACGAACAGGATCGCGCATATAGCGTCCTGGAGATTTATGAGTTTCTGGCGGGGGCGCAGCTCGACCTGGTCGAGTTCACATCCTTTCACAGCGATCCTCCGAGCTTTCGCTGCATGTACGACCCGATGGTATGGATCACGGATCCGGCTCTGCGATCCCATGTCTCGAGCCTGCCTCGTCCTCGACAACAGGCCATTGCCGAGGCTATGAGTTGCATGATCACCTGCCATGGGTTCTACGCCGCACCGGCGGGCGCAGACCGCATCGCGTCGCCGGATGATCTGGACATGGTTCCGTTTTTCCTCTACTTCGACCCCACCAATCTCGCTCAACATTTTCGCGCCGCGGCAGGCCGTCCCTGCGGGCTCAACTACCGTAAAAGCGCGGTTCAGTTCCAAGTGGGGAAGCACAGCGCCGATCTGGTTGCCGGAATAGATGGGGCACGCAGTCTCGGCGAATTATTCGATATGGTGCATCGCAATTCGGGGGGATCCGTAAGCCACTCGGAGCTGCAGCGAGATTTCATGGCTTTCTACGAGCCACTGAACGGCCTGGATATTCTTCTTCTACGCCACCGCTCCATAGCGCCGTTTCCGGAATTCCCTTTCGAGTCCGTTAACTGACTCGAGTGAGACGCTCGTTCTCCCGGGGCTGGATATGATCGGTGTGCGGGCGTCTAGGCGGCTTGCTTGGCGATGGGCATCGGTCTACCGACCGCATAACCTTGGGCATAGTCGATACCGAGCTCGGCGAGCTTAGCCAGGATATCGGCTGTCTCCACGTACTCGGCAACCGTAGCCGCGTTGCTGAGCCGGGCGATCTCGTTGATGGAGCGGACCATGACCAAATCCATAGGGTCTTTCAGCATGTTTCTAACAAACGATCCGTCAATCTTGACGAAATCCACATGTAATTCCTTCAAGTAACGGAAGGAGTAGGTTCCCCGGCCAAAGTCATCGAGGGCAAAGCGGCAGCCTATCTTGCGCAACTCGTCGACAAAATCCTTCGCGTCCTCGAGCCGGGATAAGGCTGTTCGCTCTGAAATTTCAAAACACAACTTCTCAGGCGGCATGTTGTAGAAGTGAGTTTTCTCCAGCACGTAATCGAGAAAGCTCCGATTGCCAAAGGTCTGTGCTGAAAGGTTAATAAATGCGGTCGAGAGTCCTTCGAGTCGGCCTTGGTCCGAGGTGAAGTGACGCAGTCCTTCATCCAGAACCCGCCTATCCAATGCTGTGCTCAAATTGTATCGCTCGGCTGCGGGAAGGAACGCCGAAGGGGAAATCAGCGCGCCTTTCTCATCGATCAGGCGAACGAGTACTTCGTAGTTGTCACCCATGGAGGCATCCGGAATCACCGGTCGAATCGGTTGCAAGCAAATCACAACCCGGTTCTCGTCCAGCGCACGTTGAATCCGGCTCACCCAGAGAATTTCCCCGTGATTATTGGCGACTGCGACGTCGTCGCTGCGATAAAGATAAACCCGGTTTCGTCCTTGATCCTTCGCAACATAACAAGCGCGGTCTGCTGCCGCCAGAAGTTCGTCGAGAGTTGTCTCGGAAGAATTAATGGGCACCAAGCCAATACTGGCACCCACATGAAAGGACTGGTCGTTCCAGATGAATTGAAAGTCGTTGATGCACTTGTGCAGGCTTGATACGAGTTGCCAAGCTCTTTCCGGTGGGCAGTCTTCCAGCAGGACGCCGAACTCATCGCCCCCGAGTCTGGCAACCGTATCGCGCTTGCGTACCTGATTTTGCAATGTTTTGGCCAAACGGCGCAGCAACTCATCTCCAGCAACATGGCCGCATGTGTCATTCACCACCTTGAACTGGTCAAGATCCAGATAGCACAGCGCGTGTTCTCCGGGGAATTCTTTGATTCGTGACAGTAGCGTCTGCAGGCGTTGCTCAAAGGCCCGCCGGTTCAGAAGATTAGTGAGAGTATCGTGACTCGCCTGATAACCGAGTTCCTCGGTGAGACTATAGGAATCACTGATGTCCCGGCTCGTACCCCTGTAACCGAGGAGTTGATCACTCAGATCACGGATTGGTTTTCCTGAAGTGATGATTACGCGTCGCATCCCATCGGGACGACGCCAGAAACTCTGCAGTTGAAACGATCCGCTTTGGCTTATTCGCGGGTTCTTCTGTGTAGACACATCATCATGCTGCTCGCCGTCACTGAACACTTCCTCAATTGTCAAACCCACCAGCTCATCCACGGGAACGCCCAATACTTCCTGAGAGCGGCTGGAGATATATGTGAATCGTGCGTCTGAGTCAGCTTCCCAAAACCAGTCGGCGGCGGATTCGGCAAAATCGCGAAAGCGCTCCTGGTTCGTCCTCAAACTTCCTTCCGCGCGTTTGCGGCGCCGTACGTTGATGCCCAGGATCAATATGACCATGAACAAGGAAGCGATAGTGGCGAGCGCCAGCCACACGGCCGGCTTGTGCTCGGCGTACAAGCTCGTCGGTTCATTGATTATGACGCTGTTGGCTGGGAGTAGCCGGGTGTCTACAGCGAAACGCTCCAGTTGCTCGTAATCGAACATAAAGCGGCTGGGGCTGCTGTTGGTAACCGAGATTTCGTCCATCGACTCGCCACGCAGGATCTTGAGTGCGGTCTGAGCGATGGTTTCTCCCTGGGTGAATCCACTGACCAGGAATCCGCCAACTATCCCGTGACCCAGAGTGAAATCCCACACGGCGTAAATCGGTGCGTCAGTTCGGCCAGCGATCCATGAAACGAATTTGTTCATTGGCATGGCCACGCCACCGGCAGTGACCGGTTCCCCCACTGGAATCAACACAGCATTCCTGGGCAAAAGGCTGAGAGCACGCTCGATCTCCGCGAGGGACTCATAGTGCCAAATCGAAAGCTCCAACTCCGGCCGATAGTCAGCAACCATGGATTCGATGAGATGGCGGCTTCGGAGTCCAGGACTGACGAACACCATATGTTCGATATCAGGGTGCAGGGTAAACGCCACGTCCATGGTCGCAACGAAGTCTCCCGACTGTGAAACACCGATGAAGTCCGGGTGCCCTTCTGCGAGTTTGCTGCCGAGACTACCTACGTCGGAGAAGACAACGGGAACGCCGTCCGCAATCGTCTGCCGATTATTGAGGAGAAATTCCAGCGCTTTGCGATCGGAAGCGATGACCACATCAAACTTCACGTTCTCATACTTGCTCTGATACAGGAGCTGTAATTGGCTCGCAAAAGACGCGCTTTTCAACCTGCTCGCATCAAGATACTCCACCCATAGTTCGATATTCTCGGGTGCCGCCTGCACGACGGTCTCCACACCTTCCATGATGGAGTCCGTCCACCCGTATCCCCGGTGAGATGAATTGAGAACGAGAACGTTCCTGGTGTCATCCGCTTTCTGATATTCCGTCCGCGATCGGTAATCGGTGGCGTGCGCGATCTGCATCGCGGAGAACACAGTGACGATGGAAAGCAGCAGTGAGATTCGGCGAATGACACCAACGCGCATGCTGAGCTTTTTGTTATCGGGCATGGATTTCCAGGTGCATGGGGCGCGACAGCGCTCCAGCCAACAGCCGGCCACGGAAGCCTGATTTCAGGCAAGAACATCTGGCACAAACGGAATACGCGCGCACAAGATATCCTTCGGAAAAGTATAGTCAGTCCTTTAGCTTTGGGGGCCGCGGATTGGTCAGTACGGGATTTGTAATCCTTGTGTTACAACCCGGCACGCCCCGATTGCCGAGGCGGCCAGGTCCCCTGGGGAAGGACATTCTTAGTCCGGGACCTGCCCGTGTGCATGGAGCTGGTGCTTGAACGCCAGGCACTGGCGAAACTGGGCCCGCTGCCGGAAGGCGGCCCGCTCGGCAGGGTCACCCGTGGCGGCGACGCTGATGCTCAGATCAGGTCACTCACCGCGATAAATCGGGCTCGGCTGACTGAAGAACCCGTGCAGGATATGGTAAACCAGCATGTAATTCTTCTGCTGAAAGCTGGCATGGGAGATCCCCGG
>JAACFO010000099.1 GCA_009937425.1 Gammaproteobacteria bacterium
GCATACTGTCTTCAATTTCCTGTGAGCGTCTGCTTTTGGTGGCTCGGTTCACCGGCGCGAACGTCTGAAAGTGGCTGCGATTTCAACCGGTGGATGCAACACCTACTGTCTGAGTATAGAGAGGAGGATGTTGTCGATGAAGTACCGGAAGAGGATTTACTACACCGAAGCGGACAAGGCACTGATGTGGGATCGCTGGCAGAAAGGCGATACATTGCACGAGATTGCTCGCCTGTTTGATCGTCATCATTCCTCGGTTCGAGGCATTCTCGAGCGCACAGGCGGCATCCGCCCGCCGGTTCGGCGGCGCTCGAGTCGATCACTGACACTGGCGGAGCGAGAAGAGATTTCACGCGGTATTGCATCCGGTCAATCGCTGCGCTCGATTGCCCTGCGTGCGGGTCGTTCGCCGTCGACGATCAGTCGCGAGCTCGCACGCAACGGCGGCTCTCAAGGCTATCGGGCACACGCAGCGGAGCAGGCCGCCTGGGACCGGGCGCTGCGCCCGAAGCGCTGTAAACTGGCGCTCAATCGTAGGCTGGCGCGACTGGTGGCCAGGCAGCTGCGGCTGCAGTGGTCGCCGTGGCAGATTGCAGGCTGGCTGAAGCGGGTATATCAGCACGACGAGACCCTCCAGGTGTCACACGAGAGCATCTATAAGACGCTGTTCATTCAGGCCCGCGGGGCCCTGAACAAAGAACTGCTGGCGCATCTGCGGCGCAGCCGCGGGATGCGTCGCTCACGTCATTACACGCAGAAGAGCGCTGGTCATGGCCGCATCACCGATGCGGTCAGTATCCGCGAGCGACCGGCTGAGGCCGAGGATCGTGCTGTGCCCGGTCACTGGGAAGGTGATCTCTTGTTCGGCAGCCACAACAGCCAGATCGCGACGCTTGTCGAACGTCACACGCGCTACGTGATGCTCGTGCGGGTCAAAAGCAAAGACACCGAGACGGTGGTCAATGCACTGATTAAGCAGGCGCACAAGCTGCCGCGAGAGCTCTACAAGTCACTGACCTGGGACCGCGGCATGGAGATGGCCGATCACAAACGCTTCTCGCTTGCGACCGACATCAAAGTCTACTTCTGCGACCCGCAAAGCCCCTGGCAGCGAGGCTCTAATGAACAGGTCAACGGACTGCTGCGACAATACTTCCCAAAGGGCATGGACCTGTCGGACGTCCATCAGAACCACCTTAATGCCATCGCAAGACGACTTAACGAGCGGCCACGACAAACGTTAAACTTCGAAACACCAGCCGAACGATTTGCCCAATGTGTTGCGTCGACCGGTTGAAACTGCAGCCACTTCCGGACGAATCACGAACCTGGAAAGGAGAGATTTAAACGTCCGGTCTGGCCCTCATTACTGCCGTTCACTCGCCACCCTAGGGTTCCCACGATAGTATTCCCGGAAAGCCCCAACTCGAAGAACGGCTCCACCGAATGAAAAATCGCCTGCCCCACAAGCTCGCCGCCATTCTCTATGCGGATGTGGCGGGTTACTCCCGCCTCACCGGGGAGGACGAGGAAGGCACTCACCGCAGGCTGAGCGAATATCTCGACGTCATCAGCGACGCCGTAAAAGAGCATCAGGGCCGGGTCGTTCACTATGCCGGTGATGCTGTGCTTGCAGACTTCGGCACGGTCACCGAGGCGCTTACGTGCTCTACCTCCATCCAACGCGAGCTCGCGAGCCGGAACCGGAACCTGCCAGATGAGCGCCAGGTTCAATTCCGCATCGGGGTGAACCTCGGCGAGGTCATCGTTGATCGGGACGATATCTACGGTGATGGAGTGAACGTGGCTGCCCGCCTGGAGGGCCTCGCCGAGCCGAGCGGCATCTGCATCTCCGAGTCTGTCCGTACCGCAGTTGGTAAGAAGCTGGATCTCGGTTACGAGTTCATGGGCGAGCAGAAAGTGAAGAACATCGAAGAGCCCGTGCGGGCGTACCGGGTGCTGATGGAAGAGGCGGAGGAACCGAAGATTATCTCGACGGAAAACTCTGCGCTCGACTTTCCCGACAAACCTTCAATTGCCGTGCTTCCGTTCGACAACATGTCGGGCGATTCCGAGCAGGAGTACTTCGCCGACGGCATCAGCGAGGACCTGATCACGGCCCTGTCGAAGATCCGTTGGTTCTTCGTCATCGCGCGCAATTCTTCATTCACTTACAAGGGCCAGGCCGTCGAGGTGACGCGAGTCGCGAGCGAACTCGGCGTGCGCTATGTGATCGAAGGCAGCGTGCGCAAGGCCGGAAACCGTGTTCGGATCACCGCCCAGCTGATCGACGCGACGACCGGCCGTCACGTCTGGGCCGAGCGCTACGATCGCAGTCTAGTGGACATCTTCGAACTACAGGACGAGATGACGCAGACGATCGCCGGCGCTGTGGAGCCGGAACTGAGCGCTGCAGAACGCGAGCGGGCGGCGCGTCACCCTCCCGAGAGTCTAGGTGCCTGGGAGACCTACCAGCGCGGCCTGTGGCACCTGTGGAACTTCACCAAGGACGACGTGGCCGAGGCACGACGCTTGCTCCGGCAGGTGCACGAGTTAGACCCTGCGTTTGCCACCGCCTATGCATTCGAATCCTATTCCCACTTCGTGGACGTGTTTTGCGGCTATGCGAAAATGCCGGAAGAAAGCCTCGCGGCGGCGTTGACGGCGGCGAACGAAGCGCTCGCCTTGGACGACAAGGATCCGGTGGCCTACTTTGCGTTGGGGCGCGTGTACACGATGCGGGGGGAGCACGATGCCGCGGTCGCCGAGCTCGAGAAGGCGCTCGAAGTCAGCCCCAGCTTCGCCCACGCGCATCACGGACTCGGGTTCACTCTGATGCTGTCGGGCCGGCTCGAAGAAGGCGCCGAACAGCTCGACAAGGCCATCCGCCTCAGTCCCCGCGACCCGATCCTTTGGGGAACGATGGCCTTCCGTTCCATAACCTTCAACCTGCTGCAACAATTCGAGGCGGCGGTCGATTGGGCGCGAAAGGCGGTGCATCAGCCGCGAGGGGCTCGCGGCGGATATTGGTCGTACGCAGTGCTCGCCTCGGCACTCGGCAATCTCGGTCAAATCGCGGAAGCGCGCGAGGCCATCGACGAGGCGCTGCGACGAAAACCCGACCTGTCCCTCTCCTATGTGGAAACGACGTTGCCGACGAAGCAGCCGGGCGGCCTCGGTTCTTTTCTCGACGGCTTGCGTAAGGCGGGACTCCCCGAATAGCCACAAATTCTACATCTACTTTCAGGCGTTGGCCCGCTTTGTGTTCTTCAGCGGACGTTGGTGCATAGTTACGTCGAAGGTCCATAGTGGGTCGTGAGCTGCCGTCTGCGAATATAATTTATGGGCGGCGGAGGTGACCTGCAGCCGTCTACATAGCGTCTACACGGGCTTTGAGATGCGGGCAGGGTTCGCGTAACTGATTGATTTCATGGTGCCGGTGAGTGGACTCGAACCACCGACCTACTGATCACGAATCAGTCCAATCGATAACTATCAACCCGGCGCCCCCACCCGGGCAACCAACGCTGCTCGCGGCGCCCGGGGGGCGCGTTGCGCACGCGCCGTTCGAGCACCCGGGCGGCAGCTTGGGCGAAATCCACATTGACCGGCGACGCCCCGTGCATCTCCTCCAGCACCTGTTTGAGGCCCCAGCCCTGGCCGGCGTAGCGTTCCTCGGGCTTGATGCCCTCACCCTTGAAGTTCACGTAGTCCACCAACGCATAGCGTCCCGCCGGAATGCTCGCCAACGCGCAGAAGCGCGACTCGATGAGCGCGGCCGTGGAATCGGAAGCCGTGGCGAGCATGGCATCGAGGGCCGCCTCCAGACGGGCAACCATGAACGCTCCCTGCAACGCCACGGTATCGATGAGCAGACGCCGCAGCTGGGTGGCTTTCGGCGCGTTGCGCTGGTCGAGAAATTGCTCTCTGGTCAGCCACGGGCAATCCGGAGCCGGGTCATCGCTCAGCCAGGCGGGCATAGGCGCGCCTGCAAAAGACATAAAGGCCAGCAATGCCGGAAAGCTTTCCTGAAAAGGCCCCTCCACGCCGGGGGGATACCAGATGAAATGGCCGATGCCCAGAGATGCAAAGTCCTCACCGCGATTCCACCACAGAATCTTGTCCACATCACGCCCGCTCTCGTTGCGCCAGACCTTGTCGGCCAGGACGGCGGCTTCACTGGCGTCGATGGCAATGGTGCAGCCGGCATGGGCGATCGCCGGCATCCCCACCAACGCCACCAGCAGGCACGCGAGAACCGCCACTCGCATCACCGCCGATGGCCGGGTCCCGGTGGGCAACATTCCTATCATCAGTTCGCCTCCCGCAGCCCCTTCGCCGGAACCGCTTGTCAATGGCGACGGGGCCTGTATTCTATGTCGCCCTGGAATGGGAAAACCGAAAATAGCACTCAGGGGGAGTATCGTGACGACTCATATTCTGATCCACGGCCAACAAGACACGGTCGGCGTCGCCGTCGTGGAGGACATCGAAGCCGGCATGGCCCTGAGCGGCTGGGTGATGGACACCGACGAAACCATCACCCTCGAAGCCAGGGACCCCATTCCGTTGGGACACAAAGTCGCGTTGCAGGACATCGCCGAAGGCGACACGGTGTACAAATACGGACACGATATCGGTCGCGCGGTACAGTCGATAGCCAAAGGCCATCACGTGCACGTTCACAATACCAAGACCAAGAGGTGGTAGCTCATGCCCGGTAAAAAAATTCCAAAAACCATTTGGGGCTACCGCCGCGAGAACGGCCGAGTCGGTATCCGCAATCACGTCGTTATCCTGCCGCTGGATGATTTGTCCAATGCCGCCTGCGAAGCGGTCGCCCATAACATCAAGGGCACATTGGCATTACCCCACCATTACGGGCGACTGCAGTTCGGCGAGGATCTGCAACTGCACTTTCGAACACTCATCGGCACCGGCTGTAACCCCAATGTGGCTGCAGTGGTGGTAATCGGCATCGAGCCCGGCTGGACCGGCCGTGTGGTCGATGGCATCGCCGCGACCGGCAAGCCCGTGCAGGGCTTCTCCATCGAACGCAACGGCGACATCAAAACCATCGCCGCCGCATCCCGGGTAGCTCACCAGTTCTTGCAACACGCATCGGAGCTTCAGCGGGAAGAGTGCAGTATCGCGGACTTATGGATATCCACGAAATGTGGCGAGTCCGATACGACGTCGGGCCTCGGCGCCAATCCCACCGTGGGTAATCTCATCGACAAGCTGGATCCCCTGGGCCTGACCACCTGCTTCGGCGAGACCTCGGAGCTCACCGGTGCCGAGATGGTGTGCAAGGATCGCGCGGTGTCGCCGGAGATCAGTGAAAAGTTCATGAAGACCTGGACTGCCTACAACACGTTCATCGAGGAGTGCAAGACTGACGATCTTTCCGAGAGCCAGCCCACGAAAGGCAATATCGAAGGTGGACTAACCACAATCGAGGAAAAGGCCTTCGGCAACCTGGAGAAAATCGGTAAGAAGACCAAGTTCATCGATGTGTTGGAGCCCGCGGAAGCACCCAGCAGTGGCGCAGGATTGTATTTCATGGACACCTCGTCGGCGGCGGCCGAATGCGTGACCCTGCAGGCAGCTGCCGGCTTCGCCGTGCATTTGTTTCCCACGGGTCAGGGCAACGTCATCGGCAATCCTATTGAACCGGTGATCAAGCTCACGGCCAATCCGCGCACCGCGCGCGAGATGTCGGAACATGTGGATCTGGATGTGTCGGGGATACTGCGCCGTGAAATGACATACGACGACGCAGGCGACGCCCTCATCGATATCACGATTCGTACCTGCAACGGACGACTGACCTGTGCAGAAGTGCTCGGCCATCGCGAGTTCGTGATGACGAAACTTTATCGCAGCGCGTGAACTAAGTGAACGGGACAGATTTGAAATCTGTCCCGGGCAGCCCAGGTCGGGCTGAGCTCGTGAAGCCCGACCTTGGCTCTAACCTTCCATGCAGCCAACCGGCGGCGGTCCCTGTCGCTTGCGCTCCTCGATGACGGCGCGCACGCGGCGCATGATAGTCTCGGTGCGCTCCCTGGTCAGGGAAATGTGGGGCCCCTCGGTGGTATCCGAGGATGCAGGTGAAGAGTTCACCAGGACTTGTCCACGAGCTTGGCCGACGCCCCGGATCGGTTCAGCGCCGGCCGTCATGCCAGCCGTCATAGATATCACCCAGATGATCGGTATCAGGTATCGCCAGATCGCATTCATTTCGTGCCCTCTGACTGATTGACCGGCAAAAGTCCCTGCTGGTTCCCGGAGGTTCCACTGGCATCATCTCGTAATCCATGCCGTTGCTCTTGCCTACCCGATCGGTCAATAGACCAGATTCAGCATCCCGACGATCACGATCAAGAACAGCAGCGTCATGATACCGCCGGCACGCAGGAAATCGGTGACACGGTAGCCGGCGGGCCCCATGATCAACGCGTTGACCTGGTGGGTGGGGATCAGAAACGAGTTGGAAGTAGCCAGCGCAACGGTCAGCGCAAACACCGCCGGGTTGGCACCGACTCCGATCGCCATGTTGATGGCCACAGGCACCAACAGCACCGTGGCGCCAACGTTGGACATGACCAGCGTAAATGCCGTGGTCAACAACGCCAGCGCCGCCATCAATACCCACTGGGGCACGTCGCCGAGCACATTCAAGGTCTGCTGGGCAATCCAGGCCGCCGTACCGGTGGTCTCCATGGCCATGCCGAAAGGGATGAGGCTCGCAAGCAGAAATACCGTTTGCCAGCTGACCGCCCGGTAGCCTTCGTCAATCGTAAGAACACCGCTGACAACCATGCCCATGGCACCGGTTAGTAAACAAACCGACACGGGTAAGGGTGTGAATAAAACCAGACACAGCGCCAAAGTGAAAAAGCTCAACGCCTCCTTGACCTTGTGCTCGCGCACGACTTCCTGGCGCGGGAAGTCGGTCACCACCACAAAATTGCGATCTTCAGAGAGTTCCTGCAAATCGGGCCAGCGACTGTGCACGATCAAGGTGTCGCCGGCGCGAAGAATACGTTCACGCAAATCGGTACGCAGCGCCTCTTCACCGCGGTAGATGGCGAGCAGGCTTGCGCCGAAACGTCTTCTCAAACGAATCTCGACGATGGTATTGCCGATCATCGTCGAGCCCGGAGGAATTACGATCTCGGCGATTCCCGCACGGGACGGACTCAAGGCTTCCATGAATACCTCGAGGCGTCTATTGAGATTGAGCTTGTTGTTGCGGCAGAACTCGCGCACTTGACCCTCGGTGCCCATGAACGCCATTACCGCCCCGGCGGGAACCTGGAAAGGTCCCGGAGGTTCCACCCGCATATCCTTTCCATCGAACACGCCGACCACATAGGGCGCGTTCTCCAGCGCTTCGACCTGGGCCACGCTCTGGCCAATCAACGGGCTGTCCAACAAGACCCTGGCCTCGTAGATATCGCCTTGAATGCCGTAGATCTGCTCGAGATAGCGGCTGGTCACACCGGGCTCGGGGGTCGCGCCACGGGCGCTTGGCAGCACGAACTTGCCGAGCAGCATGAAATAGCCGACGCCCACCACCACCAGAGCAAGCCCGACTGGGGCCACCGAGAACAGATGAAAGGTGGCCAATGGCTCGACGGAGTCCGGCAGTGTTTTGTTGGCATTGACGATCAAATCATTCAGCAGGATCAGGGGACTGGATCCCACCATGGTGAGCGTCCCGCCGAGGATCGCGCAAAATCCCATGGGCATCAGCAGGCGCGACAGCGCGATGCCTGTACGTGTGGAAATGCGGCTGACCACGGGCAGGAACAGGGCCGCGGCGCCGACGTTCTGCATGAAGCTGGAGATAATGGCGACGGTGGCGGACACGATGGGGACGACGCGCTTCTCGCTGCTGCCCCCCAGCTTCAATATGTATGCGGCCAAGCGGGTCATCAATCCCGTGCGATCCAGGCCGGCGCCAAGCACCATGACCGCGATTATGGAGATGACCGCGTTGCTCGCGAAGCCGTCGAACAGATGGTTCGGGGGTACGATATTGGTCAAACCCAGAACCAGCATGATGAGGATCGCCGCCACGTCGACCCGTACGATCTCGAACACGAACAAATAGATGGCGAATGCGAGAATCGCGAACACCGTGCCCATCTGCGGTGTCAACGTCAGCGTCTCGCTCAAGAAATTACTCCCCGCGCTCGTTCAGGACTGGGCGTTCATCCATGTCGTATAGATAATTCCCGCGGACATGGCAACACCAACGGCTATCAGCACGCCGGCGACCATGGGTTTCAGCAGGCCGGCCGGCAGACGATGGGCAATCCGAGCGCCCACGATTACCCCCGATACCAACAGCACGGCGATGGCGAGACTCGCTCCGATATTCACTTCACCAAGCTGAAAGTTGCCAACGCTCGCCAGCGCCGCAATGGGCAGCTGGATGACCTGACTCAAGCCCACCGCCGTCAACAACGGCATCTTCATCCACACCAGAATCGGTATTAACACCAACGGCCCCCCGGTACCAGTGAGTGCCGAGCCGAAGCCGGTCAGCCCGCCGACCACGGCGAGGCCCAGGTTGCCGGGCTGGGTCCCCCCCGTCGTCTCGGGGGCACGCTGGCGCAGAGCGTAAATGCCGGAAAAGAACACCAGCACCGCAATGATGGCCTCCAGCCAGCGCGGCGACAGCATCGAGACGGTGGCCGCACCCAGATAGGCCCCGGGCATGGCGCCAACGCACAACCACAGGGCCATGGACCAACGGATAGAACCCCGGCGGGCATACTCCACGGCACCGGCGGCGCCGCTGAACAAATAGCTGAACATGCAGGTGGCAATCGCAACTTGCACGTCCATGCCAAGCAGGTAAACGAGCCCCGGTACCAGCAACACACCGCCAATGCCGACGCAACCGATGAAGACACCGACGAGCAGAGCGAGGAAGGCAAAGGGCAGGAAAGTGACGAGCTCCGTCATCGGTTTGCACCATAGCATCAGAGCGGCCGAGAATCTCTCATCCGGGTCCCGGTCACTGATAGAATTGTCAGGCGTTGGTCAAGCCTCGAGGTTCGCGGCGAAGGTGCGCAAACAGCATGAGTAAGATCAGTTTGGACGCGCTGGAGGTACTGGCCACCGGGGCCTTGGTCAGCGGCAATACGTCCGAAACCAACGCGCGCATGGTGGCCACCGCCCTGGTGGCGGCAGACGCTGACGGACTGGCCTCTCACGGCGTGTCGCGGGTGCCCTTCTACGCCGACCAGGCGGCCAGCGGCAAAGTCAACGGTCATGCGACACCGCTTCTCGAGCAACACGCGGCGGCCGCCATACGTGTGGACGCAGCCGACGGCTTTGCTTATCCAGCGATTCGAATCGGCCTCGACAAAGCCGTGGACGTTGCCCGCGATGCCGGCGTCGCGGCGCTCTCCATCGGCAACTCGCACCACTGTGGCGCCTTGAGTTACCACGTGGAAAACGTCGCCGAGCAGGGATTGATTGCGCTGGGTTTCAGCAATACACCCGCCGGAATTGCACCGTGGGGCGGATCCCGTGGCAGTTTCGGCACCAATCCCATCGGCTTCGCCTGCCCGCGGAGAGAGCAACTGCCGCTGGTGATTGATCTGTCGCTCAGCGCGGTGGCCCGCGGCAAGGTCGTGTTGGCGGAGAAACGCGGCGAGTCGATCCCCGATGGCTGGGCCCTGGACGCAGATGGCCGGGCAACCAACGACGCCCGCGCGGCGCTCGCGGGAACCATGCTGCCCATCGGTGAAGCCAAGGGCTCGGCACTGGCGATGGTGGTGGAGCTGTTGACGGCGGCATTGGCGGGCGCAAACTTCGCCTTCGAGGCGAGCTCTTTTTTCACTGCCGACGGCCCGCCGCCGCGCATCGCGCAAACCTTCATCGTTCTGGACCCGAAGGCCTTTGGCGGACACGATTTTCTCGATCGTGTCGAGGCGCTGATGGTGGACGTGCTTTCTCAACCGGGCACGCGCTTGCCCGGCGAACGGCGTCACCGAAGCCGGGCCGCGGCGCGGGACCACGGTGTCGACATCGGTGAGGATTTACTCTCGGAGTTGCGCCGGCGCGCGGGGATGTGACAGGGGAACGGGATGGCCACGGCTGTGGTCAAAGACCCCGGGTTTCTCGGAGCGCTCGCATGAAGTGGCTCAGGCGTTGTTTATTGATTGTTGCCGGGTTGCTTGCGGGCCCGCTATTGGCGGTTTCCTGTGGAGACGTGAGCATGGGTCAGGATTGGCGGACGGCGGATCGCTCCAGTGCGGGCATCGCGCCGGATCCGCGAAACACACCGGAAGCGGTGGTGCAGGTGTATGCTGCGCGCGCCTTCAACTGGCGCGGCGCCCTGGCCGTGCACACGTGGGTCGCCGCCAAGCCGCGGGACGGCGACTACTACACGGTGCACCAGGTGATGGGTTGGCGAAGGTACCAGAACCTGCCAGTGGTGATTTCGACGCCGGATATTCCGGATCGTCTGTGGTATGGCGCCCGCCCGGAGCTTTTGGTGGATCTGCGCGGTGAGCAGGCGACGCAGGCAATTCCACGCATCGAAGCGGCCGTGGCGAGCTACCCATTCGTACACGAATACGGTTTGTGGCCGGGCCCCAACAGCAATACCTTCACCGCCCATGTGGGCCGCGAGGTGCCGGAGCTCGCCTTGGATCTGCCGACCACCGCCATCGGCAAGGACTTTCTCACCAATGGCAGCATTGTGGAGAGCGCACCCAGCGGCACCGGCGGACAGCTCTCGCTCTATGGTTTGCTCGGTGTCACTGTTGCCAGAGAGGAAGGTCTGGAATTGAACATTCTGGCCCTGAACTTCGGCATCGACCTGCTGCGCCCGGCCATCAAATTGCCCGGCATCGGCCGCATCGGCATGAACAAGTCACTACAACAAGACTAACAATACACACAGCCCGTCATCGAGCAGTCATCGAAAGGCGTCGGCGTGATCGGCTACAAAGGCCTCGAATGACGTCGGCGCGCGACCGAGAACCTGCGCCACATCCGAGCTGACCCGCGCCGCCCCGCCGTGGGCGCTCAAATCGTACAGTTCCATGACAATGTCCGTGAGCCACACGGACAATCCTTGAGCGAGAAGGGTCGCCCGAGTCTCGCCAGGCTCCGTGTCGAAGTAGCGGATATCGCGTCCGAGCACCCTGGCCAAGACAGCCGCCATATCATCGTTGGAGAGTGCTTGGGGTCCGGTGAGATCGAAACAACCGCTGACTGGCGGCGATTGCGTCAGCAGGCAGGCGGCCACCGCGGCGATGTCCCTGGCGTCGATGACACTCACCCTGCCACTGCCCTGGGGGGCGCGGAAGCTGCCGTAACGGCGAATGCTGCCGGCGAACTGGCCGATGGTATTTTGCATGAACGCATTGGGTCTCAAGAACACCCAGGGAATGCCGCTGCGGCGGAGACTCTCTTCGGTTTGCGCGTGAATCGCGGCCAGCCCCGTGCTCGCCCCGCCGCCGGCGCCAAAGGCGGACAAGCGCACCACTTGCGCCACACCGGCGCGGCGCGCCTGCTCCACCACCCGGTCCGCCACCGCCGCCATATCCTCTTCCAGAGGCGTGGCGAGAAACAATCGCTGCACGCCGCCTAGGGCGTCCCCCATGGATTGCGCATCCCGGAGATCCACCTTCGCGGCATCGATCCCCTTCGCCATTGCCTCGGGTGGCAGCCCGCGGCGCGACAGGGCACGTACCGCAACACCTCGAGCGGCCAAAAGGGACACCAGGGTACTGCCCACGGTACCCGTGGCACCGGTCACCAAAACAGTCCCGACATCGCTCATGGCAGCGGCTGGGAAGCGCTCCCCTGACCGCCGAATGCCCACCGGCGATGCCGTGTAACCTGGGGTTTGAAGGTGTAGTCTTGCAAAAAAATTCCTGCTTTCCGGGGCAGGCCCGTAATCTAACATCCGCTGCGCGTTGTCTCGCGCGCGTTGCCAGCGTCGAACGAGAATCCTGCGCTCATGAATGACTCCACGGAAGAAACAAAAGGCGGCGTAAGCAGTCCGGGTCTGCTCTCCGAAGGCGAGTCCAACCTGTCGCCACAACGCTCTGCGTGGCTCGAGGAACACGTGTCGGCGGAAAGCCGCGCCTGGCTGGAGGCGGACGCCGACGTCTTTTTGCATCAATCTCTGTCGACCCCGTGCCTGGACGTGCTCGGTGGCGCCGAGGGCGCCGGCATTGAAAACCTGGACGGCAGGCGGACCCTGGATTTCCACGGCAACAGCGTCCACCAGGTCGGCTTCGGACACCCCCGGGTGGTAGAGGCGGTGAAGCGTCAGCTCGACGAGTTACCCTTTTGTACCCGCCGCTATACCAACGTCACCGCCATCAGGCTTGCGCAAAAGCTCGCCGAGTTGGCGCCAGGTGATCTGGCCAAGGTATTGTTCGCGCCCGGGGGCACCAATGCCATCGGCATGGCGCTGAAGGTGGCGCGGGCCGCCACCGGGCGCCACAAGACGGTGTCCATGTGGGATTCCTTTCACGGCGCTTCCCTGGACGCCGTGTCCATCGGTGGCGAATCCCTGTTCCGGCAGAACATCGGTCCACTGATGTCCGGTACCGAGCATGTGCCGCCTCCGGATCCCATGCACTGTCCGTTCTCCTGCGGCGAGCGCTGCAATCTGAAGTGCGCGGAGTACGTCGACTACGTGCTCGAGAAAGAAGGCGATGTGAGCGCGGTCATCTCGGAAACCGTGCGCTCGACGCCCTATGTGCCCCCCGGGGACTACTGGCACATCGTGCGCGAGGCCTGCGATCGGCACGGCGCTTTGTTGATACTGGATGAAATCCCCACCGCCCTGGGGCGCACCGGCAAGATGTTCGCCTGCGAGCACTACGACATCGTGCCCGACATGCTGGTCATCGGTAAGGGCCTTGGCGGCGGTGTTTACCCTCTCGCTGCCCTAATCGTGCGGGAGAGTCTGGATGTATCGCCGGATCGCGCCCTCGGACACTACACCCACGAGAAGACCCCGGTTGGCTGCGCCGCCGGTCTTGCCACCCTCCAGGTCATCGAGGAAGAGGGCTTGCTGGAGCGGGCCAACAAGTTGGGCGCCCGGGCGCTGACCCGGTTGCGGGCGATTGCCGCAAGCGACGCGCGGATCCGCGATCTGCGCGGCGTCGGCTTGCTGCTGGGGGTGGAGTTTGCGCCAGGGAGTTCCGAGGCGGTCGCGCCGCTGGCGGAAACACTCATGTACAACTGCCTCGCCAGGGGCTTGAGCTTCAAGATTTCCATGGGCCGGGTTGCGACCCTGGCACCGGCCCTCACCATCGAAGAACAAGAGCTCGAAAGAGGCCTGGAGATACTGGAACAAAGTCTCGCCGAGTCCGCCTGAGGCGGCTGCCGGCAGGTTATGTTGCAATGCAACATTCGCTCCGTATAATGTCACTGTTAACATCACATCCACGGTTCATGGAGGGGATCCAACAATGAACGACGTCGTAATCGCATCCGCCGCCCGCACCCCCATCGGCGCCTTCAATGGCGCGCTGTCCTCAGTAAGCGCTTCCTATCTTGGCGAAGTAGCCATCGTCGAGGCGCTCAAGCGCGCCGGCGTCAGCCCGGAGGATGTCAGCGAGGTCATCATGGGGCAGATTCTCACCGCCGGAACGGGTCAGAACCCGGCACGCCAGGCGGCGGTGGGCGCCGGCATTCCGGTAGAGAAGACCGCCTACAACATCAACCAACTATGCGGCTCGGGCCTGCGTGCCGTGGCCCTGGGATATCAGGCCATCAAAGTAGGCGACAGCCAGGTGGTGGTCGCCGGCGGCCAGGAAAACATGAGCCAGGCGCCCCATTGCGTGCACCTCAGGAACGGCCAGAAACTGGGCGACACCAAGCTCGTGGACACCATGATCAAGGACGGCCTCTGGGACGCCTTCAACGGCTACCACATGGGCAACACTGCCGAGAACGTGGCCGAGAAGTGGCAGATTACCCGCGAGGAGCAGGACGCCTTCGCCGCCCGCTCTCAGCAAAAGGCCGAACAGGCCCAGAACGCGGGTGAATTCGACGACGAGTTGACCCCGGTGACGATCAAGTCCCGCCGAGGCGAGACCGTAGTCAGCGCCGACGAGTACCCCAAGCACGGCACCACGGCAGAGACCCTGGCGGCGCTGCGCCCGGCCTTCGACAAGGACGGCACGGTCACCGCGGGTAACGCCTCTGGTATTAATGACGGCGGCGCGGCGATCGTTCTCATGAGTGCGGAGGAAGCCGATAAGCGCGGCATCGCACCCATGGCCCGCATCGTCTCCTGGGCAACCGCAGGCGTCGACCCGGCAATCATGGGCAGCGGCCCGATCCCCGCCAGCCGCGCGGCTCTCGAACGGGCCGGCTGGAGCATCGGCGATCTGGATCTCATCGAAGCCAACGAGGCATTCGCCGCCCAGGCCTGTGCCGTCAACAAGGACCTGGGCTGGGATACGGATAAGGTCAACGTCAAGGGCGGCGCCATTGCGCTGGGACACCCGGTGGGTGCCTCGGGGGCACGGGTGCTCACCACCCTGCTCTATGGCATGCGGCAACGCGATGCCAAGAAGGGCCTTGCCACACTGTGCATCGGCGGCGGCATGGGCATCGCCATGTGCGTGCAGCGCGACTGAATTTACAACCAGAAAAGTACTCCTCGGGAGTTAAGGAGCAATAACAATGTCACGCGTAGCAATTGTGACTGGTGGTACCCGCGGTATCGGTGAAGCCATCTCCGTGGGATTGAAAGACGCTGGATACCTGGTCGCGGCGGTTTACGCCGGAAACGATGAAGCAGCCGAACGCTTCACCAACAAGACCGGAATCCCGGCATACAAGTTCGATGTATCGGACTATGACCAATGCGCCGAAGGGGTGGGGAAAGTAGTGAGCGACCTCGGCCCCGTAGACGTTGTGGTCAACAACGCCGGTATTACCAAGGACGGCACCCTGCATCGCATGTCTTTCGATCAGTGGAACAGCGTCATTCAAACCAATCTGAGTTCGTGCTTCAACATGTGCCACTGCGTCATCGAAGGCATGCGCGAACGCGGCTTCGGACGCGTCGTCAATATCGGCTCGGTGAACGGCCAGGCCGGCCAGTACGGCCAGGCGAATTATGCCGCCGCCAAGTCGGGGATCCACGGATTTACCAAGGCGCTGGCTCTGGAAGGCGCCGCCAAGGGCATCACGGTGAACGCCATCGCCCCAGGCTACATCGACACCGACATGGTGCGCGCCGTGCCGGAGCGGGTGCTGGAGAAAATCATCGCCACCATCCCCGTGGGTCGCCTCGGCCATGCCGAGGAAATTGCCCGCGGCGTGTTGTTCCTGGTGAGCGAGGATGCCGGCTTCATCACCGGATCGACCCTGTCCATGAACGGTGGACAGCACATGTATTGACGACATCGTCACAAACAACCAGGACAAATAAGTCAAGACGGTACC
>JAACFO010000257.1 GCA_009937425.1 Gammaproteobacteria bacterium
AAGCGGTTACGCTCGTGCTGCGCATCGATGATGGGAAGTCGCGTGGGTACGCAACACGCGTCAACTACGAGCGGGTATTGCCCTCGGGTCCGTTTACGCTGCGCTTTCCCGCCTCCGGACTGCGCACGCCATCGGGCCGCATGCTGGATCCCGGCGACGTTCGCGCTCTGATGCTGTTCGTCGCCGACGGTCAACCAGCCCTGGAGTTGACCAGGCTCGCCGTGGAAGCGGGTCTGCGGCTTCCGGCCGGCAGTCACGCCTGGGATCTCGGCCCCGACGACGGACCCCTGTTTCCCGGTTTCGAGCCGGTCGGCGTCAGCGACAGCCGGGTCGAGGGAAAATTCATGCGCCCCGTTCACCGCCCCTCCGGGGACGCACTGCTGACGGACGGCATCCGTGGACTCGAGCGTCTCCAGGTCGCTCTGCCGAACGGGCGCTGGCGTGTCACTCTGTGGCTGGAGGACCTGGGCGAATGGGAGTACCTGCCCCATCCTCTGCAACGCACCATCCGCGCCAACGGAAAGGTCGTGCATCACGAGTCACGGACGGCGAGGGGCTGGGTAAAAGGGAGGTATTTGCGCGGCTACGCGGCCGAGGCGGTGCTCGACGGGGACCCCTGGCAGGTGTTCAGCGCGCGACGCGGCGGGCAAAGCTCATTCGCGATCGACGTCAACGACGGGCGCCTGGCCATCACGCTGTCCGGAGACGGTCCGGCCTCACAGTATCTGGCCGGCATGCTGGCCGAGCCCGCCGACAACGCGCAGGCCCTCGACCTCGTCACAGCAGCCCGCGCGGCGCGCTTCCGCGAAAGCTGGCGCGTCTTGCCGCAGTCTCTGCATCAACCCGCGAAGCGGCTGACGATTCTAAGCAGGCCATTTACAAGCGCGCCCGACTTGCAGACGGCAGCGTCGGAGACCGGCTCGGAAGGCAGTCTCTTGGCCGCGCCGGATACGTGGCTGACCCTGGATTACTTCGTTGTTTCTCCCCTCGACGATCCGTCGCCGGGCATCCAGCTTTCGCCACCTGTTAACGGCTCCGACACACTGCCCGGTGAGCTTCGCTTCGGTCACTGGCGTTTCGAACGGCCGAATCCACAGGCCACTCTGCTGGTGCCGACACCGGACCATCTGCGCGGGGATCTGGAAGCCATGAGACTGGTCGCCGGGGTGCCGCGACGCCTGAACTTGAGGCTTCACATTCCCGCAGGCGCGGCCGCAGGCCACTACCGGGGAAGACTGCGGGTCGTGAGCCACGACCAGGCAGTGGAGCGGGCCATCAGCATCCAGGTGTTGCCGGTATCGCTGCCGGCCGTGGAGCGGCCGGTTGGTATCTATCTGGAGCGTGCGCCCCATCTCGGCTGGTTCGAGGAACTCGCCGACGAGCGCCCCGCGAGCCTGCACTGCGACCTTCGCCTGTTGCGCAAGGCAGGCCTGACGGGCCTGGCGCCGCCCCTGGAGACCCCCTTCGAGTCCGGCGAGACGCAGTTTCTGGCCGATATGGCCGGCGTTCGCGCGGCCGGCTTTCGCCAATCCCTGCTCGCCTACACGCCGGTGAAACGGCTCGCCCGCCGGTTGCCCCCACGGGCCCTGGCAGAGCGGCTCGCGGAGACTGGCGCAGCCCTGGCTTCCCGGGGTCTGAGCATGCCCGTGTGGGCCATCGCAGACGAACCGGCCGTGGATGGCGAGTTTCGGCGTGCCATGCGGGAACTCTCCGATGCGCTGCATTTCGCGATGCCAAATGCAAAAACGGCGGGTCAGCTCAACAATCCCGACCAGGCGACGTTGCTGTCCCATCTTGACGTGGTGCTTCTCAATCACGGCTTCGGCGTCGACGGCGAGCAATTGACCAGGGTGCGTGAAACGGGCACCGAGGTCTGGCTCTACAACCTGCCTCGGGTACGTCTGGCAGCAGGCTTCTACCTCTGGCGCGTGGGCGCAGGCGGCTACCTGCAGTGGCACGGCCGCATGCCGACCGCCGATCCCTTCGACCCCACGGATGGCCGTGAAACCGACGTGCAGTGGCTTTTCCCCGCCACCGAAGCCTGTCCGGGGATGCCCGACGTGCACGCCGCGCTCTTTGAGATGAGCGAGGGCATCGTGGATCTGCGTTGGCTTCTGTGGCTCGAGGAGGCGCAGCGAGAGCATCCCGAGGCCCGGCAGCTGCTGAGTGAGCTGAAGACATACTGGCCACCCGTATGGGGCGAGGTCGAGCGCCTCGGTGAGCACGCCGCGGCGCACTCTCGTGCGCGAATCATGCAATTGGCACAGGCTTTGCAACCCATGCGGTAAACGGACCACTGGGAAGGTCAGGAACCATGCGACATACAACGGCAATCCTCTGCGTACTGGCGATCACAGGCGTGCTCGGCGGCTGTGCCTCCAATGCCACCAATCACAGCCGCGTCATGAATATGCTGAACGAATTCCAACCAATGGCTAACTACGACGCCAATGACGCGACGACAGGTGGGAGTACCACCACCGATGAGTTGTTGGAAAAACTGCGCGAGCATCAGAGCTCCGCAAAGTTGGAACGCTACACGCAAGATCTGACGCTGACATTCGAGCCGAAGCAACAGCGAGCCTCGGACATTCAGCGTGAGCAGATCGCTGCGTGGCTTGATTCGACGACGAGTTCCGCAGCGGGCATCCGGGTCGACATCGGCCCCCCCGGTCGCGTCAGCTCCAACCTGCAGGCGCTCGTGATCGCTCAGCACCGCGGCCACTCCGTGGCGCAGTTTCTGCATTCGGTGACCGAGCGTGTGGATGTGCGTTTCGAGCCGAAACTTCGCCGCGACACCATGACCATCAAGCCGTTGTGAGCGTGGAAAGATGTCCGGCTCCGTATTCGAGAATATCCATTATCTGCTCGATGCAGCATGGCGTCGCCGCTACCTTATCGCGGTGCCGGCCCTGCTGCTGCCGATACTCGGACTCGCCGTGTACCTCTATTCGCCGAAAAGCTACGAAACCCATACGACCATATTGATCCAGGAGACCGAGAAGCTGAATCCATTTCTGGAGGACCTCTCCGTCTCCACCAATCTCAAGAAACGCATGGCCGCTCTCAACAGTCTCCTACACAGCCGGCACGTATTGCTGGATGTCGCGGTAGGACTCGGTATGGTCGCCGAGAACACCAGCGAATTCGAACGTCAACGCATCATCGACAATCTCTCCAGATCTCTGACCGTGAACCTGCTTGGGAGCGACCTCGTCAAGCTGACCTACAAGAGCCGATCTCCGGACCGCATCGTGGAGATCGTCGAAGCGGTAACCGAGCGTTTCATGGAAAATCTGCTGGCACCCCACCGATCCTCCATTCGCTCATCGGAGAGATTCCTCGAGGGGCAGCTGGAAACGCAACGTGAAGTGTTGGAGAAAGCGGAGGAAGGCCTGGCAGATTACAAGGCGGAGCACGGCACCGAATTACCCGAGCTGCACGCATCCAACGTCGTGCGACTGCGGAACATTCGTCAGTCGATAGCCGAGCGCGAGACCGAACTTGCGGGAGCGAGCGCCGCATACGAGACGCTCAGACGAAGGCTTGCGCAAACGAGTCCGGTAATCGGCAGGATCGAAGAGCAGATTGTAGCCCTCAACAGCGATCTAGCGATTCTGCGCTCCCGTTACACGGACCGCCACAGCCGCGTCCAGGCAGTGCTGCGCCAGCGGGACTACCTTCAGCGCGAACGTGCGCGCCTGATGGCCGTGGAGCGCCGCTTCGAGTCAGACGACATGGATCGTCTGTGGAACATGGCGAGCAGCGCCACGACGACGGAACGCGATAGTGACGCTCAACCACTGCTGGTATCGCAACTGCAATTGCTGCAAACCGCCAAGACTCGGGTCGAGCAATTGGACAAAGAGGTGGCACGCTTGCGCGAGCTGGCGACCGAGCTCGAACAGATGGTTGCCGCCACCAGCCACGTTGAGCAGGAATTAAAGAAGCTGGAACGCGATCTCGAGGTGAAACGTGACCTGTATGAGGAACTGCTGGGTCGCTACGAGAAGGCGAGAGTGACCGGGGCATTGGGTCGTTTCGAGGAACCTCAGCGCGTCA
>JAACFO010000258.1 GCA_009937425.1 Gammaproteobacteria bacterium
GATGGCCAATCGCACTTGCATTTTGCCGCCGCAAAGATGCTCGATGACATCAGCGAGTTCGAGCGTGCCTTCCAGCACCTGCAAAGCGCCAACGCCATCGAGCACCAGCGCACGCACTTCGACGCGGATGCCGGACGTTCTTTCGTCGCGCGCAGCCGAGCGACCTTCGACAGCGCGTTCTTCGAGGATAAGAATGCGATTGGAAACGCCAGCGACAAGCCGATCTTCATCGTCGGAATGCTGCGATCGGGCACCACGCTGGTGGAGCAAATTCTCGCAAGCCATCCGGCCGTATACGCAGGCGGCGAGCTCGAGTACTTTCGCGGCGTGGCTGGGCAGCTACCGGACCGGTTGGGCGGCGGGCAGCCTTATCCCGAGTGTGTGAAGTCCCTCGACGCGGCAACCATCGACGCCATATCGCGCAATTATCTCGCGCAGTTCACTAAGCATTCCGGCGACGCGCAACGATTTACGGACAAGAATCCGCTCAACTTCGAGCATCTCGGGCTCATCATGACGGTGTTCCCCAATGCCCGGGTGATCCACTGCCGCCGGGACCCAATGGATCTTTGTTTGTCCATTTACTTCCAGCATTTTTCCGAGCGCCACGATTTCGCCTATCACTTTGCCGACATTACCGAGTACCTGCGGCAATACGAGCAGCTCATGGCCCATTGGCACAGTGTGTTCCCCGGGCGCATCCATGACATTCAGTACGAAGATCTGGTGGCGAATCTCGAGCCCGTGAGCCGCGCCATGTTCGAGTACCTGGACATCCAGTGGGATGACAATTGCCTGGAATTTCACCGCACCGCGAGACCCGTGGGGACCGCCAGTCACTGGCAGGTTCGCCAACCCCTTTATACCCGCTCGGTGGAGCGCTGGCGGCACTACGAGCCCTACCTCGAGGATCTGCGCGCCGCCCTCGCAGATCAGCCGGGTCAGTAATACGCGCCCCGGCAATTCGCCCATGGCACGAAAAACACCCAAGGCTGCCAGGCGGCGCACTGGTGCCCCGACCATGGGCAGCAGGCGGCGCGCGGAACGCTTGTTCGACGAGGCTCTGGAGGCCCACCGCCGGGGCCGTATTGATGATGCGGGCAGGCTCTATCGGGATGTTCTGGGGGCCAACCCGCGCCACGCCGGTGCGCTGCAGCATCTGGGGATACTTGCCCAGCAGCGCGGCGACGTGGACGAGTCCGTATGCCTGCTACGCCAGGCCGCCACCATCACGCCCTCGGACCCGCTGCTGCAGAACAATCTTGGTAACGCACTGCGCAGCCAGGGCGATCACGTCCAGGCTATCAGCGCCTACCGGGCAGCCGTGGCAAGCGATGACGGCTATGTGAACGCGCTCTACAACCTCGCCGGCTTGCTCCAGGAGCAGGGTGAAGGGGTCGAGTCCGAAACCTGTTATCGGCGCGTCGTCGCACTCGCGCCCACCGACGTCGGCGCCTGGATGGAACTCGGCATTTCGTTGCTGGAGCAGGGACGCGACGACGATGCCCTGCTGTGCTTCGAGCGCGCCGTTGCGCTGCGTCCCGAGGATTCCACCTGTCAGTATAATCTTGGAAATGCGCTCAAAGCCGTGCACCGCATGGACGATGCTGCCGAGGCCTACCGGCGTGCCGTCGCCATCAGCCCGGACTACGCCGAGGCGCACCACAATCTCGGTATGGTATTACAGACCAACGGCGATGCTGACGCGGCGGAAGCCGAATTCCGGGAGGCTTTGCGCTATCGGCCGGACTACCCCCTTGCTTGTGTGAGCCTTGCGGCGATTGTGCACGAGCGGGGAGATTACAGCGGTGCCGAGGAACTGTGCCGCAAGGCACTGGCCATGGACGCGCGTGGACTTCGCGCGCTGCGTCTGCTTGCAGTTGTGCTCAGTGATCAAAACCGTCGCGAAGAAGCGCTGGAGATACTTCGCCGCGCGGTGGAGATCGATCCCACAGACATCGATGCGCGTGTGTCCATGTCTGAAGTGCTGCTCGATTTGGATCGTTGGAGCGAAGCGGCCGGTGTTATTGAGCAGGTCATCGCCGATAACCCACTCCACGTTGCTGCCCACAGCACGCTGTCCAAGGCGTGCATCAGGCTGCATCGCACATCGGCAGCCATCGAGGTATGCCGCAAAGCGATTGCCGAGGATGCAGACTTTGCCGATGCTCACGGCAATTTGGGACTGGCGCTTCGCCAGGCACGTGACATTCCCGGCGCCATCGAGGCCTTTCAAACGGCGATCCGAATAGACCCCGGATTCGCTGAGGCCCACAACAATCTCGGCATCGTTTACATGGATGGGGGGGATATCGAGCACGCCATGGAGTGCTTTCGCAAAGCACTGAAGCTTGACCCGAGGATGGCCGCCTCATCGTTGAACATGTCCAGGGCGCGGCGATTCGGTGAGCAGGATCTGCCCGAGATCGCGCGTATCGAGGGGCTCCTGGAAGCGGGTGATGTATCCGACGCAGGGCGAATCAATCTGCACTTCGCGCTGGGCAAGATGTTCGACGACTGCGCAGCCTACGACAAGGCCTTCGAGCATTTTCGGCAAGCCAACCGATACAAAAGGCGGCACGTACGCTTCGACGCCGAACACTACCGACGCTGGAGCGCGAAATTTCCCGCTGTGTTCACGCCGGCATACTTCGACAGTCACGCAGGTCTTGGCGATCCTTCCGAACGGCCGGTATTTATCGTCGGTATGCCGCGTTCCGGTACGACGCTGATCGAGCAGATTCTCGCGAGTCATCCTCAGGTGTACGGCGCCGATGAACTCACGAC
The DNA here is from genome assembly GCA_009937425.1 of Gammaproteobacteria bacterium. Lineage (GTDB taxonomy): Bacteria > Pseudomonadota > Gammaproteobacteria > HK1 > HK1 > JAABYT01. Next base: position 2,788 of record JAACFO010000258.1, read on the forward strand.
AATCTTCGACATCGTGTGTGCCCTGGAACAGCGTGGAACCGGTGGTGCGAAGTTTCCCGATAACGTTCCTTCCCTCGATGAAACCGCGCTCCAGTGGGGCGCACGGCAATATCTCGACCACTTGCAGACCATCGACGGACAGGCAGCGCGGGTGACTGACAAGATGCCTTCGAATTTTTTCCACCTGGGCCTCATTGCCGTCATGTTGCCGCGGGCACGCATCATTCACTGCCGCCGTGACGCCATGGATGTTTGTCTATCGAATTTCGTGCAGATGTTTGCCGAGGGGCATTATTATTCCTATGACTTGTCGGATACTGCGGCCTATTACCGAGGTTACGAGCAAACCATGTCGCACTGGCGTGAGGCGTTGCCAATCCGGATGTTCGAAGTGCAGTACGAAGAATTGGTCGAAGACCAGGAACGCATCAGCCGCGCGCTCATCGATTTTCTCGGCTTGGATTGGGACGATCGTTGTCTCGCATTTCACCAGACCAAGCGCCCCGTGGGCACGGCCAGTAACTGGCAGGTCCGGCAACCCATTTACAAGACGGCTCGCAAACGCTGGAAGAACTACGAGAAGCAGCTCAGCGGGCTGAGGGCGGAACTGGGATATGTGGAGGATGCATAGGGGCGGGCCGGCATGGGGCGGTTGTCATGGGTCAAGTAACCGGCGACGGTCCGGTGCCAGCCTCCAGGAGCATTTTTTCGGCAACGGCACACTCTCCACGGATCGCGATCACAAATGACCGGTAAAACGCAACGGAAGGGCAGAACGCAGGCCAACGTCGGGCGCCAGGTGCGTGTATCCACCAGCGACGATTCGACGCAGCTTCTCGAGATGGCCGTGGGGCTGCACCAGGCAGGCGAGTTGGCACGGGCCAGAGGGCTGTACGAGCAGATTATCGAGCGTGACCCCGAGCACGCGGATGCCCTGCAATATCTGGGTCTGGCTTGCTTCCAGGGTGGTGACGGGGAACGCGCCGTGGTGCTCATACGCCGCGCAATCGCGCAAAGGCCCCAGGTGGCCCCATATCACGACAATCTGGGTAGCGTGCTCGAATCTTTAGGCGCGCTGGACGAGGCTCTGGACGCCTACCGGGAGGCAGCACGGCTGGCCGGCGAAGATGCTGAGCGGTCGTTCAATATGGGTGTCGTACTGCATCGGCTCGGCCGCCAGGTGGAAGCGGAGACGGCATACCGTAAGGCCATCGAGCTCGCCCCCGGTGATGGCGGCTTTCACTACAACCTCGC
>JAACFO010000024.1 GCA_009937425.1 Gammaproteobacteria bacterium
GGCCGACGCCGTACTGACCGTAGCTGGTGGCGCCCGCCCAAAGCGTGTCGTCGAATCCCGGGCTCTCCCAGCCGGACACTTCGAGATTGTGCACCTTCCAGCTGCTGTCGGTGACCACCATTCCCGTGGGCAGGTCGAGCTCGGCGATCAAGGCCCCGGCGCCGGCGCCGGCGTCGATGCCCTTGACCGCCAGCACGTTCGATCCGGCCTCGAGCGCGAACGTGTACTCGCTGCCCTGTGACCAGGTGCCGGAGCTGCCGAGTAAGGTGCCGTTGATGTACACGTCCTCACCGTTGTCGGCGCTGATGCGCAACGTCGCCTGAGCCGGCGGCACGGGGTCGACGGTGATGGACAGCGCCTGGGTCGCGGTACTCAACGCGCCGTCCTGCACCTGCACCGTGAAGCTGCTCGTGCCGTCCGCCGTCGGCGTTCCACTGATCGCACCCGTCACGGCGTCCAGCGTCAGTCCCGCGGGCAGAGCCCCGCCCACGACGCTCCAGCTGTAGGAGCCGCTGCCGCCAATCGCCGTCAGGTTCGCGTCGTAGGCCTGCTCCACTTCGCCCGCGGGCAGGGTCGTCGTCTGCAACGCCAGCGCCACCGGGCCGACCGCGATGGTGTAACGGAAAAACACCATGTCGTCGCCGTCATTGTCCGCCGACCAGATCCATTGGGCCGGCGACGCCATCGGGAAGCCGGCGACAGCCGTGCCCCAGGGGCCGACGCCGTACTGGCCGTAACTGCTCGCGCCCACCCAGGCGGCGTCGTCGAATTCCGGATTCTCCCAGCCGGACACTTCGACGTTGTGCACCTTCCAGCTGCTGTCGGTGACCACCGTTCCCGTGGGCAGGTCGAGCTCGGCGATCAGCGCGCCGGCGCCGGCGCCGCCGTCGATGCCCCTGACCGCCAGCACGTTCAGTCCGGCGACGAGCGGGAACGTGTACTCATTGCCCTGTGACCAGATGCCGGAGCTGCCGAGGAAGGTGCCGTTGATGTACACGTCCTCACCGTCGTCGGCGCTGATACGCAATGTGGCCTGAGCCAGGTGGACGGTGACCGACAGCGCCTGGGTCGCGGTATCCCCGAGGCCATCGCGCACCTGCACCGTGAAGTCGTAGGTGCCGGGGTCCGTCGGTGCGCCGCTGATCGCGCCCGTCAGGGCGTCCAGGATCAGTCCCGGGGGTAGAGCCCCGAGTTCGACGCTCCACGTGTAGGAGCCGGTGCCACCACTCGCCGTCAGGCTCACGTCGAAGGCTTGGTCCACCTCGCCCACCGGCATGCTCGCCGCTTCCATCGCCAGTGGCGCTCGGGCTACGTTGACGCTCAGCCGCAAGTAGACTTCGTCGTCAGCCTCATTGTCCGCCGACCAGATCCAGTGGGCCGGCGACCCCACCTGGATGCCGGAGACCTGCAGGCCCCAGGGGCCGACGCCGTACTGGCCGTAGCTGGTGGCGGCCGTCCAGCCGCTGTCGATGAAACCGAGACCCGCCCATCCCGGCTCCTTGAACTTCTGCACTTTCCAGCTGCTGTCGGTGACGACCATTCCGGTGGGTAGATCGAGCTCGGCGATCAGCGCCCCGACGCCGGCGCCGCCGTCGATACCCTTGACCGCCACCACATTCAAACCCTCGCGGAGCAAGACCGAGTACTCGCTTGCCTGGCGCCAATTACTCGAGCTCCCGAGGAGATCCCCGTTGAAATACGTCTCCTCGCCGTCGTCGGTGCTGATGCGCAGGGTAGTGGTCCCCGTCGGGGGGGCATCGATGAACATTGATAGCGCCTGGGTCGCCGTATCATCGAGCGCGTCTCGCACCTCCACCGTGAAGTTGCTCGTCCCTTCGAGTGTCGGTGTTCCACTGATCGCGCCCGTCGCACCGTCCAACGTCAGTCCTGCGGGCAGAGTCCCGCCGACGATGGTCCAGCTGTACGGCTCAATGCCGTAGACTCCCTCGAGCATCCCGGTGTAACGCGTGAGGAAATATCCTTTCGGCAGGTCCTTTGTCCTGACCTGAACCTTGGGTAGAAGCTCGAAGCGCACCGCATCGACTACCACCATGGGCTCGGCCGGATCCGCTTCCGTCACCTCCACGTAGACGGGCCCGGTAGTGCCGAGGGAGAACACGCCGAGATCGTTCCACTGGCCGCCGTCCAGGGTCTGGTCGAGCTCGACGCTCGTTGTACCTTCGTCGTGAGCGATGCTGAACAGCGCTCGAGTGGTGTTGGCCGTTGCGGCGGGCCACCAGGCATACACGCGGTAGAGCCCCGGGGAAGGCAGTGTCGGCGTAAAGCGGAACGTATCGACGCCCGCGTCGACCCCTTCGAGAGCTTCGCCGCGATAAGCCTGCGTATCGGCAAAGACGTCAAAGACTCCGGTTTGTACGACGCCGGCGAGGGTATCCTCGTCGTCGATCACCACGTTTACGGGCGCTGGAAGCCCAGACTGAAAAAGCGATGCGGCGGCGTCCACCTGAATCCGCGGGAAAGTGAAATCACTCGCCACCGGCAGGAACACGTCGTCGATGAGAACACCGCTGGTAGCGAGCGCCGCGAGGACATTGTCGACGCTGGGGACGAAGCCCTTGGTGAGCGCATCCGCCCGGATGGCCGCGATCGCACCGGCAACGTGTGGTGCCGCCATGGACGTTCCGCTGTTCACAGCAAAGTTGCCGTCGCCCGGGACCGACGAGTCGATGCCCACACCCGGGGCGAAGTACGTCGTCCACGACGCGCGGCTGCTGAAGCTGGCGATCTCATCGAAGTCGTCGCTGGCGCCGACGCTGATCGCGCCACTGATACAGGCCGGCCAGCCCATCCCCGTCGTCGCGCCGGCGTTGCCGGCCGCGATCACGGTGGCTACCCCCGCCGTGCGCAGGGAATCGATGAGTGATGTGGTAGACGGGGAGAGATCGTCGCAGCCGGAGGTGGTCGGGTGCTGTGCGCTGCCGCCGAGGCTCATGTTCACGGCGGCCACATCCACCGGCAGGCTGCCGGCGTTGACGAGGTTGAGTACGTGCTCGAGACCGGCGTCGATGTCGAAGCCCCAGGCAATGGCGCAGGGAACGGCCACACCGCAGACGAGAAATTCGTCCGAGCGCGTGAATACCTGCACGGGGATGATGCTCGCCCCCTCGGCGACACCGTCGAACTCGACTCCCGCGCCGGCCGCGATGCCGGCCACGTGGGTACCGTGATCGCAACCGGAGACCGCAAGTGGACAGTTAATACCCGCCCCCGGCCCCGTTTGCACGTTTAAACCGTTGGGGCAGAGGCTGGTGGTACCGTTAACGCCGCTGGAGAAACAACCTTCGGCGCTGGCGACGGTGGCGCCCGCGAGAAATCCGTGGGTCGAATCGACGCCGGAGTCGAGTATCGCGACCGCTTGTCCGTTTCCGTCCAGCCCGGGCGCATCCGCGCCGATGTGCGGCACACTGACGTTCAGCGTGGGTCTGACGAGGATCGCCTGCCGAATGTATGAGACATCCGGATCCCGAGTGAGTGTATCCAGAAGCCGTTCGTCCGCTTCCAGGGCGATGGCCGGCGTGTGTTCCAGCCGACGCAACACCTTGATACCGGGACGGAGTCGCGACACCAGTCCGTCCTGCAACCGCGCGACGGAATCCTTGCGACGCAGCCATCCGCGCGGGTCTTTTCGTGCTTCGAACTGCAGCGCTGCATCCGGCTCCCACGCGGAGGCGAGACCGACCACGATGCGTACGAGCCCGTTATCCGCGATCTCTTGCTGTAGCTGCGCCCGGATTTCCTCCGGGAGCTTGGCTGATGGAGAGGCTGGTTCTGACGGGTGTAAGGGAGTGGCAGTGAAACCCGGATCCGCGGGCGGGTCGGCCTGAGCCAGGGCGGACATGGGAGAGGCGAGCGCGCTCAAAAGCATGCCCAAGCCGAGCAACCTGGAAATCGAGACCGGCGATCGCAAAACGCTTTGGATCACGTCTCCCCCGTGACGCCACCGTTATCATTATTGTTATCGTCATCATCCCCCCGGTGCAGGAGTACCGCAAGCACCAGGAGGGACTCCAGCCGCCGACCACCTGGCTCGAAGTCAGGTGCCCAGTCGAGCAGTCATGCGCCGACCACCTCAGCGATTATTGATTATAATCAGTGGGTTACTGCAAGTAGCTGCCTTCATGGGTGAGAAGTGCAGATTCGAGTTGAGCGGCAATCAGCGTTTGGTCCAGGTAATTGCCCACACCGCGCCCGCCGACGAAGATCGTTCCGGCGCCCGTAAGAGAAGGAATCATTCAGACGACGAGACGGTGGCCGTCAGCGCTGTTCGTCCTGTTGAGCGTGCGGAAAATGCGCGGGGTAGTGCCCGGTAGCGGCCTGATCCTGGCGGTCGTCAGTGGGACGCAGCGCGTCGCAGAATGCGGCCCGGTCGCTGGCCGGTCCAGGCATTGCTGCGCCACGCCGCACTGCCGTTGACGATCACTTCCCGGATACCGGCGGCGTGTTGCTTCGGTGATTTGAAGTCCGCGCTGTCAATGACGGTGTCGGGATCCAACAGCACCAGATCGGCGTAGGCGCCCTCGCGCACCACACCCCTGTCGGCCAGGCCGAATACATTCGCAGGTACGGAAGTCATGCGGCGCACGGCTTGTTCCAGTGAGAACAATCCGACATCGCGGCTGTAGTGACCCAGTACCCGGGGAAATGTGCCCCACAGGCGTGGGTGGGGAAACGCGTCATGGGGCAGGCCGTCCGAGCCGATCATGGCGTCATCGAAGGCCAGCACGCGGCGTAGATCCTCCTCGTCCATCTGATAGTAAATGGCCCCGGCGGGTTGTAGACGCGCGATGGCCTCGTCGACGCTTATGTCCCATTCGGCGCGAATGTCGGCGAAGTCGCGGCCGGCGCACTCGGGATGCGGTGTCGACCAAGTGACCAACACGCGCTCCGACGACGCCACCGATGCGGCGATCAAAACCGTGGAACTGGCCGTGTAGGGATAAACGTCCAGATTGACCGTCTGGTGGGCGCGGGCCGCGCGAATGACGGCCAGGGTCTTCTTCACGAGGCCGTAATTCTTTCGGCCGCAGCATTTGTGATGGGAGATGACCACGGGAACGCCCGCGCGCCGACCGATCTCCAGGGTTTCTTCCACCGACTCCACTACCTTGTCGCCTTCGTTTCTCATGTGGGTGGTAAAGATCCCACCCCGGGGTTGCAGGCGCTCGGCCAGAGCAACGATTTCGTCGGTAGGTGCCGCTATCGCCGGCGCGTAGGCGAGGCCGGTGCTCATGCCGATACAGCCGGCGTCCAGGGCCTCGTCCAGCAATGCGCCCATGCGATGGATTTGCTCGTCTGTGGCGGGTCGATCGAGCTTGTCCATGGTCGCGACGCGCAGGGTCGAGTGTCCCACCAGCGGCGCCAGGTTGACGGCCGGCGGCGAGGCTTCCACATCCGCCATGTACGCGCCCATGCTGGCGTAGCGGTACCAGTCGCTTCCGCCAAGAAGATTGAGCGGTGGCACCGGCTCGCGGTTTACCAGCGGCGCAAGGCTGACACCGCAGTTCCCCGTCACCACGGTGGTCACGCCCTGGCTCAGCTTGGGCGTCATGTCCGGCGTCGACATGACGGCGCGGTCGTCGTGGGTGTGGGCATCGATGAAGCCCGGGGCGACCACGAGACCACTGGCATCGATGCGCGCTTGCGATTCCATGCCTTTCAGATCGCCGATCAGTGAGACGCGATCGCCGGTGATGGCGACATCGGCGCGTACGCGCTCGCCTCCGTTTCCATCGATTAACTCTGCGCCTTCTATGAGCAGGTCGCAGTGGGATTGGTCGCGGCTGGTGGTTGTCATGGCCGGCCGAGTATGTCCCATCGGGGCGTCGATATACAGGCAGCAGCTGTGTGCAGGCCCGGTGCCGCGATATCAAAAAGCGCGCGCCATCGATATTCTGTCAGGCCTACTTGGAGTGTAAGGAATTATTCGTCGATGCTGGCTACCCATTGGGGCACGCGCATAGGCATTCTCACTCTGGCCCACGTGGTCGGCACGTTGCCGATTGTTTCGGTAATGGCAATGGCGCCGGTTATTCAGCAAGACCTGGGGTTGAGCGTGACGCAAGTGGGCTTGCTGGTGAGCGGCTATTATATGGCGCAGACCATTGGGGCCGTTCCGGCCGGCGGCCTCGCGGATCGCATCGGGGTTGGCAGCGCGCTGTTGGTAGCCCACGGTTTGCTGATTGCCGGCGCGCTGATTTTCAGTCAGGCCAACGCCTTCGCCGGCGCCGTTGCCGGAACAATCGTCATGGGCTTCGGCTACTCCATTGTCAATCCGTCAACGGCGAAGGGCATCTTGACCTGGTTCTCGGCACGCCGCCGTGCCACCGCCATGGGCGTCAAGCAGACCGGCGTCCCCATCGGTGGTGTTCTTGCGGCGGCCAACGGTGCGCTGGTCACGTTGTTCAGTTGGCAGAGCATCTTTGTCGCGATGGCTTGCGTGATAGTTGTCAGCGGCTTGCTGTGTCTGCTGTTGGTGGAGGCGCAGCATCACACGGCACACAAGAGTATCGCGGCCACCGTACGCCAAATGCTGCAGGTAGGCCGCATCACGAATATCCGGGTTCTGTTTCTGGCCAACATTCCGTGGAACATGGGTCAGGCGAACTTCTTTTCCTATCTCACAATTTTCATGCGCGAGGCTGCCGGCACCAGTCAGCCGGTTGCCGGCCTGGTGCTTGGTCTCGCACAAATTTCCAGCGCACTCGGGCGCATCGGATGGGGCGTGGTCAGCGACACGCTGTTTCGCGGTGCCCGCAAGTGGATAACCGTGGGTTTGTGCGGCGCATCCGCAGTGCTCATGCTGGCCATGGCGGCGGTGGAGCCGGGCGTTGGTTTATGGTTGGGGATAGCGTTGGCATTCGGACTCGGCGTTAGCATCGCGTCCTATCCGACGCTGGCACAGACCCTGGCCGTGGAGTCCGTGGAGCCCGGCCAGTCCGGTGCCGCTCTCGGCTACAGTCTCATGGGAACGTCCATAGGCGGTGTCGTCGGTCCGCCGATTTTCGGCGCGGTCGTCGATTATACGGGTGATCTTGCCGATGGCTGGATCACCACCGCCATATTCGTGGCACTGGGTACAGCGCTGGTAGCGATGACAGTGCGCGAGCGGTCTCGTGGCTAGCAAAGAAGGTGCCGGTGTCGCGGCCGGCGGGCGCGGCAACGTGTTGCGCGGCGCACTTCTGATGGCGGCCGCGGCGGCATGCTATGCGATTTTGCACGGCAGTGTCCGTTACATCTCGTCGGAGATACACCCCTTCGAAATTACATTCTTCCGCAATCTTTTCGGTTTCATCGTGCTGCTGCCGTGGTTTGTGATTCACGGCTTGCGGCCGTTGCGCACGCGGCGGATCGGGCTGCATCTGCTGCGCGCCTCCAGCAACGTGGTGGCCATGTTGATGTTCTTCATGGCGCTGAGCATGACACCGTTGGCTCAGGTGCAGGCGCTAGGATTCACCGCACCGCTGTTCACCACGGTGTTGGCGATCTTCATTCTCGGCGAGCGGGTACGCCTGCGCCGCTGGACGGCGCTCATTGCCGGGTTCATCGGCGCGCTCATCATCGTTCGCCCCGGCTTGCAACCCATCGACACGGGCTCCGTGCTTACCATAGTCTCCGCGGCAATCTGGGGATTCACCCTGATCACCATCAAGGTTCTGTCGCGCACGGATTCCGCCGTTACCATTACGGCGTATATGGTGATTTTGATGTCGCCTTTGTCGTTGCTGCCGGCGCTGTTCTACTGGACATGGCCGGACCCTGCCATGTGGGTTTGGCTTGTCGTTTGCGGTGTCTCAGGAACCGTCGCCCAGCTGCTGATGGCGCAATCGTTTCGCGTCGCCGAGGCAACTGTGGTGCTGCCGTTCGATTTCACCAAGATCGTATGGGGCGCCCTTATTGGATACCTGGCTTTTGGCGAAGTCGTGGATATCTGGACGTGGATCGGTGCCGCCGTGATTTTCTCCGGCATCACCTACATCACCTACCGGGAGCGCAAGCTGGCGAAGCCGCTAAAATAGGCCCGAAGCATAAACTGCAATGAGGACCCAATGGTGCTGCCGAACTTAACCGCCAACGAAGCCCGCGTCATCGGCTGCCTGATGGAGAAATCCGTCGTCACGCCGGATCAATATCCACTGACGCTTAACGCTCTAACCAACGCCTGCAATCAGAAGTCCAGTCGCAACCCTGTAATGTCCCTGGAGCAGGGTATGGTACAGCGTACCGGCCGTGACCTGCAGGCCAAAAATCTCGTGCGCGCCCAGGAGAATTTCAAGAGTGGGGTGGTGAAATACGTACAATGCTTCTGCAACACGCATTTAGGCGATCTTCAGTTTGATCCGCCTCGGTTCGCTGTCGTCTGCTTGCTTTTGCTGCGCGGCCCCCAGACGCCCGGGGAGCTGAGGGCCCACAGCGGGCGCCTGCATACTTTCGCCGACAACGCTGCTGTCGTGGATGCCCTCACCAGTCTGGCCGAACGGGAGGGCAATCAGCTGGTGGTGAAACTGCCGCGCACGCCCGGTCGCAAGGACGCAGAGTACATGCACTTGTTTTCCGGCCCCATCGACGTTGAAGTACACGCCAGCCAAGCGCAGGCTGTGATGGCCGCCGGGACTCCAGAGCGTATCAGTGTGTCTGAGCTGGCACAAAGGGTCAGCAGGCTGGAAGCCGAAGTTGCCGAACTCAAGGAACAATTAAAGACGTCTCGAGAGTAAAGTGCAGACGAAGACGTTATTGCCGGCGGTGTAATCTCAGTTTTGAAGATGTTTATTTGTGGGCAATTCCGAGAGCGAAAACATGTTCAATCGAATTAATCTAGTCTTTTGGATATTGTCGATATGCAGCAGTATTGTTGCTCTATATCTTCTTTTGGGCATCGAGAACAGACAAAAAGTCACTCGTGCTTCGTACTTGAGTTACGTGCAGATAATCAAGCTATCAGATGAGTTACGTCAATCAAGCGACGACCTCACACGTTTTGCGCGTGCTTATGCGGCCACAGGGGATGGCAGATACAAAATAAGATCTCAGACTGTTCTCGATATCCGTAACGGTAGAATTCCTCGTCCCCAGAGATATGAAAAAGCCTATTGGGATTTGGAAATCGCAGGCGAGCTGGGAACCGTCGGAGAAGGCGAGGCGAAATCTTTGAGGGATAGACTGATAGAGAACGATCTTGATGCGTACTCTATTCGTAAGTTGGGTGATTCAAAATTGATGAGCGAACGACTTGCAACCATCGAAGCTGATGCATTCAGGGCTGTGAGGCAAGGAGATTTCGAGGGTGCCCTCAACCTGCTATACGGCAAAGAATATCATCGTTTCAAGAGTCGAATCATGAAACCCATAATCTCGGTTCAGGAACGCATCGAAGCAAACGGTAAACGGCGATTGGAAAACTATGAAAAAAAATATCGTAAGACCCGAACGATAATTATCGCATTAACCTTAACATCGATAATTTTCGGTTTGCTAGCGGGCTTTTACAGTAAGGATTCACTGAATATCAGTAGTGAACAAAGTGCATAGAACAAGTTTTCCGAATGAATGCACCCGTTGAGCTTCCAGCTTTCATCCAGTCTTGGCCAGTAGTTGCTTGGCCGAATCCCGCTCGATGACGTCCCGATCCATTAGTCGCCGGGTCGCCTCGCGCACGAGCTGCGCTTGAGTCGAGGGCAGGCTGTTAATCGTTGCCGGCTCCAACGGCCACCACTCGATATCCTGAATGCCGGCACCAGACGACGGGAGGGCCGTTGGTTTCGCGTCGGCATCCATGTGATAGAGCTGCGCCGCGAGCTCTACCCAGGCATGATCGGTCTGGCGTTCGTCGTAGCTGTAGCCTTCGGCTATGACCTCTCCCTGTCTCTCGGGCGGCTGGCCGGTGCACTCCTCCAGCACGTGGGCGATCGCTGCCCCTACGGTTTCGCCCTCGGCGACAAATCCCTGCGGGAGGGAGAGCGAGCCGCTCTCTTCCAGCTTGCCGAGCAGCAGTTCCGGGGCAAGGGTCTCGTGGTTGATTCTGGTCACTACCGCAGCGACCATCTGATTTGCCCCCCAACGACCGAACAGTCCGCGGCCGGCAATACCCGTGCGGCCGCGGGGATTGAGGGGGCGGCCTTCATCGTCGTGATGCGCCGCCTTTTCCAGGGATTCGCGAGGCGCGACGCGCGTGAAGTCCTCGGGGTCTGCCCAGCCTCCCGTTTTTTTCGTACGGTCGTTTTTCAGGACTGATGGGTCGACGTGATAGGGCGGCTGATAGTCCGGACAGGGCATGGCCCATGGCGCTTCGTCGATGAGTATACGCAGTCTGCGTGGATAGGATTGCGGCTTTCCACCTCGTATCTTCAGGTGAAAATCGTCGGCCACGAGAATGAAGGCGAGTCCCCCTATAGAGAAGAGTGCGTGAACCAGCTGTGTCGTTCCGCACTCACCCTGTTCGCGTTGCTCGTCGAAGCTCAGGGTGTGTAGAGCGTACTTGAGAAGAGCGATGCGATAAACGACCCAGTCGCTGCTGTCTTCTTTGAGTGAAAAGCAGACCTGGCGAATTCGCCGCACGGCGTCGAGGATCTTGCGGAACCGCAAGTCCCACTTGACGAACTTGAGTGATTTGGGAAGGCGATTGGCTTCAGCCGGATTGCGGTTGTCGAGAAGATACTCCTCGAATCTCCTCAGTCGCGGAAGATCGTCGATCTCGAACTGCTTGCTCATCACGAACTTTATGTCGTTCTCGATCTTCGCGAAATCCATTTCGACCGGGTGCTGACCGCTATGGGTCCAATCGATGAACCAGATATTGTCCCCCTCGTCGCAGATGACGTTCTTGAGATTCAAGTCGCCGTGGGCAAGGCAGGTCTCGCTATCGATGCCATCTTCGTTGGACGCGATCAGACGCAGCATCTTCTCGAGGCTTTCCGGCGGTAAAGGTGTCTCCTTTATCTTTGACCGCTCGATATATTTCATGATGTGCGCGGTGTTCTCGCGCAGCCAGTCGAGCTGTTGCTGGGTGTGCAAATCGAAGCGGCGATACGGGACGACCCAGGATGAGACGCGGGTATTTCTATAGAGTTTTTCCGCGGAGAGCTCGAGAGCTTTGTCCAGTCGGCGCATGAATCGACGGATGCTATCTTCACCTTCTGCTGATTCGAAGCTGTCCTGGAGGGTCTCCGGTCGCCCCTCCATTGCTGCAAGCTCCATGCCGACACCCGTGGATTCGCCAAGAGTTACAGGAAAGGTGAAGGTCGGCACGTTCTTGCCGAACAAATCCTTTACCTCCTGATAGCCTTCGATCTCCCGGCGCATTTGGGCGTAGTTGTCGACTTTGAGCACCATCGGTTCGGTTCGTGAGGGGCCTTTCCAGCCATTGGCGAGAAACAGGAGGCTGCCGGTATAGCCCCCTTGGAGGGGATTCAGATCCGCCCTGGTCCAGTGCATGCAGAGAAACTCGATGATCTTTTTTCGCTCGGGACCCAATGCGCGACGGGCTTCCATGGGTATGATGCGGCAGGGTTTGCATGAAAACTCGGAGAAGGGCGCCGTATCGAATCCGATATATCGCGCCGCCTGTGCCAGGTCGAGAAAGACGCGAACGCCACAGCTCGGAAAACTGTGCAGCAGCGAGGCGAGGTGCGCCTCTCTGATCGGGCTCCCCACCAGATGCGAGCAAATGGCGACATCCTTGAAGCCCAGAACGTTGTGAAGGAACATCGCCACGCTGAGAATTCTCTTGTCCGAGTGGCAGCCAACCAGAAGAAATCGAATCCCGCGGCCTGCCGTGTTCCCGGTCAGCGGGTCGCTGCCGCTCACACGCGCGATGGCCTGGCAAAAGGCGGTCACCGGTACCTCGCCACGCCTGGCGGCGATGACGTCGGCGACTGGCAGTAGAGCTTGAATGGGTTCTACGAAATCGGCGCTGCCGCTGCCCGTTCCATTGGTGCTGGATTCCGCGTCCTGATCCCGGAGAAGGAGCAGTGCTGTCGGTGTGTGCCCAGCTTTTATTGCAGAGATTTCGCTCAAAAAGACTGGCAGCGGCCCGCGGCCGAACTCGGGCCCCGAACCCATGAGTCGGTCGATCTCATGAGCGCCAACATTCGCCTTGCGGTTGCGAAACTGTACCTCGGGGCTCAGGTACTCGTTGGTCAGCCCGTCGGCAATGATGATCCTCGTACTCACATCACTATCTGCATTGAGCGAGGCGGCAGGATCAACGCCCCCATATGGTATCGACTTCGATTCTCGGGAGTTCTTTCTTGATTTTATGACCGATCTCCTCGCGCGCTTCGGCCAATGCTTCCTCGATAAATTCCACACGCCCCCTCAGCGTCAACGTCTTGCGTTCCCGATCCCCCAGATGGCCGTGCAGAAAATCCTCCCGGGCGGTTACCAGTAATCTGTCGGGTTGACCCAGAAAATACGGCCAGTAGTTCGCGATATTCTCCGCCGTAACGTAATCCCGATCCCCGGCTATGTAGCGATTCAGGTAGAGCAAAAGAATTTCCAGGTGTCGGGAAATATAGAAGTGAAGCGCCTCGGCCTCCTTGGAAACCATGAACACGCTTTCAACGCCTCCGCCACCGGCATGAACCAGCTGCAGCTTCTCCGACCACAGACTCTCCATCTTCCCGGACAGGTGGTCCGAGTAGGCACGAAACAACTCGGCATCATTTTTCAACTTCAAGAGCGCCGACACGACGGGGGCGAAAAGACTCCGCGTCTCATCGGGACTGAGGTCGCTTTCCTGCAGGCGGAGTTTCAATTCATGGCGGGTGGAACCGGGTTTCGTCTCCCTCCACATGTCTCGGGAAAAGTCCTGCTCCACGCCATCATCGGTGTTTCCCGCGAAGACCCCCAATCGCATCAACGCCCGCGCGCTGCTGCGCTCGATCTCGTTCAGGCGGCCTTTCATGGTGAGGAAATAGGCCATCAACATCGACCACATGGGCAGCATATCGGTCGTGATATGGCGTTTGATCAGTGTCTTCTCAGCGACGAACATGGTCACGGTTGCGATCACCGCCACCGCCACCACGATGACCACGGCCTTGTAGACGAAGCCACCGAGCCATCCCAGGATATCGAAAAAGATGCCTGGCTCCATTGTCCCTATACTTGCTTGTCGAACATCTGCATCAACGTCCCCAGATCGTGCGGGCTTCGATCTCGGGCAGGTCTTCGTTGATTTTGTGGCCGATTTCTTCCCGCGTTTCAGTCAGGGCTTCCTCGATGAACTGTACGCGTCCCCTGAGCGTCAACGTCTTGCGTTCCCGCTCGCTGAGATGTTCGCGCAGAAAATCCTCTCGCGCGGTTGCGAGCAATCTGTCTGGTTGGCCGAGAAAATAGGGCCAGTAGTTGGCAAGATTCTCGCAGATGACGTCGTCGCGGTCTCCGGCGACGTAGCTCTCCAGGTACAGAAGAAAAATATCCAGATGCCGTGCGATGTAGAAATCGAGAGCCTCTGCCTCTCTAGAGACCACCTGGACACTCTCGACGCCGCCACCCACCGCATTGAGCACATGCAGTTTCTCCGACCACAGGCTCGCTATCTTGCGGGACAGGTGATTAGAGTAGGCACGAAACAGTTCGGTGTCGTTCTTCAGCTTCAGCAGAGCCGACTTGACGGGGGCGAAGAGATCGAGCGTCTCCTCAGCCGCGATCCGACTTTCCTGCAGGCAGCGCTTCAGCTCGTGACGAATGGAGCGGGTCGCCGATTCCTTCCACATTTCAGTATCGAAGCGATGCTCCTTGTTCTCGGCCGAGTTTTCCTCGAGCACGCCCAGGCGCACCAGCGCGTCGCCACTGACGCGCTCGATTTCGCTCAGCCGGCCTTTCATGGTGAGAAAGTAGGCCATCAGCATCGACCACATGGGAAGAATTTCCGAAACGATATGCCGTTTGATCAGCGTTCGCTCGGCGACGAAAAGCACGACCACACCCACGACCGCGACGCCGAAAACCTTTTTGATGGCGCCGAGAAAATCGCCGCCCACCATGGCCAGAATCCCGAGGATAGTGTGTTCTTCCACTGATTTAACTCATCGACCGTTTAATGATGCTGGCTACCTTGTCGCGCGTCCTCACATCTATGGCGGCGATGAAAGGCCCGCTGTGGGCGGCCGCATCGATGGGAATTCCATCCAGATCCGTTACGTCGCCGCCGGCTTCGCGGACAAGCAACACGCCTGCCGCCAGATCGAAAGGATCCGAGGGCTTCGTCGTCCACAGGTTGACGTAGACGAAGCTTCCCTTGGCCGCCTCCAGCAGTGACCACGATGGCGATCCCCCGGTCAGCTTCATCATATTCACGGTACCGCCCCGCCACGCCGCAAAGAGAGCTCCGGCCGCGTCGGCCGCATCGCGCTGGGGTTGCAGATTGACCAACACGCTTTCGGCGCGAACGCGCTTAAAGGGAAGATCACGAGCCCTGTCCGGCTCTCCGAACAGCGACAATTGGATGAGTCGCGCACCGCTCCCCTCGCTGGCGTATGCCACTTCCCCCGTTACCGGATTCTGGATCATGCCGAGGAAAACCGTCCCGTCCCGGAATGCGGCCAGGGTGTTAGTGCAGGTCTCCGCGTGATTGACCAGGGACCAGGTTCCATCGACGGGGTCCATGGCGAGAGCCAGCCCCTTGGCCGGCAGCTGGCCGCCGCTCTCCTCCCCGACGAAGCTGGCTTCGGGGCAGAAGCTGGCAAGCCTGTCTCTGGCCAATGATTCGACTTGCCGTTCCTGTTCCGTCCAGGGCGATCCATCGTCTTTAAAACGCACCGCGTCAGCCGTCGCGGTAAGGCGCATGTTGCGCACGACCGTTCCCGTCTCGAGCATCAGGCGCAAGCCGAAGTCGACCCAGGACGATTCGCCGCCGGCGTCACCGAACCCTTTCCCTTCTCTGAAGCGATCGATGCAATTCTTCTCGATAGGTGTGAGCATTTACCGATCCGAGAGCTTTCTAATTGACGCGGCCAGCTCCTCGGGCTCGTGTGACGTGTCGAGGACCCCGGCGATCTTCTCGAGCGCCTGCCGCTCGCCTTCGGTGACCTTGCCGTGCAGGCCAGTAACGCCATGGGCAATTCCCATGACGATGTGGGATAGCTTATGGTCGTTCGCTATGCGACGCAGCGCACTCATGGCCTTCTCGGATCCGCTGTCAGGGTCATCCGCGATGCCTTGCGCAAATTCATTGAAGACCGCCAATCCCGTTTCGCGGTCAGTATGGTGAAGTAGCTCCAGCGAATCCAGCACGTTGACGACATAGGCCCGCTCGGCATCGTCGATGGGCCCGCGTGCCGCCGAGACGACCGCGGCACCAGCCATCACCGCACTTAGAATTGTCTTCTCGGAATGTCGCAACAACGTAGAGCGTATGAGTTCGGTCAACATGCCGGGCTTGAAGGCGTCGCGTACATGCGCTTTCAACGACTCGAGGATTTCCGACCGGGTGCGATGGTGCTCGTGATGCTGCTGTTTCTCGAGATGTGCCGACACGCGTGCGGCGTATTCGCTCTGTGTGCTCTCTTCGTGCTCCTGCGCCAGCCGGGCGAATTGCGGGTGCGCTGCCGCCAATTCCATCAATAAAGCGGAATCGACACGATAAACTGTCGCGTACTCCAGGGCCTGTACGCTTTCCCGTCGCGGCGTGTCCTCGATCAGGCTGGAAAATCCGAATGCCGCTCCTCTGGTGAGCGATCCTACCTGGGCTTCGTCGCCATCGGCGGTTGTCTGATTGACGCTCAGGCGGCCACTGGCGACGATGAATACAGCATCGCTTTGCTCGCCTTGCAGGTACACGCACTCGGGAGGCGTGAAGTCCCTGCGGATCGCCTTGGCCGCGAGTTGCTGGCGCACCGGTTCCGGCAGCTCGGCCAGCAGGGTTGCTGTCTCGAGCAGCGACACCAACGCGCGCTCGCGGCCCTCCGGCTCCTGACTCCAGGGGGTGTCCGCCAGCTCATCGCCGGATTGCAGCTTGTGGCGGTCGATGGCGAGCCGGATCCCATTGCGCCGCAACACGCCCCATATGGCGTTACACACTTCGGCCTGAGCATCCCACCAGGGGTCGTCGCCGTCGAAGAAGTAGCGAATGCGGTACTCCATGCCGAGATCGGTGAAGCCCATGACGTTCATGTCCGGCTTCGGGTCCCGCAGGACGTAGCGGGATTGCTCGAGGGACTGAAGGACGAGGCGGCTGACCAGCTCAGGGGATGCGCTGTGCTCGACGACGAAGCTGACGGTGTTCTTGAATCGCTCGGTGGGCTCGCTGTAGTTGAGTATGGTCTTCTCCGCAACACCGCTGTTGGGGAAGATATAAAGAGAATCCGTATGCGGATTGTGCAGCGATACGCTGCGCCAGTTGAGATCGTGGACACGGCCGTAGATCCCGTCTATCTCCAGATAATCACCAATTTTCAGTGCCTTCGTGGAACTCAACGCCAGGCCGGCAAAAACCTCCCGCAGCGTCGACTGTGCGGAGAAGCCGACGATGAACGCGGCCGCGCCCGAGGTCGCCAGAATGGCCGTGATGGGCTCCTCGTAGACAAAATGCATGACGACGGCGATGGCGACCCCATAGATAACCAGGGAAGCACCATCGCGCAGTAACTTGGGGACATGACTCTCGCCACGGTGGAAGAGCACTCCGTGCCACACATAGCGCTTGAGCAGTGCATCCAGGAAAAACGCGATTGAAACGAACCACAGGAAAGCGACGCCCTTGGTGAAGTCATCCACGAGCGCATGGATACCTGTGAATTCGAGGACTGGATTCCGGAGGGCATAGACGACAGAGAAAAACAGCACCAGCTCCAGGCCGATGCGTACCTGCGAGTGCTTGTTTCCGAATACCCAGGAAATGAGGTGAACGAACACCATGGTGGCGCCCGCCAGTATGACGAGCAATCCCACAACCTGAATCAACTGAGCTGTAAATTCCATCCAGCGACCCCCTGCGACGCCTTCTAGCACGCTTCACCCTCTCGGGTGAAGCGTGGGTATTTTCCAATTTATAGAATGCTTTCCACTCTCGGCGTGAATCTTCAGGCGATGGCTTCGAGGGCGTGCGGGTGTGCGATTTTCACGGTTTCCATGATGCGATGGACGACTTGGTAGGGATCCGCGTCGGACGCCGGGCGGCGGTCCTCCAGATAGCCCTTCCAGTCATGGCTGGTGGTGTAGATCGGGATGCGGATGGAGGCACCCCGGTTGCTCGCGCCGTAGCTGAACCGGTCTATGGACGCGGTCTCGTGCGCCCCCGTCAGGCGTCGCTCGTTCCCCGCCCCGTAGACCGCAAGGTGGTCTTTATGAAAGGGCGCGAATCCCGCGCAAAGCGCCTCGATGTACTTCTGTCCGCCGACATCGCGCAGGTAGTCGAAGGAAAAATTCGAGTGCAGCCCCGATCCGTTCCAGTCGCCGGCGATGGGCTTCGGATCGATGTTGGCGACCACGCCGTGCCTCTCTGAGAGCAGGTAGAGCAGGAATCGCGCCATCACCAAGTTGTCTGCTGCCCGCGTCGCGCCCTTGCCGAAGCACTGGAACTCCCACTGCCCGAGCATCACCTCGGCGTTGATTCCGGTCACACCGACATCGGCGGCGACGCAGGTCTCGAAGTGCTCGTCGATGAGTTCCCGTCCCGCGACGTTGTGCGAGCCGACGGCACAGTAGTAGGGCCCCTGGGGCTCGGGGTAGCCACCGTCCGGGAATCCGATGGGGCGCCCGTTGGAGGACATCAGGACGTACTCCTGCTCGAAACCGAACCAGAACTCGGCGCCCGCGGCCTCATCGATGAGCGCCCGGTAGTTGGTTTCGTGACGGGCCCCGTCGCGGGTCAGCACCTCGCAAAGGACGAAGTAGCCGTTTTCCTGAAGGGGATTTCGGTACACCCGCGCGGGTTTCAGAATGCAGTCTGAGTCGTGTCCCTCCGCCTGTTGCGTCGAGCTGCCGTCGAAGCCCCATACGGGCACCGCGTCGATGCTCCCGTCGAAGGAATCCGCCTCCAACATCTGGCTCTTGGTTCGGATGTTGGCGGTGGGTTGGTAGCCGTCCAGCCAGATATAATCGAGTCTGAATTTAGGCATAATTTTTCTCCCCGGGGACTGATCTATTCGCGTACCACATTCGCTTCACGATGTCAGTTATTCGTTGTGATCGGACACTTTCCTGGTGGCAGGTTACCACTTACCACTGTCCATCATGAACAGCCCCTTCGCCTCCGGGCTCATTTCACGCGGCAAAAGACCGCGATGGCTCGCTCTGTCAGAGGTGGTCCAGGACCCGGCTTTCAGGCTATTCTCGGGCATCCTACACGGGGGATGCTGCAAGCGGCGGTTGTCCGACCCACCAGGCGCGCCGATGGTAAGCCCATGAATGATCTGCAGGCAAACCTCGATTTCCTCTGGATAATTGTTGCCAGCGCCCTGGTGTTTCTCATGCAGGCGGGCTTTCTGTGCCTGGAAAGCGGACTTACCAGAAGAAAAAACAGCATCAACGTCGCCATAAAAAACCTGGCGGATTTCTGTCTCACCACCGTCGTCTTCTGGGTGGTGGGATTCGGTCTGATGTTCGGCGCGAGCCGGGGAGGATGGTTCGGGCTTAGCCAGTTCACCCTGGATTTCTCCCAATCGGAACCGCTTTTCGGCGCCTTTTTCATTTTTCAGGTGATGTTCTGCGGCGCCGCGGTAACCATCATGTCCGGAGCCGTGGCCGAGCGGTTGAAATTCAGCTCCTATCTCATTGCGACATTCTTCATCTCGGCCCTCGTCTATCCGGTATTCGGTCACTGGTCCTGGGGCGGTCTCTATGAAGGTGCCACCAATGGTTGGTTGAACGGTATGGGATTCGTGGATTTCGCCGGATCGACCGTCGTGCACAGCGTCGGGGGCTGGGTCTCTCTCGCCATCATCATGGTGGTCGGCGCGCGCCGCGGCCGCTTTCCGAAAGGTGGAAAGCCGCAAAGAATTCCCCCTTCGAATCTACCGCTGGCGACGCTTGGAGCCGTTTTCCTGTTCATAGGCTGGCTGGGATTCAATGGTGGCAGCACCCTTGCCTTGAACGATCAAGTATCCAACATACTCGTTAACACTGTTATCGCGGGCTGCATTGGCGCCGTTTCCGCCGGCCTGCTCGGGCATGCCGTCCAGAAGAGACTCAATGTCACTCAGTTCATGAACGGTTGCCTGGGCGGATTGGTGGCGATCACCGCAAATTGCTTCGCGGTAACCACACCCGTCGCAGCACTGATAGGTCTCGTGGGTGGAATGATCGTTATCTTCGTCGAAGAGCTTCTCGAGTATTTTCGAATCGATGATGCCGTCGGTGCGATCCCCGTTCATCTCGGCGCGGGGATCTGGGGAACCCTGGCGGTTGGCTTCTACGGTGATTTGGAAATCCTGGGAACCGGTCTCACTAGAGTCGAGCAGGTTGGTATTCAACTTCTGGGAATCGCCGCCTGTGGCATCTGGACCTTCGGTGTGACTTTCGTCCTTCTGAAGGGCGTTAACTATGTTCATCCTCTACGCGTGTCGGCGGAGCACGAGGACATCGGCCTGAATGTAACCGAGCACGGCGAGACAGAGGACTACGACATTCCTGGTTATACCGCCGACGCCAGGGCGGGCGACGCATCGATCATCAAGTCGGTCACATAGAGAGAGCACCATGTTTGGTCGGCTGAAAATCGGAACGAAAATTCTCCTGGTCACAGGCGCGATCGCCATCACTGTGATCGTGACCCTCGGCGTGGTCTCGGACCTGAGCACACGCGAGGCGATGAGACGTGATGCCTTCAACAAGTTGACCGCTGTCCGGGAAATGAAGGCACAACAGATCGAAGATTATTTCACACTGATCTCGAATCAGATTCGATCCCTGGCAAGAAGCCGCGATACCGTCAGTGCGATGCAGCTGTTTCGAGTTGGTATCACGGTGCTGAAGCCCGGTCAGTACATTCATCCTATGCGTCCCGGGGAGTTGGAGGATTTCTATACTGACACGTTTGCACCTTTGTGGGTTTCTAAGGGCTCTGGTCAAAATCTCTCTGCTGCATCGATTCAGGATCTGATCCCTACCGATGACATTACCAAACACCTTCAAACGACCTATATCGCAGCCAATGAAAATGAGGTCGGTAGCAAAAATGAACTCTTGAGAGGCGCAGACAGTACTTACTATACCGCCCAGCACGTCAAGTTCCACTCAGTTTTCAATGATTTCCTGGATAAATTCGGTTTTTACGATATCTTTCTCATCGACAATCGCGACGGAAGAATTGTTTATTCCGTCTTCAAGGAGATTGACTACGCGACCTCCCTTAAAACCGGGCCTTTCAAGAACACGAACCTCGCCAAAGCATTCAACAAGGTGGTGTTCAATTCTTCCGATGGTACGGCGGACAGTGAACACGTAAGTGTCGTGGACTTCGAGCCCTACACCCCCTCTTACGGCGTGCCGGCCGGGTTCATCGCGACCCCAATCTACGACCAGGATAAGTTGATCGGGGTCCTGGCATTTCAGATGCCTGTAGACCATATCAACGGCATCATGACTTCTCACAGTTCGTGGAAGGACATTGGCCTGGGAGAATCCGGGGAAACTTACCTGGTTGGCGCGGACAAGCTGCTGAGAAATCAGTCGCGATTTCTGATCGAGGATCGGGAAAGATATTTGCAGATGATCGAGGAGCTTGGCACAGATCCTGACACGGTCGCCAGGATCCGAAGCTTCAACAACTCCATTGGATTGCAGGAGGTCGACACCGTCGGCACACGGGCGGCTCTTTCAGGTGAGACCGGTACGCAAGTCTTCGACGATTACAGAGGCGTGAGGGTTCTCTCCGCCTACCGCCAGCTGAACTTACCCGGTCTGGACTGGGTAATCATGAGTGAAATCGACGAAGCGGAAGCTTTCCAGCTTTTTGACCAGCTTCGTGATCGCATGATCATGTTGGCGTCGGTGCTCATCGCGATAACGATCTACATTTCGTACTTCTTTTCCCTGTCACTCACGCGACCTTTGCGAAATCTCGAGTCGGCCGCGGAATCTCTCTCGTCCGGGAAGCTTGATGAACCAATCCAACGGGCGAGTGGTGACGAGATTGGCGATCTTGCGGAAAACTTCGAGCAGATGCGGGTTGCGCTGGGAAATTCCTTCGCCGAGGTCGAGCACAAGAAGAACGAGCTGGAAGATCGAGTGACGGAGCGTACCAACGAGCTCGATGAGGCTCTGGAGAAGCAGGCCGATCAAAATCGCGCCCTGGGAGAGCGAAATACGGAGCTACAGACGATTCAGACAGAGCTGATCGAGTCGCGGGGAAAAATCGAGGCGAGCGAAAAGCGCATTGCCGCGATCATCGAAGCGAGTCCCGACGGCATCGTGACCATCGACCGCAAAGGAACCATCCAGTCATTCAACAAGTCGGCGGAATCCACCTTCGGCTACGAGGCGGCACAGGTGATCGGCAAGAACGTCAAGATATTGATGCCCAAACCCGTCGCCCTGGAGCATGACTACTACCTGGAAAGGTTTGACCCAACCCGGTCGTCCAAGGTGGTTGGCAATTCCATCGAGGTAGAGGGCATGCGGGAGGATGGGAACCTGTTCCCGCTGGAACTCTCGGTGGAAAAGGTACAGGTCGGGGAAGATATCATTTTCATCGCATTATTGCGGGACATCTCCGATCGCAAGAGAGCGGAAGTCGAGTCGAGACTGCTGGATCGGGTCACGGCGATCGCCGCGGAAACCGATTCCTTCGAAGCGGCTCTGCAACGCACCATCGATATGACGTGTGAATTGATCGGTTGGCCTGTCGGGCACGCGTATGTGTGGTCTGACGATTCCGACCGTCTCGTGCCTACGTCCATCTGGTATTTCCGGGATGCCGATGAATTCGAGGAGTTCAGGCGGGTGACCGAGGGCACGGAATTTGCCGTGGGAGAGGGACTGCCGGGACGGGTGGCACAGTCCGGCGAGCCAGTCTGGATCGAGGATCTGAAAGCGGACCCGAACTTTCCCCGAAACAAACTCATGAAGGATCTGGGCGTCAGCAGCGCGTTCGCGCTGCCGGTGGAGATAGACGGTTTCGTGGTGGCGGTGCTCGAATTCTTCGTCGACAAAGCCTTGGGGGCGGACGAGAGTCTTCTGCAGCTCATGCGTGGAGTCGGTGGTCAGCTCGGGCGCGTGTTCGAGCGTAGAAAAGCAGCCGAGGAGCTCGAGCGGGCCAGCGAGGCCGCGGAGGCGGCCAACGAGGCAAAGAGCGCTTTTCTCGCCAACATGAGCCACGAGATCCGCACACCCATGAACGCCATCATCGGGCTCAGCGATCTCTGCCTGAGGACCGATCTCACACCGAAGCAGCAGGACTACCTGCGCAAGGTCCACGCATCGTCTCAATCCCTGCTCGGTATCATCAACGACATCCTGGACTTCTCGAAGATCGAGGCCGGCAAGCTCGACATGGAGTCGATCCCCTTCGCACTGGAGGATGTACTGGACAATCTCGCTACCACTGCTTCGGTGAAAACCCAGGAAAAAGGGCTGGAGCTGCTGTTCTCTCAAGCGCCCAATGTTCCCGCCACTCTGATGGGTGATCCACTGCGTCTGGGTCAGGTGTTGATCAACCTCACCAACAATTCGGTCAAGTTCACCGAGGCCGGGGAGGTCGTGGTCTCGGTGGACATCCTGGAGCAATCCGAAGACAAGGCCACTCTCGAGTTCTCGGTTCGCGATACCGGTATCGGCATGAGCCCGGAGCAGCAGGGCCGATTGTTCCAATCCTTTTCCCAGGCCGACACCTCGACCACGCGCAAGTACGGAGGCACCGGATTGGGGCTGGCCATCTCCAAGCAACTGGTCGAGATGATGGGTGGGAAAATCTGGGTGGAAAGTGAGCCGGGAAAGGGCAGCACTTTCAAATTTACAGTGACTCTACAGAAAGGCACGGAACAGGAAACCCGGTCTCACGAGCCCGGGCCGGATCTGCGCGGTATGCGGGTCCTGGTAGTGGACGACAATCCGACGGCGCTGGAAATTCTTCAGACCTATCTGGAATCCCTCAGCTTTCGGGTAACGACAGTGGACTCGGGCGAGGCAGCACTTGCCCTGTTCGAGGAAGCGAACGAGCATTTCGATCTGGTAATGATGGACTGGCTCATGCCGGGCCTCGACGGCATCGAGACCGCCGAGAAGATCAAGACGGGGATCGGCCTCACCGACCCGCCGAAGATCATTCTGGTTTCCGGCTTTGCCGGAGAAGAGGTGATGGCCAGGGAAGGAGGGGAATATTTGGACAGTATGATCGCCAAGCCCGTCAATCCCTCGCTGCTCTTCGATGTCATCATGACGACCTTCGGCAAGACTGTACCCAAGTCAGCGCGTGACCGTGGCAAGAAAGGACTGGATATGGAGGCTTTGCGGCCCGTTCAGGGTGCGCGCATCCTTCTGGTAGAGGACAACGAGATCAATCAGCAGGTGGCGTGCGAGCTGCTGGAGCAGGCGGGCTTCCTGGTGGAGGTTGCCAATCACGGACAGGAAGCCATCAGCATGTTGGAGCCGGGCCGCTACGATTGTGTGCTCATGGACGTGCAAATGCCGGTCATGGATGGTTATACCGCGACACGCAATATCCGCGAGGACGATCGATTCCAGAAGCTTCCCATTCTCGCGATGACGGCCAATGCTACCGTGGAAGACCAGCGCAAATCCGAAGAGGCTGGCATGAACGATCACATTGCCAAGCCCATCGATCCCCAGGTGCTGTTCACCGCCCTGCAGCAGTGGATCGAGCCCGGGGGTCGGGAATTGCCGGAGTCGCTGCAGGCGCCACGAGAGTCGTCGCCGCAAGAAGAGACCTTGCCCGAGCTGCCGGGCATCGACACCGAAGCGGGGCTCGCCCGAATGGCCGGCAACATCCGCTCCTATCGTAAGCTGCTGAACAAATTCGTCGCCAATCAGCAAGGCGCCATAGGGGAGATCCGCGCGGCTTTCGAGGAAGGCGATCACGAGGGCACCGTTCGCCTGGCGCATACTTTGAAGGGTGTCGCGGGAACCGTCGGGGCGTCGGCGCTGCAGGAGTCGGCAGCCAGTTTGGAGGCGGCGCTGAAGGCGGAGCCCGAAGAGGCCCCCGAAGCTCTGGTCGCGCATACCGAAGCAGAGCTGGATAGGACGCTCTCGGTGCTTCAGGCTGTCACCACGGCTGAGCCGCTTTCCGGAAGCGGAAACGGTGGCGGCGGCGTGCCCGCGGATCTCTCGCCGCGGCTTCAGGGATTGCTGGAGAAGCTGGAGCAGTATGATTCCGAGGCCGACGATGTCCTCGAGGAAATTCTGGGACGGGTGGCCGGAACCCCGCTGGCGGATCCCCTGCGGGCGCTGAAAAAGCGCGTCGGTGAGTACGACTTCGAAGGAGCCGCGGAGGATCTGAAACAGCTGGTGGCGAGCCTCGACGAATCTGCTGATGGGGTGCCGTCTCGGCAGGCCACCGGAAGCGATTGACCCAGGCGCGAGTCGTCCGGAGTGAGACGAACATGAGCGATGAGGGACCCAGAAAAACCATACTCGCCGTCGACGACGCGCCGGAGAACCTGGATGTGGTCAAGAGCATACTGGTTCCCGAGTACACGGTGATGGCGGCCATCAACGGTGCGATGGCGCTGAAGATCGCACAGGCGAGAATGCCGGACCTCATTCTTCTGGATGTCATGATGCCGGAAATGGATGGTTACGAGGTCTGCCGCCAGCTCAAATCCAATGCGGAGACCAGCGCCATACCTGTCATTTTCCTGACCGCCATGGACAAGGCAACGGACGAGGCCAAAGGTCTGGAGCTGGGTGCCGTGGACTACGTCATGAAGCCGGTGGACCCCGCGCTACTCAGGGAATGTGTCAGAAAGCAATTAACTTAAAACGATGAGTGAAAATCAAAGCAAACGAACCGTTCTTGCCGTCGACGACACGCCGGAGAACCTGGATGTGGTCAAGGGCATTCTATCTCCCGACTACACGGTCAAGGCGGCCATCAACGGCAAGATGGCGTTGAAGATCGCCGAGACCCAATCACCGGATCTCATACTTCTGGACATCATGATGCCGGAGATGGATGGCTACGAGGTCTGCGAGCGGCTCAAATCCAATCCCAGGACCAGCGGGATCCCGATCATTTTCTTGACCGCCAAGGATCAAACCATGGACGAGGCCAAGGGATTCGAGCTGGGAGCCGAAGACTATATCCTGAAGCCGGTAAACCCGCCTATCCTCAAGGCCAGGGTAAAGACCCACGTGGCCTTGAAGCAGAGCAGGGACGCCCTGCAGCAAGCTTATGGGATCATAAAGGGCCAGAAGGACCGCATGGAGGAGGAGCTCAACGTCGGAAGGGAAATTCAGATGAGCATGATCCCGCTCAAGTTCCCCCCCTTTCCCGATCACGACGAGTTCGACATCTATGCAACCCTGGTGCCGGCACGCGAGGTCGGCGGTGACTTCTACGATTTCTTCTTCGTCGACGAGAATCACTTGTGCTTCTGTGTAGGGGACGTTTCCGGCAAGGGAGTCCCGGCCGCTCTGTTCATGGCTGTGACCAAGGCCCTGATCAAATCGAGAGCCGCGGACGACCGCTCCACAGGGAGCGTTCTCACCCACGTCAACGACGAGCTCAGCCAGGACAACCCCAGCAGCATGTTCGTGACGGTATTCGCGGCGATCCTGAATATCGCTACCGGAGAGCTCACCTACACCAACGCGGGGCACAATCCACCCTATGTAAAGCATCCGGACGGTTCGATTCGCGCCCTTACGGAGCGGCACGGACCCATCGTGGGCGCCATGAGCGGAATGGCCTATGGAGAGGAGACCACACACTTGTCTTCAGGCGATCTCGCGCTTCTGTTTACGGACGGGGTGACAGAGGCTATGGACGTCGGCGGCAACCTTTACTCGGACGCGCGACTCGAGAAGCTGTTAAAGGAGAGCCAGTTGGGAAGCGTAGAGGCTACCGTCGACACGGTATTATCGTCTGTAAAGCGCTTCGAGACCGGGGCCGATCAGGCTGACGATATTACCATTCTGTCCCTGCGCTTCAGTGGCGCATAGGCGATTCTGCACATGCCCGGGGTGACGGTCCGCATCGAGAACGACCTTTCCGAGATCCCGAAGGTCGACGAGAAGCTGGATGAGTTCGCAGAGCAGTTCGGACTACCGCCTGCGATCGCAGCGACATTTCACATTATCTTCGATGATCTGCTCAATAACGTCATTTCCTACGGATTCACCGATGAGCGGCGCCACTTCATAGACGTTAGCTTGGAACTGACGGCAAATAGTCTCATCGTATCGATTGCGGACGACGGCGTGCCCTTCAATCCGCTTGCCGAGGCCACACCAGACACGCACCTCTCCATCGAGGACAGACAGATTGGTGGTCTGGGAATTCATCTCGTAATCAATATGGTGGACGACATAAGCTATAAAAGAACGGCGGATAAGAACGTACTTACTCTGACAAAGTCATTTCAAAGCAAGAAATAGTCTTTCCATCCATCGACTGCTGCACGGATGACTCGAAACGTCATTTCTGAGGACAAAAAAATGAAACTGAACACAAGCAGCGAAGGCGAAGTCACCGTGGTCAAGATAGAAGGTAACCTCGATACACAGACCTCGCCGGAAGCACAGGACGAACTCAACCGGCTCATGGACGAGGGGAGCCAGAAGCTGTTGCTGGATTTTGCGGATTTGGCTTACATCAGTAGCTCCGGGCTACGTGTGCTTCTGAGCGTCGCCAAGAGACTTGCTCCGGATGAGGGTGAAATGCGCATTTGCAATCTGAACGATGTCGTCAACGAGGTTTTCGAGATCTCGGGCTTCTCCACAATCTTGAAAGTCTTTCCATCCGACTCCGAGGCCCTCGAGGGATTTTAATCTCGCAACGAAAGGTTGGTTACTAAATCATCATGCGGAGCATTGGACCCGTTGGTATCAAGATTGGTGTGTTGTGCGTGACACTGGTGATCACGGGTCGACTCAGTCTATTCTTGACCGGGACCAGTGAGGGAGTGGCACTAATCTGGCTGCCGGCGGGTTTCGCATTGGTTGCTCTCGTCTTCATTGATCGACATCTCTGGCCGGCTGTTGCCATCGGTTTGCTCATCACGAATGCGACATCAGCCTGTCGCCCGAAAGCTATTGGCAGCGGCTTTTTCCCAGTAGTCCCGATAATCTTCCGGCGCGCTGCCGTCGAGCAGTGAGCCCGGCTCGAGCCACACGGCACCGCGGTCCGCCGCCATGGTCAGCGGACCACCGAGGCGAATGTAGAAGTGGCGGGGCGCGATCTCGCAAGGGTGCTCGAGACCGGCGGCTGCGACGATCTCGGAAAGCGCCTCCACGGTATTGCGATGGAACTGGTAAACCCGTTCGGCTTTTTGGGGTACTACGATTGCCCGCTGCCGGTGTGGGTCCTGGGTCGCCACTCCTACCGGGCAGCGATTGGTGTGACAACTTCGGGACTGAATGCAGCCCACCGCGAACATAAATCCACGCGCGGAGTTGCACCAGTCCGCACCCATGGCCATGGTGCCGATCATGTCGAAGGCCGAGACGATCTTGCCGCTTGCACCCAGCTTGATGTGTTCGCGCAAGTTCGCCCCCACGAGCGCGTTCTGCACGAAGGTCAATCCCGCGCGCAACGGCGTGCCCACGTGATTGGAGAATTCCACAGGTGCCGCGCCGGTGCCGCCCTCACCACCGTCGACGACGATGAAGTCGGGATAGATTCCCGTCTCGCACATAGCTTTGCATATGGCGAGAAACTCCCAGCGGTGACCGATACAAAGCTTGAAACCCACCGGCTTGCCGCCACAGAGTTCGCGCAACTTTGCAATGAATTCCATCATCTCGATGGGTGTGGAGAATGCGCTGTGTGCCGCCGGTGACACGCAGTCCACGCCAACGGGCACGTGGCGTGCGTGCGCGATCTCCGTCGTCACCTTGGAGCCGGGCAGGACCCCGCCGTGCCCGGGCTTTGCACCCTGAGACATCTTAATCTCAACCATTTTCACTTGGTCGAGTGTGGCCTGCTCGGCAAAGGTCTCGGGGTTGAACGTGCCGTCCTGCTTTCGGCAGCCGAAATAGCCGCTGCCGATCTCCCAGATCACGTCACCACTGTTTTCACGATGATAGCGACTCAGGCCACCCTCGCCGGTGTCATGGGCGAAGTTGCCCATCCTGGCGCCTTTGTTGAGCGCCCGAATGGCATTGGCGCTGAGTGCGCCAAAACTCATGGCGGATATGTTGTAAACGGAGGCCGAGTAGGGCACGGAGCACTGCGGCCCGCCGATATCGATGCGAAAGGCATCTTTCGATAACGGCGCTGGTGCCGTCGAGTGGTTGAGCCATGCGTACTCCCGACTGTAGATATCGAGCTCCGTTCCGAAGGGCAGCTTGTCGACGGTGTTCTTTGCTCGTTGATAGACCAGTGAGCGCTGCTCCCGGTTGAACGGCGCCCCGGACAGGTTGGATTCAAAAAAATACTGGCGCAGCTCCGGTCGGAGACCTTCGAACAGGAAGCGCATGTGCGCGACCACGGGGTAGTTGCGAAGCACGCTGTGACGCCACTGCACAATGTCCCGGGTGCCGAGAATGGCCAGTGGGCCGAACACGAGCACCCCCCAGTAAAAGTGCGGGTTCCTGGTGCCGAGCGCAACAAATATCAGCGTTAGGATGATGGTTAGAGCAAAGACGATATAGCGCGTGAACCACATGGTGCTTTTCTCCAAGCTTCTTTCAGCTCGCTGTTTCCATGAGCACGTGCATCAGCACTGAGCAGCCGTCGGCAAGATCCTCCGCTTTGGCATTCTCCTGCTCGTTGTGACTGATGCCCCGCTCGCAGGGTACGAATAGCATACCGGTGGGAGCCGCCAGGGCCAGGTTGCAGGCATCGTGTCCGGCGCCGGAGTAAATGTCCCGGTGTGGGATCGAAAGCCGCTCTGCGGTTTCGCGGATACTGCGCACGCAACCCTCGTCGAAGGCCACGCTGGTCCGTTCACTGACGAGCTCGAAGGCTATTTCCAGACTGCTCCTGGCGGCGATGGCATTGCAGGCATCGCGCATCTGTTTTTCCACCGTCGCTAGAACCGTATCGTCCGGGTGGCGGCTGTCGATGCTGAACTGCGTTTGCCCGGGAATGGTGTTGGGTGAATTCGGCCGCACGTTGATGGAGCCGACGGTGATCACCGGGTGTGGCTCGTGGGCGAAGGCAACGGCATTGACGGCGTCCAGCATGCGCGCGGCACCGAGCAGCGCATCCCGGCGAAGCGTCATCGGCAGCGTTCCCGCATGCCCCTCCTCGCCGGTCACTGTCACCTGAAAGCAGCGTTGTCCCTGGGCGCCCATGACAACGCCCACGGTCTTGCCTTCCGCTTCGAGGATTGGTCCCTGCTCGATGTGGGCCTCGAAGAAGGCCCGGGGCGGATCCCCGACCGCCGGCTCGCTGCCCGCGTAGCCGATGGCTTGCAGTGCCGCGGCCATGGTCACACCGTCTGGATCCGTGCGTGCCAGGGCGTCTTCCAGGGCATAAACGCTGGAGAAAACTCCCGACGCGAGCATACCCGAGAAGCGCACGCCTTCCTCGTCCGTCCACACAACCACGTCGATGGGTGCCCGGGTCGTGACGCCGGCGTCGTTCATGGTGCGTACTGCTTCGAGTCCGGCAAGCACGCCGTATATGCCGTCGAACTTGCCGCCAAGGGGTTGCGTGTCGAGATGGCTGCCGGTCATCACCGGCGCCAGGGTCGCGTCGCTGCCGGCGCGCCGCGCGAATATATTGCCCATGCCATCGACGCGAACGGTGC
Source organism: Gammaproteobacteria bacterium (assembly GCA_009937425.1). Lineage (GTDB taxonomy): Bacteria > Pseudomonadota > Gammaproteobacteria > HK1 > HK1 > JAABYT01. Next base: position 29,832 of record JAACFO010000024.1, read on the forward strand.
ACCCGGAATCCTCGCACCACGTCACGAACAGATCCCTGGCCTGCTTGTCGAGCTCGGTGAGAGCGATGCGCCCTACGCCGCCGCCGGGGGTTGCGCCGATGCGGCCCATTTCCATGATGCTGGCCCATAGCCTGTTCTTGTCGGCTCGAATCGGTTCACCGCCGGTCATGTTCGCATCCCCCGTCTCGTCTTTTTGTTGCTCACTTGGCACGCGCCGCGCGCATTGCCGCGTCCACGGCCTTGCGTGCCCAGTCACGCAGGAGCTCTGCGTTCTCGAGTGCGTCCTCCGGGGCTGCATGATAGGACATCTCGTAGGTCTTTCCCTTTTTCGAATAGCGAAAGGGTTCCAGACCCGCCGCCGCGAACTCGCTTCGACTCTCGTCGTCCACCTTCAGGTACAGGGTGTCATCCGCCACCAGCGCAAACATCATCCCATCGAGATAGATGCCGTATCCACCGAACATGCGTCTTGCGCTTACCGGCCCCAGGGGTTCGAGCATGTCGACCACATGGGTCACGAACTCGCTGACTTTGACGCTCATGGCCGTGGCGCGGCAACGACGTTGATGGGCTCGCCACGATAGTAGTGCACGATGTTATCGATGCTGATATCAAGCAGTGCCTGCGTCGCCTCCGGCGTATTGAATGCCACGTGGGGGGTGAGCAGCACATTGTCGAACGCGAACAGCGGGTGACGGGACGGTAGCGGCTCCTGGTGGTATACATCGAGCCCGGCGGCGGCAACGTGACCCGAGCGAAGCGCGCTCAGCAACGCACTCTCCTCGATTAATTCACCGCGTGCCGTATTTATTATGATCACTCCGGGTCTTGTTTTTGCAAGCGCCCTGCTATCCAGAAGCCCTTCAGTTTCTGGCGTTAATGCCGCGTGCAGGGAGAGCACGTCGCTGTCGCGGAGTATCGTGTCGAGCTCCACGAACTCGATGCCATGCTCACGCGCTCGCCGGGGACTCGGATTACGTGTCCATGCGCGCACCGTCATGCCGAGCCCGCGGGCGAGGGCGGCGAATCGCGCACCGATTCCGCCGAATCCCACCAACCCCAGCGTTTTGCCGCGTAACTCCAAGCCGGGAATCGATTGATTCCAGCGGCCTTCGCGCAGATCGCGATCCAGGCGGTGCAGATTTCTGGCTGTTGCCAGCATCATGGCCAGCGCATGCTCGGCCACCGTGTTGTCTGCGTAGCCGGGTGTGTTACACACCGTGATGCCACGGTCGACCGCCGCGTCAACATCGACGAAGTTGCCGGCTCCGATACCGACGAAAGCAACGAGCTCGAGATTCGGTGCCGCGTTCATGACGTCGACGGGTAGTCCCCATCCAAGCATCAAGGCGCTGGCATCGCCGATGCGTTCAATGAACTGCCGGTCGTTTTCCGGCCGGCCCAAATGCGCTGTGAACTGTCCGGCCTCCCGCACCCGTTCGAGGCGGACGCCGGTCATGAGATCAGCAATTTGCTGATTCGCATCCGGATAGACGATGCGCACGTCGCTCATGACGGTCGACCTCTGTGCACTTGCTGTCGGCCTTATTCGCGGTAGTTACCGGCCGCATCGACGGGTGCGTCATCGCCTTCGGTCAATCCTATTCTCCCCGAGGCAGACTCCCTTTTTCCTGTCGCCGGCATGTGGTCACCGGCCTTTGCGAGTCCGAAGCGCGGCATGTTGTTAACACACATTAACTAACCTCTCTGCGTGGATGGTGTGGTGGAAAATTGCGCGGCGACGGTGAGCAGTTTCTCATCCTCGCCCGTCGCGCCAATCAACTGGATTCCGATGGGCATTCCATTTTCTCCCACGAGCATCGGCAGCGTGATCGCGGGTACGCCCATGAGCGTCCAGATGGCGGAGAATACGGCGTTGCCCGTGGAGCTCAAGCCCAGCGGTGCTTCCCCCGGCGCCGCCAGGGTCAGCAAGGCATCGTAATCCTGGAATACCTGGCGCAAGCGTGCCTTTTGTTCTTCGACCCTCGCGACGGTGCGCTTAACCGCGTCAGCGCCGATTGAAAATCCGCTGCGCACCCGTTCCCGTGTGATGGCTTGGAGTGCCTCGGGTGTGTCTTCGCAGGCGCCACCGAGATTTGCAGCGAGGTTGGCGTCCAGGAGCAGGCGTTGGCAGGCGACGGCATCGTCGAAGCTGTCGCCAAGCTCGACACGATCGTGAATTCCGAGACTATCGGCCCAGGTGTCGAAACACGTCCGTGCATCGGCGCTCGCCTCGCTCCACACCGGTGCCCGCAGCACGCCGATTCGAGGCGATCTCGGGGAGTTTCCATGGGCGGCGCTGCGTGCGCCTGTACCTGTCGGCATCAGTACCTTGGTCAGCAGGGAAATATCGGCCAGATCCCTGGCGAACACGCCCACGTGGTCCAGGACTCGCGCGAGTATGTGCATTCCGCCGGTGGGTATGGTGCCGAAGCTCGGTTTGAAGCCGATGATGCCGCAATAGGAGGCGGGCCGGATGACCGAGCCGGTGGTCTGCGAACCGACGGCCAGCGCTACCATGCAATCGGCCACTGCGGCGGCCGAGCCGCTCGATGAGCCGCCGGGCGTGCGGCGTAAATCCAGGGGGTTGGCGGTGGGGCCCGGCGCCGACAGGGCCAGCTCGGCGGTGACCGTCTTGCCAAGGATGATGGCACCGGCGCGGCGCAATAGCGACACCGCCCGGGCGTCCTTCCGCGGCCACCGCTCCCGATAGAGGCGGCTGCCACACTCGGTGGGCATGTCGGCGGTATCGAAGATGTCCTTGATGGCGACGGGCACCCCGTGCAGGGGGCCGACGGCCCGTCCGGCTTCCAGGGCGGCATCGGCTTCACGGGCTTTCGACAGCGCCAGCTCCGCGTCCACATAAACCCATGCGGACACCAGAGCGTCTCTGCTCTCGATGCGATCGAGACAGGATTCCACCAGCGCAACCGAAGTCGTGTCCCCGCTTATAATGGCGGCGGCGGCCGCGCTAGCCGTCAGCGCATTGAGTGGGGGGCCCACCACGTCCGCTTACTGGTTGCAATTGACAAGTCGGCGCATAAACCCGGATTGTATAGGTATCGCCGTCAGGGGGTATCACGGAGGTGCGTCACGGTGCGGGATCAGCAGGAGGTTTCGGAAACATGCGCAAGGTGATTACAGGCATCGTCGTGGTGCTCATGCTGGTCCTCGCTGCCTGCGCCACGCGCGCGACCAAAACATTCTCCGTCACTGTAAGCCCCTACAGCATGCAGTATACCCCCGGGCAGATTAACGATTACCTGAGGGTCCGCGGCTACCAGCGCGTCAAATTCAAGGATGACGACAGTGGCGTCATCGTTTATCAGAAATACAGCGCCGAGTCGGACGAGCAACACTTCCGTTTGAAGACTCATCCGCAGATCGAGGTAGTCGTGCGCCTCGAGAAGATCAGATATACCCTCGGGAAATCGGAACCCCGCGTTATCGTGTGGTTCAACGAGGACGGCCGCGACAGCCTGTCCGAGTTCGCCCGTGCAGAGTATGACCGCCTGCTGGAATCGGTTATCGAGCGGGTCGGTGCGAATCGCGTCGACGTGTGGACGGACTGACGAAACGATTCAGGTCAACGGTTGCATGATGAACTGTTGAAAGCCCGGGCGCTGCTTCAACCGCTCGTGCCAGGCTTCGACGTTGGTGAAGATCGGGCGTTCGATTTCCATGTTGTACCAACGCCAGACGGCGGCGCCGGCTGGAATATCCGCCATGGTGAGGTGGCCGCCGCACAGGAAGTCGCGGCCGGCAAGATGATCGTCCAGCACTTGCCAGGCATTCCCTGCCCGTGAGGCGGCTGCGGCGAGCTTCTCCGGGTCCTGATTCGCCTTCAGATCGCGCACAACGGCCCAGAATATGAAGGTGATGTCCGGGTGCAGGGTAGTCTGCTGCCAGTCCATCCACTGATCGGCGAGGGCGCGCTCGCCCGCATCCACCGGGCTCAAGCTTCCGGAGCCGTATTTGGCCGAGAGATAACGCACGATGACGTTGGATTCCCACAGCACGAGGCCGTCATCCTCGATGGTGGGGACCCGGCGATTGGGGTTGAGCCTGGCGTAGTAGTCTTCGCCGACGACACCGTATTGCATGCCGGCATCGACGCGTTGGTACTCGATACCGAGTTCCTCCACGCACCACATTACTTTCATGACGTTTATGGAATTCAATCGACCCCAGATCTTGAGCATGGCGATATCCTGTTGGTTGAGTCCGCAGACGTTTGTTTAGAACACAGAATTCTTATTCTTCTCGCCGCAGATCCTGGTGAGGCAACAGGTAGACGAGAAAATTGGCCACCAGCATGGTCCCGGCCAGAAAATAGAACACCGCCGGCAAGCCGTAAGCATCAGCGATGAGACCACCGATGGGGGGCACCGCCGCCGATAGCAGCGACTGGGTGCCGAACAACAGGCTGGTCGCGCTGCCGGAGAGCTTCGTCGGCACCAGATCCATCATCCAGCTGTGGATGACGGGACGCACTGCGAAGAGTGCGAAGCCAAGTATCGAGACCGCGGCCACCAGGGTGACGTCATTGCGAATCAGGGTGATGGCGGCGATGACGATGGTGGTTACGCTCAGGCCGGCCAGCACCACGGGTCGGCGTCCAACACGGTCCGACCAGGTTCCGGCGATGGGTGCGGCAATCAGGCCACCCAGCTGCATGGCCATTATGGCGACTCCCATCCATATGGGGCCGGCGTGCATCTCGTTGATGAGAAACAATGGGAGAAACATCAGCAGTCCGTTCTGCGCCATGCTGCGGAAGCCCGCCATCAGGCAGAGACCGAGCACCAACCGATCGCGGGCAATGCGCTTGAGCCCGAGCAGGTACTCGGAAAGGGCCATTCCACTGCCTGTCGTAACACGGGCTCGGTGGTCCTTGCGCAGCAGCAGTACCGCGATCAGGAGGGCCACAAGCACCACCGGTGCGGCTCCGGTGGCCGCCGTAGCCTGCCAGGTCAATGCCGCCAGCAACGACCCGGCGGCCAATGGTGCCAGGGTATCGCCGACATTTGCGCCGAGCGCGTGGATAGACAGGGCATAGCCGCGATTGCCGGGATACATCTCGGATAAATAGGCGATGGCGGGGGGATGCCACAAGTTGTTGGATGCCCCAATGAGCGTCACCAGAAGGGCCAGCACCAGTAGCTGCTCCGTGACACCAAAGGCGAATAGCGCACCGGCACCGATAAGCAGGGAGATGATCTGAAACAATACCCGTCGCCCCGTGACGTCTACTATCAGGCCACTGCCGAAGTTCGCGAGCAACGCGCTCAAATGAAACACCGCGACCAGCAGCCCCGCGTCGGTGTAGCTGAGACCCAGATCCCGGGTGATGTAGGGAAGCAGCAGGTAGAAGAACGCGGCGATCCAGTGTGTGCCGCCGTGGCCGAATCCGACTAAAAATGCCGGTCCCTGCTCGCGCCAGTGCACGCCGGTCAGCCGGCTGATAAGCTGCAACAAGTCAATCTCCCAGGCTGGTATTTGCCGTCAGCAACATAGTGTAGTGAGGAATTCGAGTACAGAGGCACTGTTGTTCGATCTGGGGGGCGTGGTTTTCGCAGTCGACTTCGAAAAGGCATTTTCCCACTGGGCGATCCAGGCCGGCGTGTCGGTGGAATGCATCCAGTCGCGGTACTGTATCGATGAATGGTATGAGCAGCACGAGAGGGGCGACATCGGAGCCCTGGAGTATTTCGACGCTCTTCGAGACATTTTGGGCATCGCCATATCCGACGAGCAGTTCGCCGCCGGGTGGAATGCTGTATTCGAGCAGGAATTTGCGGGGGCCTTCCAGTTGTTTCGAGCATTGAGCACGCGCATTCCTATCTTCGCATTCTCCAATTCCAATGTCGTTCACCAGGAGATTTGGGAGAGAAAATACGCAAAGATCCTGAGTCTGTTTCGGAAAGTGTTCGTGTCCTGTGATCTGGGCTTGCGCAAGCCCGAAGCGCAGGCGTACCGGCACGTGGCTGCTTCCATCGGTACCGATCCGGAGAAGATCCTGTTTTTCGACGATACCCGCGAGAACGTCCATGGAGCACGCGAGATCGGGATGTCCGCGATCCAGGTTCGCCGTTTCGCCGACATTCGAAGGAACGTGAAGGAATTTCTCGAATGAATCTATACGTCGTACCGCTGGCGCCCAACCCGACCCGGGTGCGACTTTATGTGGCCGAGAAGAATGCCGCGGGTGCTGAAATTCAGGTGACGGAAATTCAGGTCAATCTGCTCAAAGGAGAGCAGAGTACTGCCGAGCACCTGTGCCGTTGGGACGAGAGCTACCGTGCCAGGCCTGCCGCGAACGCAATCCTCGTCAAGTAGAATGGTCGCAGACAAGGGCACGCGACCAGGTCAACAATCCAAGCTCTATCGTCAATCTTCAACGCACGGGTTCTGCATATGAATGATAACTCCGAGTCACTGCCACTGGCGCGCTTCACGGTACTCGATCTGACGCGCGTGCGTTCCGGCCCGACGGCGGTGCGCCAGCTCGCCGATTGGGGTGCAAACGTCATCAAAATCGAGGCCCCGGCGGCTATCGACAGCGCCAAGGGAATGGGTGGGGCGCGCAACGGACCCGACTTCCAGAATATCCACCGCAACAAGCGCGGTATGACGCTGAACCTCAAGAGTCCCGACGGCCACGCCGTTCTCATGCGCATGGTGGAGAAGGCCGACGTGGTGGTGGAGAACTTCCGGCCCGACGTGAAGACGCGGCTCGGTATCGACTATGAGGCGCTGTGCGCGGTCAATTCGAGAATCGTGCTGGCCAGCATCTCGGGCTTCGGTCAGGACGGTCCCTACGCGATGCGTCCGGGTTTCGATCAAATCGCACAGGGCATGGGCGGCTTGATGTCCATCACCGGGTTGCCGGGTCAAGGACCTGTACGGGTGGGTGTGCCCATCGCGGATTTATCCGCTGGTCTTTATGCAGCCATTGGAATTCTCGTCGCGCTTCTGCAGCGCGAGGAGACCGGCAAAGGACAGTGGATACGGACGTCGCTACTGCAGGCACAAATAGCGATGCTGGATTTTCAGGCGGCGCGCTGGACCATCGGCAAGGAGGTACCACCGCAAGCCGGCAACAATCATCCTACGAGTATTCCCACCGGCGTATTTCGAAGCAGCGACGGCTACATCAACATTGCGTGTAGCGGAGACGTCATGTGGGGGCGTCTTTGTGAAGTTCTTGGTGCCGCCGAGCTCTTCGATAATCCTGATTACGCCGATGGTGCCGTGCGCTTGACGAACCGCGATGCGCTGAACGCCGCGATCGAAAGCTATACGCTCGAGCGCAGCAGCGATGATCTGGTCGAATCCATGAACGCGGCCGGTGTGCCCTGCGGACCAATTTACTCCATTGATGAAGTATTTGCCGATCCCCAGGTGCAGCATCTGGGAATGTCCAAAACGGTGCAGCACAACACCCTCGGCCCCATGGACGTGATCGACAACGCGATCACCATGGGAGGCGCGGCGCAAATGTCCTACCGCGCTACGCCGGAACGGGGCCAGCACACCAGCGAAGTGCTTGCCGAGTTTGGCTTCAGCAGTGACGAAATCGAGAAATTAGCCGATGGCGGGGTAACCTAGAAAGCGGTGCAGTTCCGCTTCGCGGCGAACTAACGGCCTTTGAAGGCAGGCGTGCGCTTCTCCATGAAAGCTTTTCGACCTTCGGCATAATCTTCGCTGGAGAAGCACTCGTCCACCAACCCACGGATCATGTGGAGATCGCGGTCCGCCGGATCCTTCATTGCCTCGCCGATGGTGCGCTTGGCGGCGCGCACGGTCAGTGGTGCGTTCGATGCGATGCGCTCGGCGTACTCGGCGACGCAGGCTTGCAACTCCGAGCGTGGCACGACGCGATTGACCAGACCCATCCCCAGTGCTTCTTCGGCGCTGAACTGTCTGCCCGTGAATAATATTTCCTTGGCAAAGCTCGCTCCCACCAGCTGCACCAGGGGATAGACGTCGTCCCAACGATAGGCCAGCCCGAGCTTCGCGGCAGGAATGGCGAAGCGTGCGTCCTCGGATGCGATGCGCAGATCGCAACACAGGGCTACGCCTGCGCCGCCGCCGATGCAGTAACCATGAATCATGGCAATGGTGGGTTTGTCGATATAGGTGAGGTCCTCGTGGGCCTTGAGGGCGGCGCGCTCGTACTCCTCGACGCCATCCCTGGTTGCGCGTTTCTCGGCAAATTGGGAAATGTCGGCGCCGGCAGAGAACGCTTTTTCCCCCGCGCCGCTCAAAACCACCACGCGCACTGAATCATCGGTGGCGAAATCATCCATGGCTTCGGAGATCCCCTGCCACATGTCGAAGCTGATAGCGTTGTGCTTTTGCGGTTGATTAAAAATGAAGCGCCCGATGCCAGCGGATTTCTCGATGATGATCTTGTCGCCCGACACTGTCATGGGTGCTCTCCCGGGGAAGTCGATTGAATATGCTTCGCCACGGCTGTGGCAAAGGATTGTGTTGTTGCGTCACCGCCGAGATCCGGTGTGTGATTCGCCGGAACGCCAAGCGCCGCGTTGACGGCTCCCTCGAGCAAATCCGCGGCCACGGCGAGTATCGGCCGGTCGTGGCGCGTGCCGAGCCATTCGAGCAACATTGCCGCTGAGAGCATGAGGGCAGCCGGATTGGCAATACCACGGCCGGCAATATCCGGTGCCGATCCGTGCACGGCCTGGGCAATGGCGTGCTCGTCCCCGGCGTTCAATGCCGCTGCGAGTCCAAGTCCGCCGCACAGCGCCGCCGCTTCATCGGAAAGAATATCGCCATACATGTTGCTGGTGACGATAACGTCGAAGGCCTGTGGATCGCGGATGAGGTTTGCCGCCATGGCGTCAACCAACATCTCGTCCAGGCGCACGTCGGGAAACTCGTCGGCGACCTTTACCACTTCACGAATGAACAAACCGTCGGAGATCTTGAGCACGTTGGCCTTGTGGACCATGGTGACATGCTTGTCCCGCCGGCTGGCAATTTCGAAGGCGGCCCGTGCGATGCGTTTGCAGGCGGCGGCGGTAATTTTGCGTACGGCGAAAGCCATGTCTTCGGTGGGCTGAAATTCGCCGTTGCCGGCGAACATGTTCCGGTCGGCATAAAAACCCTCGGTGTTTTCCCGCACCACCACCAGGTCCATGTGCTCGGCCACGTTCTGGATGCCGGCCCGGGTGCGACTGGGGCGTATGTTCGCGTACAGATCCAGCGCGATGCGAATGCCCGCCGACGGGTTGATACCGCCCTGCTCCGGGGGTGGGTAATCGTAGGTGGATACCGGGGCCATAATGACACCGTCGGCGGCAAGGGTCTGATCGAGAACCTCCTTTGGCAGCGTGCTGGCGTGGCTGTCCAGGGTCGCCAGCCCCATGGGGTGTTCCTCGAGCCGCAGCCCGAGGCTGAGCTTGTCGTCGAGGCTGTCGAGAACCTGCCGCGTGGCTGCGGTGATTTCCGGCCCTATTCCGTCGCCGGGGAGAATTACGATGTGCATTGATTATCCGCCAGGAGTGCTGGAATGGGTTCGCGAGAAAACTCGCTCCTATGTCGCGCTGAGTTTCTTTTTCAGATGTGGAATCAAACCGCCGTCGTTGACCATTTCCATGAGGTGAATCGGCAGGGACTCGCAGGCCAGGGTTTCGCCGGTGCTCAAGTTCTGCACCACTCCAGTGGCGGCGTCCACGCTCAGCTGGTCACCCTTGCGAATGCGATGGGTGTCCGGGCACACCAGCGTCGGGATCCCCAGATTCAGCGCATTCCGATAGAAGATGCGGCCAAAGGACTTCGCCAGCACCGCGCGTACACCGAGAATTTGCAGCGCCTGGGGTGCTTGCTCCCTGGACGAGCCTATTCCTAGGTTTGCACCGGCAACGAAGAC
>JAACFO010000100.1 GCA_009937425.1 Gammaproteobacteria bacterium
CCGGCATTTTCGAAATACACCTCATTATTTTCCAGCGGAGGAAAAAAGCTCCGGCAGAAATCGAGATCCAACTGCGTGTCCGACATTAATAAGGCTCCATTCTATTAATAGGTTTCGAGCATCCAGCGTGCGATGCCGGCGACGCGCGTATCGGCATGGGCGAAGCCCATGAGCTGAAAACCCAGGGGCATACCTTCCACGGCCATCAGTGGCAAACTGAGCGCTGGCCCACCGGACACCGAAGCAGGCGCGTTGAAAACGGTGTTGCCGGTTGATGCCAATCCCATGGGCGCGATACCCGGCTGCGACAGTGTCACCAGTCCATCGACGACGGACTCCAGGTCCGCGAGACGCGCCTTGACGACGTCGCGCCTGGCCAAACACTCCCGGTAGCCGTCCGCCGTCATGCCCTCGGCGCGCTCCATGCGCGCGCGCATGTGATCACTCAGCTTTCCCGGGCCCATGTCACGGTAGACGTTCAGCGGCCAGCGCAGTTCGTACTCGCATAAATCGTGGCACAGCTTCCGGGATCCGGCGATTGCCGACTCGAAGGCGACGATGGCGGGATGACTGTCGGCGTCCATAATCGCTACGCCCTGCGCCTCCAGCCACGCAATGACCTCTTCGAAGGCTTCCCGGGTAGCTGCGTCGGTTTCCACCCAGCCGTCCGTGGCCAGGCGCGCCAATTTCTTCGGGCGTGTAGAAGAAGCCAACGCTTCATTCCCGAAAAGCCCCGGCTGGCCGGGATCGCCCCCGGCACCCTGATGAATAGCGTGGGTGACTGCCCAGGCATCCTGCAAACTGCCCGCGTGCACACCGAGATGGCTCTGGCTGAGGGCCGAATGCCCGCCGCCCCGGTTGAGTGCCCCGAAGGTGGGCTTGATGGCGATATTGCCGCAAAAACCCGCCGGGCGAATGATGGAGCCCACCACCTGGCTGCCAATGGCCGCCGGCAGCATGCAGGCACCGACGGCCGCCGCGGAGCCGCTGGATGAGCCCCCCGGTGTGCGTTCGGCGTCGAAGGGATTGGTGGTCGGACCCGGGTGCGCCATACCGAGTTCGGTTGTTACGGTCTTGCCGACAATGACGGCGCCGGCCTCCCGCAGTGCATGCACGTGTGCAGCATCTCGAAAGGATTGGTGTCCTTTCCAGATGGGGCTGCCCATCTCCGCGGGCATGTCCCGAGTCTCGAATAGATCCTTGATACCGATGGGCATACCGTCCACCGGCGATAGCGGGTTGCCGGCGCGGTAACGCGCCGTCGATCCATCGGCGGCGGCCCGCGCGCCCGGGATATTCATATGCACGAAGGCCTTGACCACCGGCTCTCGGCTATCGATGACCTGCAGACACTCCTCGAGATAAGCGCGGGGCGTGGTAGTGCCGTCGAGAAAGCCCGACACGGCATCGTGGAAACTACGTAGTCGGTACTCGGCCGGATCGTAGTAATGGGTAACCTTGCTATCCACTTCACAGTCCCTCCCCGAACTCGGACGACTAATCAGATCACCGCTTCAATCAGGTACGGCCCTTCGCTGGCGAGCCCGGCGCGCAGCTCGCGAATGAACTCGGCGTTGCTGGTGGCGCGTCCCGCCTCCACACCCATGCCGCGGGCCAGGGACACCCAATCGAGATCCGGGCGGCCGATTTCGAGCATGTCCAGCGCCTTGCGCCCAGGGTTGCGCGCGCCCACGTTGAACAGCTCGTGCTTCAAGCTCGCATAGGCGCGATTGGCAAACAGCACCGTGGTCACGTCCAAACCCTCACGGGCCTGGGTCCACAACCCCTGCAGGGTGTACATGGCGCTGCCGTCGGCCTGCAATCCAATGACTTTACGATGGGGACACGCCACCGCGGCCCCGGTAGCCATGGGCACGCCCAGACCGATAGCGCCGCCACAAATTTGCAGCCAATCGTGGGGCGGCGAGCCCAGAGTATACGGGTGCAAGCCCCGCCCCGAGCCAATGGCTTCGTCGGCTACGATAGCGTTTTCGGGAAGAAGAGCACCCACGGCACAGGCGATGGAATCGATGTCGAGGGGTCCATCTGCGGGCAGGGGCGGCAGCGCAGGACTCTGCAACAATGCGCCATCCCTCGGCGCGGATAACTCCTCGGCGAGCCACTCGAGGGCGTGCAACATGTCCTCCCGGGGCTCGGCCAGGGTGTGTACGGCACAATCCTGCGGCCACAACCGACTCGGTTTGTCCGGATAACCGAAAAAGGCCACCGGCGCCTTGGCGCCCACCAACACGATATTCTTGACGCCTTCGAGCATGGCCAGGGCCTGATCCACCGGATAGGGCACGCGATCGATGGTGAATCGCCCCGCGCCGCGCTCGAGACGTGCGTTGGACATCTGCCCGATGACCCGTGCGCCGGTTGCGGCGGCGATGGCGCCGCTGATCGCCAGGCCGTCGGCGCGCAGAACCCGGCCGGCCATGAGGATAACGGTGGGCTCACCGGATCGCAGTACGGCGGCCACGGACTTAATCCGGTCCTCGGCAACCCTGGGCGGTTCCGGTATCGCCGGCATCCCGGCCGGACCGTCGGAGTCCTCCCAAGCGGTGTCGGCCGGCAGGATGAGAGTCGCCACCTGCCCCGGGCGGGTCCACGCTGCCGCTACCGCCTCGGCCCCGTCCGCGGCGACACTGCGAGCATCTCTGGAGGTGCGCACCCACGCCGACACCGGCCAGGCAATGCCCTCCACGTCCGCCGTCAGCGGCGCGTCGTGCTCCACGTGGTAGGTGGCGTGATCGCCGACGATATTGACCACAGGAGTCTGCGCCTTGCGCGCGTTGTGCAGGTTAGCGAGACCATTGCCGAGCCCGGGCCCCAGATGCAACAGGGTCGAGGCCGGCTTGTCCTTCATGCGCGCATAGCCATCGGCGGCGCCGGTGACCACACCCTCGAAAAGGCCCAACACGCAGCGCATGCCGGGTACCCGGTCCAGGGCCGCGACGAAGTGCATCTCGGAGGTGCCGGGGTTGGTGAAGCACACCTCGACCCCCGCGTTCACCAGCGTTCTCACCAGGCTTTCAGCGCCGTTCATTGTTATTCCTCTTCTACTGTCGCGCCGCAAAGCCGGAATTGCGCTGGACGGGTTCTACAGACGCCCATTGTCCGTCAGAATGGGGGATAAATGAAATTGCGCCAGCCTCACAGCACTATCGTGGATGTCAGCGAGCGGGGAGCCGCGCCGTGGATCACCATGGTGCACGGCGCCACCCACGATCAGCGCTATTTCTCCGCCCAGGTCCAGGCCTTGCAAGGGGAGTTTCGCCTGTTGCTCATCGACCTGCCCGGTCATGGGCGCTCCGCCGCGTTGCCCGGGCCATTCGGACTCGAGGAATACGCAGACGCTGTGCTCGCGGCCATGGATGCCAACGGTGTCGACAAGAGTCACTATCTGGCTTCGCACACGGGCGCGGCGGTGGGTCTCATACTCGCCAGCCGGCAGCGGCAAAGGTTCCTGAGCCTGGCGCTGGAAAGCGCGCCAATCCCGGGGGTCGACCTGCCCTCGGTGACCAAAGCCTTCAACCACGCCCGGGATACCGCCCGCGGCCGTGGTATGCAAGCCGCGCGGGCCGAATGGTTCCAGGGCGAGGGCTGGTTCGACATCATCCGGGAGAATCCCGAGCGCTGCCGCGCCGACGCGCACTGGGCCATGATCGCGGATTTTTCCGGACAGCCATGGTTGGACAGCAAGCCGGCACGGCCGGTGACGCCACTTCTGGATCAGCTGTCATCCATCGACTGCCCCGTGTTGATCATCAACGGCGAACACGACGTGGAAGATTTTCTACAGGCCGCCGACGCCATGGAGAAGCGTTTACCGCGGGCGCAACGGGTGCTGGTAGCGGGCGCCGGCGGCTTCCCCATGTGGGAACAGCCGCAACCGGTCAACGATCACATCCTGCGCCACCTGCAGGACGCCTGCAGGCAAACAAGCGGGTAAGCAATGGAGCAAAGCACCACCATCATCCGCGACGCCGCCTGGATCGTCGCCTGGGATGAGACGAATCAGTGCCACGCTTACTTGCGCGACGCGGATGTGGTGTTCACCGGCAATACCATTGTCCACGTCGGCCGGGGCTACGAAGGATCCGTCGACGCGGAAGTGGACGGCCGTGAGCGGCTGGTGATTCCCGGACTGGTGAACATCCACGCGCACCCCTCTGGAGAGCCGCTCCGAAAGGGCATCACCGACGAGACCCGCAGCCCGGGCTTTCATCACAGCTCCCTTTACGAGTTTCTCACGGTCTTCGACAACGATGCCGAAGGCCGGCTCGCGAGTTTACAGGTGGCGCTGTCGGAGTTGCTCCTGAGTGGCTGCACGACCATTACCGATTTATCGCTTCCCTACGAGGGCTGGCTCGACACGCTGGCAGCCAGCGGTATGCGCGCCGTGGTGGCGCCCGGTTTCCGCGATGCACGCTGGTATACCCGCGATGGTCATTCCCTGGAGTACCACTGGGACGAAGACGCCGGCCGCGAGGCCTTCGCCGTCGCCAGGCAGTTAATCGATGGCGCCGAGCAGCACAGCTGCGCACGCCTGAGCGGCATGGTGTACCCGGCGCAAATCGATACCTGCTCGCCCCAGACCCTGCGCGACGCCTATGACTACGCCGAGGAACGCAACCTGCCATGGCAGATCCACGCCGCGCAAAGCGTTACCGAGTTTCACGAGATGCACAGGCGCCACGGCAAGACGCCCATTCAGTTCATGCAAGACACCGGCGTGCTCGGCCATCGCACTATTATTGGACACGCCATATTTCTCGATCATCATCCGTGGTTGCACTGGACGACCCGCGAGGATTTGTCGCTGCTCGCGGACAACGGCGTCACCGTCGCCCACTGCCCGACGGTATTCGCGCGCCGCGGCATCACGCTGCGCAGCTTCGGCGAATACTTACGCCGGGGCATTAATCTGGGAATGGGCACCGACACCTATCCGCACAATTTCATCGAAGAGATGCGCGCCGCCGCGTACTACGCGCGGGTCATCGCCGAGAGTGTCGACGACTTGAACACCAGCGATATTTTCAATGCCGCCACGGTGGGCGGGGCCCGGGCACTTCGCCGCGATGACATCGGCCGGCTGGCAACCGGTTGCCGGGCCGACGTGGTGCTCATCGACATCAGCGAGCCATCCATGATGCCGCTGAGGGAACCGCTGCGCAGTCTTATCTATGTGGCCGCCGATCGCGCCGTGCGCGATGTGTACGTGGACGGCCAGCAGGTGGTGGCGGAGGGAAAAGTCCTCAGCATGGATTACCCAGCCGCGAGCCAGGCCCTCCAGGGCGCCCAGCAGCGCTCCCTGGCCCGCACCTCGGATCTCGATTGGGCGGGGCGTGACGCGGACACCATGTCGCCCATGGTGCTGCCGGATATGCCCGAATCGCGCTGACTGCCCGCTACTGGTCTACAGTCACGATTGGGCGGTGATTGGCCAGAATTCTGTCACTTTCCACGGCCACGCTTGGTTTAAGAGCAACAGACGAGGGTTTTGCGTTGCCAGAGAAGCGTCTACGCGTCGGTGTCCTGTTCGGCGGCCGCTCGGCGGAGCACGAAGTATCGCTGCGCTCCGCCCTGTCGATCATGGAGGCCATGGACCGGGACAAGTACGAGCTCGTTCCCATCGGTGTCAGCAAGGCCGGTGAATGGCTGCGCCTGGATAGCCGCGCCCTGGAAGGGCCCGCAAACACCCTGGCATTGCAGGGCGAGCGCGTCGCGCTGCTGCCCCACCCGGAGGACCAGTCACTGGTGCCGCTGGATAATGGCGCCGGCGGCGTGCAAGACGCGCAAAAGCCCCTGGACGTGGTCTTTCCCGTCCTGCACGGCCCCCTGGGAGAGGACGGCACGGTGCAGGGGCTTTTCGAGCTCGCGGACATTCCCTACGTGGGATCCGGCGTGCTGGGATCCGCGGTCGGCATGGACAAAGCCACCATGAAAGCGCTGTTTCTTCAACGGCAATTGAATATCCCGGCCCACCGGGTATTCCTGCGCAAGCATTGGCGGGATGACCCCCATGGGGTACGCAGCGAGTGCGAGGCGACGTTTGCCTATCCCTGGTTCGTGAAGCCCGCCAATCTCGGCTCCAGCGTCGGCATATCCAAGGTCCACAACCAGGGCGAGTTCGGCCCGGCCATGGACGAGGCGGCCCAGTACGATCGCAAGCTGGTAGTGGAATCCGCGGTGGAACATGCCCGCGAGGTCGAGGTCTCGGTAATGGGAAACGACGAGCCTGTGGCATCGGTGGTTGGAGAAATTCTTCCCAGCCACGAGTTCTACGACTACGAATCCAAATACCTGGACGAAGCGACCCGGCTGATCATCCCGGCGGACCTGCCGGAAACGGTGACGAGTCGGATTCAAAAGATGGCAGTGGAGGCATTCCTGGCGTTGGACTGCGCCGGGCTCGCACGGGTGGACTTTCTAGTCGCTGGGAAGACATTGGAAGTCTATTTGTCCGAGGTCAATACCATGCCCGGTTTCACCTCCGTCAGCATGTATCCGAAGCTCTGGGAGGCATCCGGAATTCCCTATGCCGAACTCATCGACAAGCTCATTCAGCTGGCTCTGGAACGCCACGCGGAGGTACACAGCAATCGCAGAAGCTTCGGCGAATAGCCGCCGGACGCGCAATTTCCACTGCGGCACCCGCCGCGGATTCGTCATTCGGAGTCAGCGCCTGGCAAAAATCGCCAGGTGCAACGCGAGCCCGGCCAGCACCGAAGCGGTGAACCAACGCTGATACTGCCAGACCCGTGGGTGCTGCGAGAGCCAGTCGCCGATGCGGCCGAAGAACAACGCCACCAGCAAATTGACGATGTTGCCGCCCACATTGAATATCAATCCCAGCAAGATGAACTGCATGAAGGCGTTGCCGCGAGCCGGATCCACGAACTGCGGCACGAAGGACAAATAGAACAACGCGGATTTCGGATTGACGACGTTGGTAATAATGCCCTGAACGTAAATGCGACCCAAGCCGTCGGTGTGCAACCTGCCGACGGGGATGCCGTCGTTGCTGGTGCGAAGGATTCGGTAAGCCAGGTAGCAAAGATAAGCGGCGCCCGCGTAGCGCACCATGTCGTAGGCGAGTGTCGACGCCGCCAGCACCGCCGACATTCCGAGAGCGGCGATCAGGCAATTGACGAAGGAGCCGGTGGAAAGACCCAGCACCGACACGAAGGCCGCGCCGCTTCCCTGTCCGATGCCGCGGGCCACTGCGTAGAGCATTCCCGGTCCCGGCGATATCCCCACGGCAAGCGCCGCCACCATGAACACGCTGAGTACCGACCATTCCGGCAGCAGCGAAAGTCCCACCTCAGCGCCCTGCTTCGAAGCCGGCCAGCGCCGCCGCCAGATTGGCGCCCAGCTGCTCGCTCAAGTATCCACCCTCCTGCACGAGCACCGTCGGCATCCCCATGACCGCGATTGCTGCGCCGATGCGCCGGAAGCCGTCTGTCGTAATCTTCAGAAACGCCAAAGGATCGTGCTCGGAAGCGTCGAGACCCAAGGCAACCACCAGCACCGTGGGTTCGAAATCGCGTACTTTGGCGAGAGCGTCGTGTAAATGTTCCATGAAGGCATCGTCACCGGTACCTCTGGCGAGTGGAACGTTAACATTGCAACCGTGGCCGTCAGCTTCCCCGACTTCCTCACGGTAGCCGGCGAAAAAAGGATAGAACTCCGCCGGGTCGCCGTGCAGCGAAACCGTCATCACATCGCCGCGTTTGTAGAAAATTCCCTGGGTGCCGTTGCCATGGTGCACGTCCACATCGACGATGGCGACCCGGGCGGCACCGTGGTCGCGGCAATACTGGGCCGCAATGGCGGTGTTGTTGAGAAAGCAGAAGCCGCCCGCCATGTCGGCGTAAGCGTGATGACCCGGCGGCCGGCACAGGGCGTAGGCGTAATCCACCGCGCTGGAATCCATCACCCGGCTGGCGGCGGAAAGGGCGCAGTCCGCGCTCACTTGAATGCCTTCCCAGGTACCCGGCCCGATGGGACAGGCGCAATCCGCCTGATAATAGCCGGCGCGTCCGACGATGGCCCGTGGCCGGCCGCTCATGTTGCGGCCTGGATGGACGTTGGGGATCACCTCCGGTGCATGATCGGAAAGCGCGCACCAGTCTCGCCAGGCGCTCTCCAAAAATTCAAGGTAATCGGCGTCGTGCACGGCGCGCACGGGCGCGAGGCCAAAAGACCGACTGTCCGCGAGTTCGTGACCCGCATCTCGGGCGGCGCCGAGTAAAGCGTCCGCTCGCGCCGGCATCTCCGGATTCGCCGTCACCTGACCGCGGCTGACGAAGGCGCCCGGCGCGTGGACGGCATGCTGGTCACTGAAGTAGATTCGCATGATTCACCGGTTCCAGTGCAAAGGATTGATTAGTTCGGGACCGCATAGCTTAACCGCAGACGCGACCACGCCGACAGTGACCGAGATGAAAGAATATGGCGGCTGGCTGGAATTGAGCCGATCAGCACTGCAACACAACTTGGCGGGAGTCAGACGTCTGGCAGGCCCCGCGCAAATCATGGCGGTAGTGAAAGCCAACGCCTACGGCGCGGGAGCTGCCGGCATGGCACGTGTTCTCCAGGACGAGGGCGTGACGCGATTCGCGGTTGCGACCGTGGACGAAGGCGTTGCTCTGCGCGCGGCCGGCATCAGCGGCGACATCCTGTGCCTTACCTACTTTGACCGCAGCGACGCAGAGGCGATTTGCCGCCATGACCTGACGCTTTCGGTGTTCTCCGAAAGCAGCCTGTCGATGTTGGCCGAGATCGCGAGTCAAGCCGGCAAGCGCCCGCGCGTCTGGATAAAGGTGGACACGGGCCTGGGCAGGTTGGGCGTGCCGATCCATGAGGCGGGGGCATTTATCGATGGCGCTCTGCGCGAAAAATCCCTGGATGTGGCCGGCGTCTACAGCACCTTGACCGAAAATCGCGAGCAGGACAGGCGCCAGCTCGCGCGCCTGTTGGCGCTGCGCAAGGGACTCCCTGATGCGTCCAACGTGCTCTGGAGCCTCGCATCAAGCCACGGAATTCTGACACTGCCCGAAAGCGGCCTGGATGTGGTGCGCCCGGGGGTGATGCTGCTCGGCTTTCCGCCCAGTGAGCCGCAAAGAATGGATGCGGATCGGGTGGCAGAGGCGGATCTGAGATCCGTCGTCACCTGGAATACGCGAATTGCCGGTGTGAAAACCGTGTCCGCCGGTGAGCAGGTGGGTTACGGGGATCAAGCGCCACTGACCGAGAATATCCGCGTGGCGAGCATGATGATCGGTTGGGCCGATGGTTACAGAGGTACGCCGGGCGCCGAAAGCTGTGTGCTCATAAGCGCACACCGGTGTCCGGTGATCGCCCTGAGTGCCAATTCGACCTTGGTGGATGTGACGGGGGTCGCCTCGGTGATTGCCGGCGATACAGCGGTGCTTCTCGGTCGCCGGAACAACGCAATTATCGGCGTCGAGGAGTTGGCTCGCGCGGCTGGCGGGGTTTATCGGTTACTCTCCGGGATCCCCCCACAGGTACCACGAAT
Organism: Gammaproteobacteria bacterium; assembly: GCA_009937425.1. GTDB lineage: Bacteria > Pseudomonadota > Gammaproteobacteria > HK1 > HK1 > JAABYT01. Next base: position 9,551 of record JAACFO010000100.1, read on the forward strand.
CTGGTCGTGACGGATGGGCAGGGAAAACAATCGCCGCCCATGACTGGATGAAAACACGCTGAGGTATTTGCCATGTCTGATTCGAAGGCGCAACACGAACAGAATGCCGGTCGAGAATCCGGCGTTCTCGAAACCGCGCTCGAGCATATGGATCAGGGCATAAGCGTCGTCGATGCCGATTTGAAAGTGGTGGCGTTCAACCGAAGGTTTCTCGATTTACTGGAGCTTCCCGAGGAGCGCTTCAAGCCCGGCTTCCACATGGCGGAGGCTTTCCGGTGTATCGCCGAACGGGGTGAGTACGGGGAAGGCGATACCGATGAGCTGGTGCGGGAACGCATAGAGCGCTCAAAGCGCTTCGAAGCCCACAAGTTCGAGCGCACACGCCCTGACGGTACGGTGCTGGAAATTCACGGCCAACCGCTCGATGACGGCGGATTCGTGACCACATACACCGACGTCACCAAACGCAAGCGCACCGAAGAAGCACTGCGACAGAGTGAGCAACGCCAGGCGTTGATACTCGAGGCGTTGGCCGAGGGAATCTACGAATGGGATATCGAGAAAAACTCTCTTTTCGTATCAGCCCGGGTCGCCGAACTGCTTAATCTCCCTGACGACCAACTCGGACCGGGAGACTGGAACGACCTCGTGCATCCCGATGACTTCGACAAATACCGTCACGCGCTGATGGCACATTTCAAGGGCCATGCCCGGCGTCTGGAGTGCGAGTATCGTGTTCGCTGGAAAAACGATGACTACCGGTGGCTGTCGGATCGTGGAGTCGCAATTCGAAACGAGGCAGGACGCGCAGTAAAGCTCGTCGGCGCCATCACGGATATTACTGATAGAAAGAGGGCCGAGAGACGTATCGCCGAAAAAGATGCACAACTGGAACTCGCGCTCACACACATGCCCGGCGGGATGATGCTCGGTGATCGGGACATGCGCTATGTCCTGTTCAATAAAAAATACGTCGATTTACATGGCTTCCCTGAGGGAATCGTCAAGATTGGCGGAAACATGCGTGACGAGGCGAAGTTTCAGGCGCAACGGGGAGACTTCGGTGCGGGAGATACCGATGGTGCAATGGAATCGGCCCTGGACGTCTTCCGCAAGGGCGTGGCAGCGAGTTGGGAACGCAGTCTGGCCGATGGACGCACGCTACAGTTCGATCTTGCACCGACGCCGGAAGGCGGCTACGTCAGCGTCGCTGCCGACATCACGGAATCCAAGCGTCACCAGGAGGAACTACTCGAAGCCAGGGAAGTGGCTCGCCAGGCGAACGAAGCGAAGTCGGACTTCGTCGCCAGCATGAGTCATGAGCTACGCACGCCGCTCAATGCCATTATCGGCATTACTGAAATGCTCGCCGAGGAGGCCGAAGAGAATAATGATGAGTCGAAGATCGAAGCCCTGGAACGCGTCGGGCGCGCCGGAAGACACCTCCTGGAACTGATCAATGAGGTACTCGATCTCGCCAAAGTAGAGGCCGGACGAATGGAGATTAATATTCAGGAGTTCGAACTGAATGATCTCGTCGACGACGTGATCAGCACAGCCGACGCGCTTACCAGAGTCAACAATAACCGGTTGTCGGTCAATTGCCCTGGCGATCCGGGTGCCATGAGCGCGGACCAGACTCGGGTGCGGCAGGTTGTTCTCAACCTCGTGAGCAACGCCTGCAAGTTCACCGAAGATGGCACCATCGGACTGACGCTGGAGGACGCACCTGGAGCGGAAAGTCCAGGTGTTTTCATCAGCGTGAGCGACACCGGAATCGGCATGACGCCCGAGCAGATAGACATTGTTTTCGAGCCGTTCAGTCAGGGAGCGACGACTACCGCGCAAACGTATGGTGGGACTGGTCTGGGCCTGACAATCAGCCGCGAGTACTGTCGCATGATGGGCGGTGACATTACCGTTCAAAGCGAGCCGGGGGTAGGCACCACGTTTCGCGTATGGCTGCCCCGGGATGTTGCAGTACGCAATTAGTCTTTCGGCTACACCTGCCATCGGCGTATGAGACCGATGACGGGAAGTGGCAGCGCCAGCGCGTAGAATGCCACCAGATTTCGAATCCGCCGGCTGCGCGTGTGCCCATCCGCCGTCACGACGACTACCGGGCCCGGGTCACTCGTGCCCGCAAGGCGTCGCGCAACTGATAGCTCCAGTAGGTGAGCTGGGCAGCGGCGACGCCCACGGGACCACCCGTGGGGGTCAGCCCGAAGGGCGCAAACAGCCGATAACGGTCGTCGTTTTCGGCGATGGCCGATGCCAGCAGTTCCCCCGCCACAGTGGTCGTACCCATTCCCGACCCGCCGAATCCCATGGCGTACCACAGCCCCGGCGACAGTTGACCGATTTGTGGCATTTTGTGCACCGCGTAGCTCATCAATCCGTACCACGCGGATGCCACGCGGGCGCCCTCGAGCTGTGGGTACACTTTCAACAGATCCGCCAACATGAACCGTGCCAGCTGCCCGGGCTCGCTGCGCCTGGCGCTGATGCGGCCACCCCACAGAATCCGCGTGTCGCCCAGGGCCCGATAGTAATCACTGGAGAAGCGGTTATCGGAGATCGCATAGGGCACATCAATGGCGCTGCGAATGCCTTCCTCGCCAAAGGGCTCGGTGGCAATCATGTAAGTGGCGACCGGTACGATGGCAGCCGATAGTCGACGGTGCAGCCCGTTGATATAACCACCGCACGCCATCACCACATGGGCAGCCCGGACCCGGCCGCCGGCTGTGTGCACGACCTGTTCCCCGCCATCCACTTCGAGCTTTTCCACGGGACACTGCTCGAATATCGCCGCGCCGCGCGTCTCCGCGGCAGCCGCCATGGCGCGGCTGTAGTTCAAGGGGTGGAATTGAAATCGGCGCTCGCTGAACAGGCCATCGTAATAGCGACGGGTGCGCAACACCTGGCGCAGCCTTTCCCGCGGCCAGAACTCCCGCTGCTCATGGAAGTTCTCGGCAAGAAAATCCCGGGCCCGGAGCACCGCGTCCCGGTCGTTGAACCAGGAAGCATTGAGTCCGCCATCGATGATGGGCCCGCAGTCCATCCGGTAGTGCTCGATACGCCGGCGCACCAGGGCCACCGCGTCCCGGGTCAATCCATAGAGCTCACGGGCCTGCTGCAGGCCGACCCGCGCGATGAGGCGCTCGGGAGGCAGGGAATAGCCGCTGCCGACAATGCCGCCGTTACGGCCCGACGCCCCCCACCCAACCTGCTTGCTTTCCAGCACGACGACGCTCACGCCGCGTTCGCGCAACCCCAGGGCCGTGGCAAGCCCGGCGAGACCGCCACCGACCACACACACCTGCGTTTCGATGTCGGCGTCCAGGGCCGGGCGTGGGGCACCCGGCGATACGGTGCTGCGATAATAGCTGTCGATGTAGTGCATGGCGGCGGGCCGTCGACCTCAGGCTCACGTCAAATCCGGGGCATGATAAACGCTTCTCGAGAACCTGGCAGCGAGGCACCGGATCCCGGATCATGGCAACCAATCAATACGATGCCGGAGACCACATGAGCAACAAACCAATGGCCGTGATATTCGACATGGACGATGTTCTGTGCCGCTATCACTTCGACAAGCGCCTGGCGCGACTCTCGGAGATGACTGGAGTGGCCGCGGAGTATATCAACGAGGTCATCTGGGAGCAGGGATTCGACGAGGAGGGAGACGCGGGACACTACACCGCCGACGAATACCACCGCCTGTTCTGCGAACGTATCGGCGCTGCTTTGAGCACGCAACAGTGGCTGGAAGCAAGAGCGATCTCCATCGAGCCCGACCACGAGGTGCTGGACATGGCGCGCCGCGTCAAGCGCAATGCCACCCTGTCATTGCTGACCAACAACGGCCCTTTGCTGAAGGAATCCATCCACAAAGTGTTCCCCGAGGTCGCGGAGATCTTCGGCGAGCGCGCCCACTTCTCTTGTGAATTCGATACCTGTAAGCCGGACCCTCAGGTGTTCCTGCGCCTGGTCGAACGCCTTCAGGTGAATCCCCATGAGACTTTGTTCATCGACGACACCGCGTCCTACATCGAAGGAGCAACCCGGGCGGGGCTGCTAACCCATCATTTCCAATCGGCGTCGCATCTGCGCCGAGTACTCGAAGATTACGCGCTGCTGTGATGATGGGGATGCTGCCCTAAAGTGTAATAGCTCAGACCCGACCGTACAGACACTGTCAGGTCCGATATGGGTCGAAAGGCTACTTTCGCCAGGATCGGTCATTCAAAGGATTCGAAGCGAGCCGCCGCAATGGTCTCAAATCGGCCAAATATGGACATTGCCCGCCCTCCGTTGACGAACCATCAGATCCTGGATAACGGTCATTCGTGATTGGTACGTGACCCGTCTGAAATGCCCTGGCTTTTTGACTGCAGAATATCCAGTATCACGGGCACAGAAAGTGTTGCTTAGGCTGCTTAGCGCGTTCCCATTGCCAAAGCGAATTATCGTTTAACAGAGCGATGCTACCGCTCTGGTCGGCTGCCGCTGCAGCGACATCATCCAATATCTTCTCAGGATCTAGGCCGATATTGCGCCCCCAACGCCACAATGAGCCATCTCGGCTTATTGCCAAACTGTGGCTGGAACCCGTCGCTATCGCCACAGCCTCTTGGAATATTTCGCCCCACGAGTTTGCTTTGTCGCCGATGCCGTGCCGTCCTAGGGGGCCGTATATGTTGCCGCCGGTCCCCATGACAGTGCCATCTTGTTTCAGCAATATGGCATGACCCGTGTGGGCCTTGATGGCGACGACATCGCTTGCCACAGGGATGAACGTCTCGGAAGGTTCCAGTTTTCCATCACCATACTGACCCCGATGGGCAAGCCCCTTAACGAATAGCGTGCCGTCGTGGGTTACGAAATAATCTGCGCTGTCACCGATACTCGCGGTTACTATAGAGGTGCCAACCCTTTCGGGTTGAGCAATTTCGCCTTCTCCGAGCCAGCGTTTTGGTCTGGCGACATACTCTAAGGCCCCGTTTGAGCGCGCCGCGAACACGCCAGTCCGACCGGCCACGAACCAAGTGACCTGATCGAGAATTTGCTGCTTCTCATTTGATGCGCCGCTCCAAGTTAGAAGCCGACCAGATGTGGTCAAAACATAGCTAGCATTACGGCCAACGCCGACCTGGATGACGTCGTTTGCGACGGGTGTCGGGTGGTTGCCTCCTCTCCATTGATAGGCAGTCTGGTGGCATAGCAACATTCTTAGGTCATAGTACGCGGCTAAACGTGGCGACGTGCTGTCCGCGTGAACTGGTACCTGGCCCATAAGGATGCACATAAGCGCAGGGACCATCATGATGAGATTGGAGTTAGATTTCGTCATGAGTGCCGTAACCGAGTTGTGCCCTTTACTGGCTATCTATATACCGTCGAGTACAGCTGGTGAGCGTCAGCTAACTGGATCTTATCAAGGGTACCAGCGCGAGACTCGATCGTCTCAAAGGGGTCGGTCCTGGACATAGCCTATGGAGCCTAAAATGACGGTTTAGCCAACCGCCGCGCCTTTTTCTGGGCGGCTTCTATCGGAGGGACGCGATAAGAGCCATTTTCAGCACCGCCAGCCTTAACCCTCCAGGCCTGTTCTCTTGCTGAAACGCCCTTTCTTAATCTAGATCAAGTTTGTTTCAGCATT